>NZ_JAYRPE010000040.1:0-31820 GCF_041911315.1 Xanthobacter sp. | reverse complement strand
GTCGAGAACCTGTTCGCCAAGCTCAAGGACTGGCGCCGCATCGCCACACGCTACGACCGTTGCGCTCACACCTTCTTCTCTGCCATCTGCATCGCAGCTGTCGTCATCTTCTGGCTCTGATCAATGAGTCCTGAGCCTAGCGCATGCGCCACGCCGCCGACATCTTCATCACCACTGCGTCGGGCCGGCGGTGGTACCTTCTCGATCCGCGCCCCAGCGATGTGCATTTCCGCGACATCGCCTCGCACCTCGCCAAGATCTGCCGTTTCGTGGGGGCGACAGGCCCCTTCTATTCCGTCGCGCAACACTCCCTGTTCGTGGCGGCGCAGCTGCCGCCGGGCCAGCGCGCCTATGGCCTGCTGCACGACGCGCACGAGGCCTATCTCGCGGACATCTCCTCGCCCTTCAAAGGGGCGCTGCGCGCGCTCGGCGGGGGCGAGGCGCTCGCCGCCCTCGTCTCGCGGGCGGATATGCAGCTATCCACGAAGCCGCCGGGCTGCAATGGCCGCCCCCGGCAGACGTGGCGGAGGCCGTGCACCAGGCGGACCTCAGGGCCTTCGCCACCGAATGGCGCGACGTGGGGCCGTGCCCGTCGCAACCCGCTCCGGTGCCCTGCCGCCCCGTCGGCACCCGCATCCGCCCGCAGCCGTGGCCGAAGGTCGAGGAAGCCTTTGTCGAAGAGCTGCGCATCCACCTCCCCGCTACTCTCCGGAGCGTCGCATGAGTGCCGTGAACAACGCGCGCCTCCTCTCCTACATCGAGCGCATCGAGCGGCTGGAGGAAGAGAAGAGGTCCATCGCCGACGACATCAAGGATGTGAAGGCAGAGGCAAAATCCGCCGGCTTCGACGTGAAGATGATCACAAAGATGATCGCTTTGCGTCGCCTGACCCCTGCCGAACGCAGGCTGGAGAAGGAACTCACCGAGATCTATGAGGCCGCCTGCGGCCTCCTCGACGGCACGCCGCTGGGCGACGCCGCCCGCGAGCGGCTCATGAAGGAAGAGCCCAACGCCGAACCGGTGCCCGCGCCGCCTGCCCACGCGCAGGAGGTGATGCGCACCGCCGAGGAAGCACGCGAGGAAGGCGGCGAGGCGTTCCGCGCCGGCGTGCGCATCATCGACAATCCCTATACGGCGGGCGATCCGCGCCGCGCCGCGTGGGATGAAGGCTTCTGCGCCGCCTCCGGCTCGGACGGCATGGACATTCCCGAGGCGTGGCGCCGCAAGTCCAAGAAGGGCGCGAAGGGAGACGACAAGCGCGACGGCGGCGCGACGGCCGAGCCGTCCGCCGCACCCGAGAGCGCCGTGGATCCCGACCAAGACCCCCTACCCTTTGGCGACCCGCAAGACCCCGCCGCCCCGGCGGACCCGGATGACCATTCGGGCACCTTCGAGGAACCCGCGCCGGATGCGCCGTGGGCAGCCCCGCTTGCCGATCCCGCACCTCAGCCGGAAGGTGACGCCGCAAAGCGGCTCGACGATCTGGTGAAGCGCACCAAGCGCAGGCAGGCGGACACCGCCGCCGAGAAGGCTGCCGCCAAGAGCGCGCCGAAGGGAGCGACCAAGCGCGGCGCGAAGGCACCCGCGAAGGGCCGCAAGGGCGACGGGGAGGGCCAGCCGTGAGCGAGCCCGCCCGCACCCGCAAGCCGGACCTCACCAAGGGCCTCGACAAGGTCCAGAAGTTCGGCACCATCCTCCTGCCCCACCAGGCCGAGGAGCCCATCCTCGCCGCCGGGCCGAGGCTCGCCATCTATGAGTGGCTGACCGAGCTGCGCGCCCGGGCCGAGCTGGAGAGCGTAGGCCTCAAGCCCCGCGCGACGGCGCTGCTCTACGGGCCGCCCGGCACGGGAAAGACGACTCTTGCCCACCACCTCGCGGCCCGCCTTGGGCTGACGCTGGTAACGGTCCAGGCCGAGCGGCTGATGACCCCTCAGTTCGGCGGCAGCTCCAACAATATCGGCGAGCTTTTCGATGGGCTCGCCGAGGCCGAGCATGGCTGCGTGCTCTTGCTGGACGAGATCGATTCCATCGGGAGCACGCGCTTGTCCGACGACAGTTCGGCCGGGCGCGAGCGGAACATGGTGCTCACCACCCTGCTCACGCGGGTGGAAGCCTTTCGCGGCATGGCGATCGCGGCGACCAACCGCAAGGATCAGCTCGACCCCGCCTTGTGGCGGCGGTTCGGCATGCAGATCTCCGTGGACTTGCCGGACGGCGAGGAGCGCTTCGCCATCCTGAACCGCTATGCGGCGCCTTTCGACTTCGGCGAGGACGGCCTCGACATCCTCACCGACCTGACACAGGGCGCCTCCCCGGCACTGCTGCGCCAGCTCATGGAAGGCCTGAAGCGAGCGCTGGTGCTGCACCCGCGCCTCGGCCTCAATATCGATGACGTGGCCGTGGTGTTCCGCGCCATCACGTCCGCCGTCGCGCCGCACCCCGACCTGCAGCAACCGCCGCTCTGGAAGGCCTTCGGCGCGCACGCCGGCCAAATCCGCAAGATCCCGTGGCCGCCGGCCCGCCAACCCAAGGGGAGGGCCTGACCGATGGCAGGCGTCAACAAAGTCATCATCGTTGGCTACCTCGGCAAAGACCCGAGGATCGCCAAGACGCAGGCGGGCGCGCGCATCGCCAGCTTCTCCGTCGCCACATCCGAGAGCTGGCGCGACAAGGCCACCGGCGAGCGCCGGGAAGAAACCGAGTGGCACCAGGTGGTGATCTATAACGAGCGCTTGGTGGACGCGGCCGAGAAGTTCTTGAAGAAGGGCTCGAAGGTCTACGTCGAGGGCAAGAACGCCACCCGCGCATGGACCGACAGGGCCGGCGTCACGCGCTATGTGACCGAGGTGGTGCTCAAGCCCTTCCGTGGCGAGCTGACCCTCCTAGATACCACCGAGCGCGCGCCCGCCCCCGACGAAGGCAGCTACGGCGCCGCGCCGGCCGGTCCCGACGATGAAATCCCGTTCGGCTGAGGCGCGCCCATGACACCCTTTGATCGTGCCCTCGGCATCGTCACCGAATATGAGGCCGCCGGCGAGACCAGCGCCGCGCGGATGCTGCTGCTCACCCGCATCGAGGCGCTTTGCGAGGTCGCCGAGGCCGCCGGAAACTTGGTGGAAGATCTGAAGGCTGCATGGCCGCTGATCGCCGGTATGGCGGCGGACGACCAAGGGAGGGCTCGCGATGGCGCGGCATGACATCCTTCCCATCAGCCTGCCCCCGCGCGGTCTCTCCCGCACCGAGGCTGCGGCCTATATCGGCGTGTCCGCCGGCACCTTCGATCAGCTGGTGAAGGATGGCCGCATGCCGCCGGCGAAGAGGATCAACAGCCGCACGGTGTGGGATCGCAGGAAGCTTGACGCTGCGTTCGATGCGTTGCCCGATGGCGCACAAGAGGAAAACCGCGACGATCCGTGGGCACGGGTGGCGGTATGACGAGCGGCGCACCCATGCTGGACCGGCTGCAATACGTCTATGAGGACATGGACCGCCACGGCAACGTGCGGATCTATGTGTGGCGCGGCAAGGGTCACAAGAAGATCCGCATCCGCGAGCGCCCCGGCACCCCGGAATTCCGCAAGGCCTATGATGAGGCGATCGCGCGCGCCTTCTCCCCCGTCCCCGCCGAGCCGGAGGAGACGGAAGACAAGGCCCGCGACCGCACCCCGAAGCCCGGCACGTTCCGTTGGATGTGCATTCGGTTCATGGCCGAGAGCGCGGACCACAAGCGCGACAGCGCGCGCACCCGCCATGTCCGCAAGCTCATTCTGGAAAGCATGTTCGAGGAGCCGACCGAGCCCGGCGCCAAGACCTTCTATGCGGACTTTCCCCTTGATCGACTCTCGGTCAAGGCGATCCGCGTGCTGCGCGATCGCAAGCTCGCCGCTCCGGAAGCCGGCAACAGCCGAATCAAGGTGCTTCGGAAGGTGTTCAATTGGGCGATCGCCGATGAACTCCCCGGCATCACGGTCAACCTCGCCCGCGACGTGCCCTATTTCACGGCGGCGGGGAACGGCTGGCACACGTGGAGCGTGGACGAGATCGAGCAATATGAGGCGCGGCACCCCCTCGGCTCCAAGGCCCGCCTCGCGCTCGCGCTTCTCCTCTACACCGGCGTGCGACGCTCCGATGTGGTCCAGCTCGGCCGCCAGATGATCCGGAACGGATGGCTGCGCTTCACGGAGGTGAAGGGCCGCCGCCACCTCGTGAAAGAGCGGGAGATCCCCGTGCTGCCGCAGCTCCAGGCGGTCATAGACGCCACGCCCGGCAGCCACATGACCTTCCTCGTGACGGAGTTCGGGGCGCCCTTCAGCGACGCCGGCTTCGGCAACTGGTTTCGCGATCGATGCGACGAAGCCGGCTTGCCGCAGTGCTCGGCCCATGGCCTGCGCAAGGCCGGCGCCACGATCGCCGCCGAGAACGGCGCGACCGAGCATCAGCTCATGGCGATCTATGGATGGGAGAGCCCCAAGCAGGCGGCCCGCTACACCAGGAAGGCGAACCGCAAGCGCCTCGCCGGCGACGCCATGCACCTCGTGGCGCCGACCAAAAAGTGAACAAATCTTTCCCACTCTGCCTTGCCCACCGTATCCAGTGGGAAAGATAAAGCGAAAATCTCAATGATTTCAGGGGCTTAGGAAAGTGATGGTGCCCAGGGGCGGAATCGAACCACCGACACTGCGATTTTCAGTCGCATGCTCTACCAACTGAGCTACCTGGGCATCCGCCGGGCCGGGGCCCGGGTCCGGAGGGGCGTCAACCCCTTCGGAGCGGCGAGTGTATAGGGAGGAAATCGGGTCGTGTCCAGAGCCGGCATGCAGTCTGTAGGGCGGCGCGTGGGAGCTGTGGACAAGCCAGGGCGGTGATCGCCTCGATGCGTTTCGGGACAAGCGTTTCCGCCCCCCTGTCACCGGACACGCACGCGATCGCGGGACGGGCGCCCGCCGTCCTGCGCGGGTTGCAGACAGCCTCATTTCTCCACCTGCGTGCCATCGCGCGAGTCGCCAACGGTGCGATGCATTCTTGCGCGGAAGCTGGCACAATGGCCGGCAAATCACCGCCCGGACGCAGCATCACGGCTGGGGCGGATATGCGGGAACGACGGGGGATGGTGTGCCCGAGCGCAAGATGAAGAGCGTCGCCGAGCCGAAGAGCGTCGACCAGGAGACTGCCGACTATGTCACCGGGTCCAGCGCCCCCGCAGCGGAGGCGGTCACGCTGGAGGAGGCTCTGGGCGTGCAGGTGCGCTCCATCCGCCGCGAGCTGGACCTGACGGTTTCCGACCTCGCGGGCGCGGCCGGCATCTCGGTGGGCATGCTGTCGAAGATCGAGAACGGGCAGATCTCCCCCTCCCTCGCCACGCTGCAATCCATCTCCAAGGCGCTCAACGTGCCGCTCACCACGCTGTTCTCCGCCTTCGAGGAGCGGCGCGACTGCTCCTTCGTGAAGGCGCAGCAGGGCGTCATCATCGAGCGGCGCGGCACCAAGGTCGGCCATCAGTACGAACTGCTGGGCCACGGCCTCGGCGGCGACATCGTGGTGGAGCCCTACCTCATCACCCTCACCGAAGAGGCGGCGCCCTACACGGGCTTCCGCCATGCGGGCGTGGAGTTCATCTACATGCTCTCCGGTGAGGTGCTCTACCGCCACGCGGACCGCACCTATCACCTGCGCGCCGGCGATGCGTTGATGTTCGATTCCGGTGCCGCCCATGGCCCGGAAGACCTCATCAAGGCGCCCATGACCTACCTGTCCATCATCGTCTACGGCCGCGACCGGCACTGAGCCGGCGCGCCCTTCTCACCCTGACGATCAGCGAAGTTTTCCTCCAGAGAAAATTATATTCTCTTCCGATTGACGCCCTCGCCTAACGGGCGTACTCCTTGTGACAAGGCCGCAGCGGCGGCCCGCAATGGAGTAAAATCGAACGCCATGTGCGGCATCGTCGGACTTTTCCTCAAGGACCCGAAGCTCGAAGGCGAGCTGGGTGCCATGCTCGCGTCCATGCTCTGCGTCATGACTGATCGCGGCCCCGACAGCGCGGGCTTCGCGGTCTACGGCGCCGGCGGCAAGGACAGTGTGAAGCTCTCCCTGCGCGCCGCCCGGGGCTATGATTTCGAGGACCTCGCCGCCGGCCTGTCCGGCCCGGCGAACGGCATGCCCGCCCTCGTCCTCCACGGCACCCATGCGGTGGTGGAAATCCCGCAGGTGCGTGAGGCCGCCGTGCGCGCCTTCCTCGCCGAGCGCCATCCCGAGGTGGCGGTGGTGGGCACCGGCTCCCGCATGGAAATCTTCAAGGAGGTCGGCCTGCCCTCCTCCGTGGCGCAGACCTTCGGCCTCGCGCAGATGCGCGGCACCCACGGCATCGGCCATACCCGCATGGCCACCGAGAGCGCCGTGACCACAGCCGGTGCGCATCCCTTCTCCACCGGCGCCGACCAGTGCCTCGTGCACAACGGCTCGCTGTCCAACCACAACGCCCTGCGCCGGCAGCTGAAGCGCGAGGGCATCGCCATCGAGACCGAGAACGACAGCGAGGTGGCCGCCGGCTATCTCACCTGGCGGATGCGGGAAGGCGCCTCCCTCGGGCAGGCGCTGGAAGCGGGCCTGAAGGACCTCGACGGCTTCTTCACCTTCGTGGTGGGCACCGAGAGCGGCTTCGGCGTGCTGCGTGATCCCATCGCCTGCAAGCCCGCCGTGATGGCCGAGACCGACCAGTATGTCGCCTTCGGCTCGGAATACCGCGCGCTCGTCGACCTGCCCGGCATCGCCAAGGCCAAGGTCTTCGAGCCCGAGCCCGCCACCGTGTATTTCTGGGAGCGCGCACAGTGAACGCAATTGCGCCGGACGTGACCTTCGACCTCGCCACCACGCCGCTGCGCGAGCTGAACGAGGCCCTTCACAAGGCCACCGCTGAATCCAACGCCCGCCGCTGGCGGGTGCTGAACCCCAACGGCCGCCACGCGGTGGCTGTGGGGCTGGCCATGCCCCTCACCGTCGAGATCGAGGGCAATGTCGGCTACTACTGCGCCGGCATGAATGCGGAAGCCTCCGTCATCATCCACGGCAATGCCGGTCAGGGCGTCGCCGAGAACATGATGAGCGGCTTCGTGCATGTGCGCGGCGATGCCAGCCAGTCGGCCGGCGCCACCGCCCATGGCGGCATGCTCGTGGTGGATGGCAATGCCTCCGCCCGCTGCGGCATCTCCATGAAGGGCGTGGACATCGTCGTGAAGGGCTCCATCGGCCACATGAGCGCGTTCATGGGGCAGTCCGGCTCCCTCGTGGTGCTGGGCGATGCCGGCGAGGCGCTGGGCGACAGCCTCTACGAGGCCAAGCTCTTCGTTCGCGGCACGGTGAAGAGCCTGGGCGCGGACTGCATCGAGAAGGAGATGCGGGACGAGCACAAGGCGCTCTTGGCCCAGAAGCTGAAGGCCGCCGGCCTTGAAGGCGCGGTCGATGTCTCGGAGTTCAAGCGCTACGGCTCCGCCCGCCAGCTCTACAACTTCCACGTGGACAACGCGTCCGCCTACTGACGCGCGCCGCCGTCGCGCCCGCCACGGGCGGGACGCACCGACCGCAGTTGAACTTTTCCGGGTGAGGACCCCATGACCGCCCACAACAACACGCCGCGCACCCCGCCGCGCTTCTCCGCCACCTTCGATCCGGCGACACTGGCCGAGATCCGCCGGGCCGCGGCGACCGGCATCTATGACATCCGTGGCGCCGGCACCAAGCGCAAGCTGCCCCACTTCGACGATCTGCTGTTCCTCGGCGCCTCCATGTCGCGCTACCCGCTGGAGGGCTATCGCGAGAAGTGCGGCACCGAGGTCACCCTCGGCACCCGCTTCGCCAAGAAGCCGATCACGCTGAAGACCCCCGTCACCATCGCCGGCATGAGCTTCGGTGCGCTCTCCGCGCAGGCGAAGGAAGCGCTGGGACGTGGCGCCTCCACGGTGGGCACCTCAACCACCACCGGCGACGGCGGCATGACGCCGGAGGAGCGCGGCCAGTCCAAGACCCTCGTCTACCAGTACCTGCCGTCCCGCTACGGCATGAACCCGGTGGACCTGCGCAAGGCCGACGCCATCGAGATCGTCATCGGCCAGGGCGCCAAGCCCGGCGGCGGCGGCATGCTGCTCGGCCAGAAGATTTCCGATCGCGTGGCCGCCATGCGCACCCTGCCCAAGGGCATCGACCAGCGCTCGGCCTGCCGCCATCCCGACTGGACCGGCCCGGACGACCTTGAGATCAAGATCGAGGAGCTGCGCGAGATCACCGACTGGGAGAAGCCGATCTATGTGAAGGTCGGCGCCTCGCGGCCCTATTACGACACCGCGCTGGCGGTGAAGGCGGGCGCCGACGTGGTGGTGCTCGACGGCATGCAGGGCGGCACCGCGGCGACGCAGGACGTGTTCATCGAGCACGTGGGCATCCCGATCCTCGCCGCCATCCGCCCGGCCGTGCAGGCGCTCCAGGACCTCGACATGCACCGCAAGGTGCAGCTCATCGTCTCCGGCGGCATCCGCACCGGCGCGGACGTGGCCAAGGCGCTGGCCCTCGGCGCCGACGCGGTGGCCATCGGCACGGCGGCCCTCGTCGCGCTCGGCGACAACGATCCCCAGTGGGAAGACGAATACCAGGCGCTCGGCACCACCGCCGGAGCCTATGACGACTGGCACGAAGGCCGCGACCCCGCCGGCATCACCACCCAGGACCCCGAGCTGTCCAAGCGGCTCGATCCGGTGAAGGCCGGCCGCCGCCTCGCCAACTATCTCTCGGTGATGACGCTGGAGGCGCAGACCATTGCCCGCGCCTGCGGCAAGAGCCACCTGCACAATCTGGAGCCGGAAGACCTCGTGGCGCTGACCGTGGAGGCCGCCGCCATGGCCGGCGTGCCCCTGGCCGGCACCTCCTGGGTGCCCGGCAGGACCGGCGGATACTGATCCGAACCTTCAAGCCGCGCCGCTCGACCGGCGCGGCTTTTTTCAAAGAATACCGCTTCCAAATTCCGGGGAATTTCGCATGGACCACTTCCGTACGCCGCTCCGCGAGGCCGAAGGCCGCGCTTCCGCCGCTGCCCAGATCGACCTCGCCAAGGTCGCGAAGGACCGCGGCATCAAGTATTTCCTGATCTCCTACGTGGACCTGTTCGGTGGCCTGCGCGCCAAGCTGGTGCCCGCCTCCGCCATCGGCCCCATGCAGAAGGAAGGCGCCGGCTTCGCCGGCTTCGCCACCTGGCTCGACATGTCGCCGGCCGATCCCGACCTGTTCGCCGTGCCGGACCCGACCAGCCTCATCCAGCTGCCCTGGAAGGAAGAGATCGGCTGGCTCGCCGCCGACCTCTACATGGGCGGCAAGGAAGTGGAGCAGGCGCCCCGCACGCTGCTGAAGAAGCAGCTCGCCGCCGCCGCGCGTCTCGGCTACGAGATCAAGACGGGCGTCGAGTGCGAATACTTCCTCATCACGCAGGACGGCAAGTCCATCTCGGACACCGCCGACACCGCCGAGAAGCCCTGCTACGATCAGGCCGCCCTCATGCGCCGCTATGATGTCATCAAGGACATCTGCGACGCCATGCTCAAGCTCGGCTGGGGCGCGTACCAGAACGACCATGAGGACGCCAACGGCCAGTTCGAGATGAACTGGAACTACGACAACGCGCTTCTCACCGCCGACCGCCATGTCTTCTTCAAATACATGGTGAAGTCGATCGCGGAGCAGCACGGCCTGCGCGCGACCTTCATGCCGAAGCCGTTCATCAACCTCACCGGCTCGGGCTGCCACGCCCATGTCTCCATGTGGCAGAAGGGCAAGAACGCCTTCTCCGATCCCAAGGGCGAGCTGGGCGTCTCCGAGCTGGGCTACCACTTCATCGGCGGCCTCATCCACAATGCGGACGCGCTGTGCGCCCTCACCAACCCGACGGTGAATTCCTACAAGCGCATCAACGCCCCGCGCACCATCTCCGGGGCCACCTGGGCGCCGAACACGGTCACCTACACCGGCAACAACCGCACCCACATGATCCGCATTCCCGATGCGGGCCGGTTCGAGTTCCGCCTCGCCGACGGCGCGGCCAACCCCTACCTGCTCCAGGCGGGCCTCGCGGCCGCCGGCCTCGACGGCATCGAGAACAAGCGCGATCCGGGCAAGCGCCTCGACATCAACATGTACACCGACGGGCACAAGGTGAAGGGCGCCAAGCGCCTGCCGCTCAACCTGCTCGATGCCATGCGCGCGCTGGAGAAGTCCAAGGTGCTGACGGATCGCCTCGGCAAGCCGTTCGTGGACGGCTACCTGAAGCTGAAGACCGTGGAATGGAACGCCTTCTCCCGTCACCTCACCCAATGGGAAAGGGACAACACCCTCGACATCTGAGCCCTGCTCTGTCGGTTGTCCCCGGGAGCCCGGCGCATTCCCCGCGCCGGGCTCTCACCTTTTTTGAGCACCTCACTCCGGCGCGGGCGTCGCCAGCGGCTTGTCCTTCTCGACGATGTAGGTGATGGCGAGCTTCGTCTTGTCGCCCCCCACCTGGAAGGCGTGCGGCACTTCGGGCGGAATCTGGAAGCCGTCACCCGGCGCCAGCGTGCGGTCGGGCTGGCCCTTCACCGAGAGCACGCCGCCCCCGGCCATGAGATAGGTGCTCTCGACGCCCGGATGGGTGTGACGCGCCACCTTGAGGCCGCCGTCGAACTCCGCCTCCATCAGGATGGCGACATACTTGTCGCCCGGCATGTCGGTGCGGCCGAGCACCTTGCGCGAGATTCCGGCGGGCGCCGCGGCGGGTGCGGCCTGTCCCTGTGCCATGGCCTGCGTGCCGCCGACCTGCGTCGCGGCGAACCCCGCCAGCGAGCAGATGGCGCAGGAGATGAACCGGCGTCGAGCGAGCATGATCCTGTCCTCCCAATATTGGCCCGCGCGCCGCGCAGGCTCCTCAGGATAACGGGATTTCCGCCCGCGGCGAGAGGCTGCGCCACCGGCCCGGACGCAACGAAAAAGGCGCCGCCCCGGCCGGGGTCGGCGCCTTCTTCATGCAGGATCGTCGGGGCTTCAGCGCTGGGCGACGTAAGGCGCGAGGCGGCCCACGGTGAAGATCTGGACGCGCCGGTTGATGGGATCGGTCGGCCGCTTGGGATCGAGCAGCACTTCCTCGCCGAGCCCCACCGCCTCGAGGCGGGTGGGATTGATGTTGAACACGCTGACCAGCGCGCTCACCACCGCGTCGGCGCGGGCCTGGCTGAGCTTGAGGTTCACCTCACGCGGGCCGGTGACATCGGTGTTGCCGGTAACGATGAACTTGTAGCCGTGCAGGATCGGGTTGTGCATGGCATCGGCGATGGCACCGAGCGTGCCGTAGGACGACGGCTCGATGATCGCCGAACCGAGGCGGAACTGGATCTGCACGTTGATCTGCGGCAGCTGGTCGAGCTTCAGCGCCAGCGAGGGACGGCTGAGCTGCTCGCCCGGATTCTGGGCCATGTGGGTCTGGACCATGGAGCGCAGCTGCTGCGCGGTGATGGTCGGGGCCTTTTCGCTCAGGCCTTGCAGCCCCTGGAGGATCTGGCCATCGGAGAGGGCGGTCTGGGCATAGGCGGGGGCGATCGCCGGCACGGCGGCAGCGAGCAGCGCGGCCAGTGCAAGGCGGGTCAAAGGCGATGTCATCGCGAAACGTCCTTCGTTCGAGTGCGAGGATGTGAGGAGGACGCTCAGCGGTAGCCGGCGTTGGTGATCGCGGCGTTGCACTTGTCGCTCACCACCCGCGTCGCCTGGAGCAGGCAGGAGAGCAGGTTGCCGTCCTGGGGCACCATGCCGGGGCACAGGCGCGCCGTATCCGCCGAGCAGACTTCCTGGATGGAATCCTGCGCCGCATCCCGCTCGGCGATGGAGGCCTTCGCCGTCGCATAGTCGGCTTTGCACTTGGCGCTGACCTGATTGATCTTCCCATCCATGCAGGCGAGCAGCTTGCCCTCGCCCAGATTCACATTCGAACAGAACTTGTTGATGTCCGCGCCGCAGCTGCGCGCCAGAAGGGCGCCGGCCTGCGCATAGCTCATGGTCTGCGCGCCTGCCGCAGAGGCAGACCCAGCCAGGATTACCGCTGCAAATAGAACTCCGCCGATCCGCATTGTTGCCCCACCCCGTCTTCAAATGAATGCCCCGACACGACGTAGGGGTATCATCAAACGGTCGCGGCCGACAGCGGGCGGTGGTGCCTCCGGGATCTGACTTTTCAGTACAAACTTAACGTCAGGCCGAAAACTCGACTTTCAAAGCTTGGCAATTGGCTGCCACGAAGCTTGGCCTTCAGCAGTCCCACGCGTTGCCGCGCCTTCTATCCGAGCGTGTCGCCCACCCATGGCAGGGTGGCGCGCAGGACGGGCAGAACCGCCTCGTCCAGGGTCTGCCGGCAGAAGCCCGCCACCTCCCGTGGCAGGCGGCCGAGTTCCTGCCGACGGCCGATCAGCGTCAGGCTGCGAGAGAAGGCGGGACCCGGCAGCGGCGCGTAACGGACCCGATCGCGATCCAGCCCCGCCTCGAAGATGCAGAGCGGCGTCGTCACCGCGAACCCCTCCCCCGCCGCCACCATGGCCGAGACGCCGAAGGGCGTGTCGAACTCCAGCCGGCGCGGCAGATCGAGCTTGAGGCGCCTCAGGTGCCTGTCCACCTCGATGCCCGTGCGCGAGCGGGCGGAGAAGCGCACCAGAGGCAGACGCTGCGCGAGGCGCGCCACCTCCTCCACCCGCTCGGGCGCCGTCTCGCCGGCGGGGAGCAGCAGCACATAGGGCTCGGTCAGAAGCGGGAAGCGCTCCAGCCCCTCGATGTCGGCGAGTTCGTCCACGCCCACGAGCAGATCGAGCTGGCGGGAGAGCAGCGCGCTGGCGTGGGCCGCCGTGAGGCCGGCGAGCAGCGACACTTCCTCGGCCACCGCGCACAGCCGCCCGGCCAACGGCGCGGAGAGGGCGCGGGAGAGGGAATCGACGAGGCCGGCGCGGATCAAAGGCAGGCGGCCGTGCTCGGTCTCCTTCAGCGCCGGCACGATCTGCCGGGCCTCGGAGAGGAGCGCGCTCGCCTTCTGCCTGAGCACGCCGCCCGCGGCCGTCAGCCCCAAAGGCCGCACGCTGCGATCGAACAGGGCGACGCCCATGCGCGTCTCCAGCTCCGCCACCGCCTGCGACACCGCCGGCTGGGTGAGCCCGAGCCGCCGCGCCGCGCCGGCCATGGCGCCGGCCTCGCAGACGGCGAGGAAGATTTCCAGCGCCTTCAGATCGAACGGCAGAAGCTCGCGCACCGTCATCCCCACAGAATAAGCAGGATTTATATTACCTGTGGTTTTCGGCGGGGCTATATCTTTTCCAAAGGGGTGCATCGGCGTCCGCGCCGAGGGGTTCCCAAGGGTCCCGAGGGGTTCAATGTCCCGCTATTCCGTATTCAGCCTGATCGCCAACGCGCTCAACGGCCAGAAGGGCTGGACGCCCGCCTGGCGCGATGCGGTGCCCAAGCCGTCCTATGACGTCATCATCGTCGGCGGCGGCGGCCATGGCCTCGCGACCGCCTATTACCTCGCCAAGGAGCACGGCATCCGCAACATCGCGGTGCTGGAGAAGGGGCATATCGGCTCCGGCAATGCGGGGCGCAACACCACCATCATCCGCTCCAACTACCTGCTGCCCGGCAACGAGCCCTTCTACGAGTGGTCCATGAAGTTGTGGGAGGGCCTGGAGCAGGACCTCAACTACAACGCCATGGTCTCCCAGCGCGGCATCATCAACCTCTATCACTCGGACGGCCAGCGCGACGCCTATGCCCGGCGCGGCAATGCCATGCGCCTCGCCGGCGCGGATTCCGAACTGCTGGACCGCGAACAGGTGAAGGCGCTCTGCCCCTTCCTCGATTTCGACAACTCCCGCTTCCCCATCAAGGGCGGGCTGATGCAGGCCCGCGCCGGCACCGCGCGCCATGATGCCGTGGTGTGGGGCTATGCCCGCGCCGCCGACCGGCTGGGCGTGGACATCGTGCAGAATTGCGAAGTCACCGGCTTCATCCGCGAGGGTGACGCGGTGGTGGGTGTGGAGACCAATCGCGGCCCGATCCGCGCCGGCAAGGTGGGCCTCGCGGTGGCCGGCTCCACCTCGCGGCTGACCAAGCATCTCGGCCTGCGCCTGCCTATCGAGAGCCATGTGCTGCAGGCTTTCGTCTCGGAAGGGCTGAAGCCGCTGGTGCCGGGCGTCATCACCTTCGGCATGGGGCATTTCTACGTCAGCCAGTCGGACAAGGGCGGCCTCGTCTTCGGCGGCGACATCGACGGCTACAATTCCTACGCCCAGCGCGGCAACCTCCCCGTGGTCGAGGACGTGGCAGAAGGCGGCATGGCGCTGATGCCGCTCATCGGGCGGCTGCGGATGCTGCGCTCGTGGGGCGGCCTCGTGGACATGTCCATGGACGGCTCGCCCATCATCGACGTGGGTCCCCTGCCCGGCCTGTTCCTCAACACCGCGTGGAACTACGGGGGCTTCAAGGCGACGCCCGCCTCCGGCTGGTGCTTCGCCTGGACCATCGCCAAGGAAGAGGCGCACCGCTTCAACGCCGCCTTCCGCCTGGACCGCTTCCGCACCGGCCATGTGATCGACGAAAAGGGAGTCGGCGCCCAGCCGAATTTGCACTGATGGGCGCGCTGTTCTCGTCCCACGCCCCCCACCTTCCCACCCGGACCTGACCCATGCGCATCACCTGTCCCTATTGCGGCGCGAGGTCGTCCCATGAGTTCGCCTATCTCGGCGATGCCGCGCCCGTCCGGCCGGACCCGGCCGCTCCCGAGGCGCCGGACGCCTTCAACGTCTACGTCTACGAGCGCGACAACGTCGCCGGCGTGATGGACGAGCTCTGGTACCACGCGGGCGGCTGCCGCCGCTGGCTCACCGTCACGCGCGACACCCGCACTCACGCCATCACCGCAGTGCGCTTCACCCGGACGGAGGCGGCCGAATGACCCGGCTTTCCGCAGGGGGGCTGATCGACCGCAGCCGCACCCTCTCCTTCAACTTCGACGGCAAGAGCTACACCGGCCATCCCGGCGACACGCTCGCCTCCGCGCTGCTCGCCAACGGCGTGCGGCTGGTCGGCCGCTCCTTCAAGTATCACCGGCCGCGCGGCATCGTCACCGCAGGG
The DNA here is from genome assembly GCF_041911315.1 of Xanthobacter sp. Classification (NCBI taxonomy): domain Bacteria; kingdom Pseudomonadati; phylum Pseudomonadota; class Alphaproteobacteria; order Hyphomicrobiales; family Xanthobacteraceae; genus Xanthobacter; species Xanthobacter sp. Next base: position 16,652 of record NZ_JAYRPE010000040.1, on the reverse strand, counting down.
TCCGAGGAGCCCAACGCGCTGGTGGAACTGCGCTCCGGCGCCCGGCGCGAGCCCAACACCCGCGCCACCACCATTGAGCTGTTCGACGCGCTGGACGCCACCAGCCAGAACCGCTGGCCCTCGCTGGACGTCGACCTGCTCAGCATGAACCAGCTCGTGTCGCCCTTCCTCGGCGCGGGCTTCTACTACAAGACCTTCATGTGGCCCGCCGCCTTCTGGGAGAAGGTCTACGAGCCCATGATCCGCCGTGCTGCCGGCCTCGGCCGCGCGGCCGAGGTGGCCGACCCGGACCATTACGAGAAGGCCACCCATTTCTGCGACGTGCTGGTCATTGGCTCCGGCGCAGCCGGCCTTGCGGCGGCGCTGGCGGCCGGGCGCACCGGCGCGCGGGTGGTGCTGGCGGACGAGGACTTCCGCCTCGGCGGCCGGCTCCTCTCCGAGCAGGCCGAGATCGACGGCGGCAGCGCGGCGGATTTCTTGACGCGCACCCTCGCCGAACTCGCGAGCCTGCCCAACGTCCGCCTCATGCCGCGCACCACCGTGTTCGGCGCCTATGACGGCGGCGAATTCGGCGCGGTGGAGAAGGTGAGCGACCATCTCGCCGTCCCCGCCCCCTTCCAGCCCCGCCAGCGGCTGTGGCGCTTCATCGCCAAGCGCTCCGTGCTGGCGGCGGGTGCGTTCGACCGCCCCATCGTCTTCCCTGGCAACGACCGGCCCGGCGTCATGTCGGCGCTGGCCCTCGCCACCTATGCCACGCGCTTCGGCGTCGGCGCGGGGCCGCGGGCGGCCGGTTTCACCAACAACGACCACGCCATCGCAGCGCTGCTGGACGCCGCAGCGGCCGGCGTGAAGCTGGAAGCCATCGCGGATGTGCGCGACGCCGTCGCCCCTGCGCTGGCCGCGCGAGCGAAGGCGCTGGGCGTCGATCTCCTCACCGGGAGCGAGGTCATCGCCACCTCCGGCAAGTGCCTGTCCGGCATCACCGTGCGCACGCCCAAGGGTGTCCGCACGCTCTCCGTGGAGGCGCTCGGCGTCTCCGGCGGGGCGACGCCCAACGTGAACCTCACCTGCCATCAGGGCGGCAGGCCCATCTGGCGCGAGGACATCGCCGCCTTCGTGCCCGGCGCCGTGCCGGTGGGCATGGTGGTGGCGGGCGCCGCCGCCGGCCACCTCACGCTCGCCGAAAGCCTCGCGGATGGCAGCGCGCTGGGCGCCGCAGCGGCGGAAGATGCGGGCTTCGCGCCTGTCGCGACTGCCGCCCCCGTGGCGGGCGATGCGCCCAACGGCCTCAAGGCCTTCTGGCAGGTGCACGCCAAGGGTCCCGCCTTCGTGGACCAGCAGAACGACGTGACCGCCAAGGACGTGGCCCTCGCCCATCGCGAAGGCTTCCGGGCGGTGGAATTGCTCAAGCGCTACACCACCATGGGCATGGCCACCGACCAGGGCAAGACCTCCAACATGGCGGGCCTCGCCATCATGGCGGCGCTCACCGGCAAGGGCATTCCCGAGACCGGCACCACCGTGTTCCGCCCGCCCTACACGCCCGTGGCGCTCGGCGTGCTCGCCGGCCACCATCGCGGCGTGGACTTCAAGCCCACCCGCCCGACACCGACCCATCAGTGGGCGGAGGAACAGGGCGCGGTGTTCGTCGAGACCGGACAGTGGCTGCGCGCCGCGTGGTTCCCGAAGGCCGGCGAGGACTGGCAGGCGGCGGTGAACCGCGAGGTGAAGGCGACGCGCGAGAGCGTCGGCGTCATCGACGTGTCCACCTTCGGCAAGATCGACCTTCAGGGGCCGGACGCGGGCCGGCTGCTGGATCGCGTCTACATCAACATGTTCTCCACCCTCGGCGTCGGCAAGGCGCGCTACGGCGTGATGCTGCGCGAGGACGGGATCGTCATGGACGACGGCACCACCGCCCGTCTCGCCGACGACCATTATGTGATGACCACGACCACCGCCAACGCGGCCAAGGTGTTCCAGCATCTGGAATTCTGCCTGCAGGTGCTGTGGCCGGAGCTGGACGTGTGCCTCGCCTCCATCACCGAGCAGTGGGCGCAGATTGCGGTCTCCGGCCCGCGCTCCCGCGACGTGCTGGCGAAGCTGGTGGATGGCGCGGATGTCTCCAACGCCGGCCTGCCCTTCATGGGCGCGCTCCAGACCACGGTGATGGGCGGCGTGGAAGCGCGCGTCTTCCGCCTCTCCTTCTCCGGCGAACTCGGCTACGAGATCGCGGTGCCCGCCCGCCACGGCGACAAGCTGATGCGGGCGATCATGGCGGCGGGAGCGCCCTACGGCATCACGCCCTACGGCGTCGAGACGCTGGCCGTGCTGCGCATCGAGAAGGGCCATGTGTCGGGCAGCGAGCTGAACGGGCAGACCTCCGCCCGCGATCTCGGCCTCGGGCGCATGGCCTCCACCAAGAAGGACTTCATCGGCCGCGTGATGGCCGGCCGCCCCGCCTTCACCGATCCCGACCGGCCCACCTTCGTCGGCTTCCGGCCGGTGGACAAGGCGGCGCGGCTCAAGGCCGGGGCGCATTTCCTGCCCCTCGGCGCGGCCCCCACCACTGAGAATGACGAGGGCTACATGACCTCCGTCGCCTGGTCGCCCATCCTCGGGCACTCCATCGGCCTCGGCCTCCTCAAGCGCGGGCCGGAGCGCATCGGCGAGAAGCTGCGCGCCTATGACCCGGTGCGCGGCGGTGACATCGAGGTCGAGGTGTGCTCTCCCCACTTTGTCGATCCCGAAGGGGAGAAGCAGCGTGTCTGACCTCTTCCAGTCCCTCTCCCCCGCCCACCTCGTTCCGGCCGGGCACTATGGCGTCGCAGGCGCCACCGGCGTCACGGCGCAGGTGGTGACGAACCTTGCCGCCGCGACGCTGGTCGCCCGCAAGGGCAAGACCGCTGCGCTGATCGCCGCCGCCACCGCTTCCGGCCTGCCGCTCGTGGATGCGCCGAAGGCGAGTGTCGGCGCCGGCCTTGAGGCCATCGGCACCGGCCCCGGCAAGTGGCTGGTTTTGGCCGAAGGATCGGACGGCGCCACGCTGCGCCGTCGCCTCGAAGAGCTGGCGGCCGGCCTTGGCGCCGTCACCGACCAGAGCGACGCCAATCTCGTGCTCGACATCTCCGGTCCCAAGGCGCGCGAGGCGCTGGTGAAGGGCGTGGCGGTGGACCTTGATCCCCGCGCGTTCCAGCCGGGCGACGCGGCGACGACGCCGGTCTCCCACGTGGGCGTCACCTTCTGGCAGCGGGACGCGAGCCCCAGCTATCGCTTCGCGGTGGGCAACACCTTCGCGCCCGCCTTCCTGCGCTGGCTGGCGGCGAGCGCGGCGGAATACGGCTTCGCGCTCTCCGGCACCGATCGAGGTTGACGGCAGCGCGGCGCGCGCCTCCTCTCCCGCACCGATTTTCTGAACAGGGCGCCCGGCTGCATCGGTCGCGCGGCGCCATAAAGGACGCATCATGACCAGCCCCAACGAGCCGATCATTCTCGCCTTCTCCTGCCCTAACCGGCCCGGCATCGTCGCCGGCGTCTCGACCTTCCTGTTCGAGAAGGGCTGCAACATCCTGGAGGCGCAGCAGTTCGACGACACCGAGACCCGCCGCTTCTTCATGCGCGTGGTGTTCAACGTGGTCGAGGGCGAGGCCAGCCTCGCCGAAATCCGCTCCGGCTTCGCGGCGGTGGCGCAGACCTTCTCGCTGAGCTTCACGCTCCGTCCCGTGTCGGAAAAGCGGAAGGTGCTTCTGCTCGCCTCCAAGTTCGACCACTGCCTCGCCGACCTGCTCTATCGCTGGCGCATCGGCGAGATCCCCATGGAAATCTCCGGCATCGTCTCCAACCATCCGCGCGAGACCTATGCCCACCTCGATTTCGATGGCATCCCCTTCCACCACCTGCCGGTGACCAAGGCCACGAAGCTGGAGCAGGAAACGCAGGTCTGGGAGATCTTCCAGTCCTCCGGCTCCGAGCTTGCCGTGCTCGCGCGCTACATGCAGGTGCTGTCGGATGGGCTGTCCGCCAAGCTCTCGGGCAAGTGCATCAACATCCACCACTCGTTCCTGCCCGGCTTCAAGGGCGCCAAGCCCTATCATCAGGCCCATGCGCGCGGCGTGAAGCTCATCGGCGCCACCGCCCACTACGTGACCTCGGACCTCGATGAAGGCCCGATCATCGAGCAGGACGTGGAGCGCATCTCCCACCAGGATTCGCCCGAGGATCTCGTGCGCAAGGGGCGCGACATCGAGCGCCGGGTGCTGGCGCGGGCCATCTCCTGGCACCTGCAGGACCGGGTGCTGCTGAACGGTTCCCGCACCGTGGTGTTCCGCGACTGACCTCAAAAAGGGGAACCCGGCACCGGGGCCGGGGCGTTGAGGGGGCGATATCCATCAAAAGGAGAGAGCCCCATGCAACGCCAGGGCATGCTCGTCGCCGCGGCATTCGTGCTGGTCCTCGCACTGGTCGCGGCGAACATGTTCTCCAACCGCGGCAGCCCCGAACCGAGCGAGACCGCGCCGGAGAACATCACCGTGCCGCGCGGCAATCCCCCGCCCATGACCACCACGCCCGACGCCCCTCCCGGCCGGACCCTTTCGCCGGCGGAGCAGAACCGGACGAGCCAGTAACGCCTGCCCACTTTCTGGGCACAAGGTGCACATCCTGCGCCCCGCAGTGGCAAATCCAGCCGCTGCAGGGCGCAATTCATTTGCATCAAGCATCTGATATTTATGTGTTTATCAGAAATTGCATACAAGTGGCGCGCTTCCTGCTAGACCCCTGCCATCAGGCGCGTGGAGCGCCGTCATCAGGGTAGACCATGCAGACCGTCGCCAGCCTCCTCGAAGCCCACAGGTCCGGCCTCCGCTCCGTCTCGGATACGGTGCGCGGCGTCTATGCCCGGCTTGCGGTGCATGACGACCCGGCCATGTTCATCACCCTGCGCGACGAACCCGATGTGCTGGCCGAGGCGGCCACGCTGGAGGCCGCCGGCAATACGGCGCTGCCGCTCTACGGCGTCCCGGTGGCGGTGAAGGACAATATCGACGTCGCCGGCCTGCCCACCACCGCCGCCTGCCCGGCCTTCGCCTATGTGCCGACGCGCGACGCCACCGTCGTGGCGCGGCTCAAGGCGGCCGGGGCCCTCATCATCGGCAAGACCAATCTCGACCAGTTCGCCACCGGCCTCGTGGGCGTGCGCTCGCCCTATGGCATCCCGCGCAACTCGGTGAACCCGGAGCTGGTGCCGGGCGGCTCCTCCTCCGGTTCGGCGGTGGCGGTGGGCGCGGGAATCGTGCCGGTGTCGCTGGGCACCGATACGGCGGGATCGGGCCGCGTGCCGGCCATGCTGAACAACATCGTGGGCCTGAAGCCCTCCCTTGGCCTCGTGCCCAACACCGGCCTCGTGCCGGCCTGCAAGACGCTGGACTGCATCTCCATCTTCGCCCTCACCGTGGACGATGCCATGGCGGTGCTGAACGTCATCTCCGGCTTCGACGCGGACGACGCCTATTCCCGCGACCTGCCCGTCGGCCCGCTCACCGCCGCCCCGCCCGCGCCGGTGCTGGGCATCCTGCCCGTCGCGCAGCGGGAGTTCTTCGGCGATGCCGAGTCGGCCACCGCCTATGAGGAAGCGCTCTCGCGCTTTGCATCGCTGGGCGCGGTGCTGAAGGAGATCGATTTCTCCGCCTTCGCCGAGACCGCCCGCCTGCTCTATGAGGGGCCGTGGGTGGCGGAGCGCTGGATCGCCGCCGAGCACCTTTTGACCACCGATCCCGATGCGGTGCATCCGGTGACGCGGGCCATCACCGAGCCGGGCGGCAAGGCGAGCGCGGCGGATGCCTTCCGCGCCATGTACAAGCTCAAGGAGCTGCGCGCGCGCGTTGCCCCCATCCTCGCCGGCATCGACGCGCTGCTGCTGCCCACAGCGCCCTCAGCCTATACGGTGGAGGAGGTGCTGGCCGACCCCATCCGCCTGAATTCGCGCAATGGCACCTACACCAATTTCGTGAACCTCATGGATCTGTGCGGCATCGCCGTGCCGACCAAGATCACCGCCGCCGGCGTCCCCTATGGCATCACCCTCCTCGCCCCCGCCGGGAAGGATGCGGAGATGGCGGCGCTGGGCCGCGCCTATGTGGCGGCGGGCAATCTGCCGCTGGGCTGCGGCCATGCGCCCGCGCCGGCCCTGCCCCCGCTGGCGCCCGCCAGCGAGCCGGGGCGGCTCGATGTGTGCGTGTTCGGCGCCCACCTCTCCGGCATGCCGCTCAATGGCGACCTGAAGGCCATGGGCGCGCGCTTCGTGCGCGCCGCGAAGACAGTGCCGTCCTATCGCATGAAGCTCCTCCCCGGCGCCGTGCCCCGCCCGGGCGTGGTGCGCGTGACTGCGGACGGCGCGGCGGTGGAGGGGGAGGTGTGGTCCCTGCCCTTCGAGGGCGTCGGCCGCCTGCTCGCAACCATCCCGGCGCCGCTGGGCCTCGGGCAGGTGGAGCTGGACGACGGCAGCCGTGTCACCGGCTTCCTGGCCGAGGCGGCGGCCCTCGACGGGGCGCAGGACATCACCCGGTTCGGCAGCTTCCGCGCCTTTGCCGCAGCCGCCGAATAGGCGATCCGACTGACTGAGGGGAACCGCACAAAAGCGTGCGGTGGGGTGTCGGCGGGCTGGACAAGGCTGAGCGATACACTGTATCAACTGGCCATCGAAACCAGCGCGCCGGCCCCCATGTCCCTGTCCCTTTCCCCTTCCGCAGCGACGCCGCCGGCCCGCGAGGCGACCGGCCGGCAGGACCGCGCCGCGCCCGTCGGCGCCGGAGCCGCGGGGGGACACGACCAGGGCGATCATGGGCACGGCCATCACACCCATGCCGCTTCTCCGGCAGGCCGCAGGCCGCCCGTGCGCATCGGCGCATCGGTGCTGCGCATGTCCCTTGCCGGGCGGCTCGCGCTGGTGTCGGTGCTCCTCCTCGTGCTGTGGAGCGCCGTCCTGCTGGTGACGGGAGGCGGCGCATGACCGCGCAGATTTCGTTCCGCAACCTCACCCTCGGCTATGAGCGCCACCCGGCCGTCCACCACCTCTCCGGCGATGTGGAGAAGGGTGCGCTGCTCGCCATCTGCGGCGCCAACGGCGCCGGCAAGTCCACGCTCCTCAAGGCCATCGGCGGTGCCCTGAAGCCGCTCGGCGGCACCATCGATCGTCACGGCCTCGATCCGCGCGAGATCGCCTACTTGCCGCAGGGCGCCGAGATCGACCGCAGCTTTCCCATCCATGTCTACGACATGGTGTCCATGGGCCTGTGGCGGCGCGCCGGCCTGTTCGGCGGCATCGGCCGGGCCGATCGGGAGAAGATCGAGCACGCCATCGCCGCCGTCGGCCTCGAAGGGTTCGAGAACCGGCCCATCGGCACGCTCTCCGGCGGGCAGATGCAGCGCACCCTGTTCGCCCGCCTGCTGCTGCAGGACGCCCGCGTGATCCTGCTCGACGAGCCGTTCACCGCCCTCGACGCCAAGACGGTGTCGGACCTCGTGGAACTGGTCCGCCGCTGGCACGGCGAGCAACGCACCGTCATCGCGGTGCTGCACGATTTCGACCTGGTGCGCGCGACCTTCCCGCAGACGCTTCTCCTCGCCCGCACGCCTGTCGCATGGGGCCCCACCGCGGAAGCGCTCGACCCCGAGAACCTGCTCAAGGCCCGCCGCATGGGCGAGTCATGGCGTGACGACGCCGTCCCCTGCTCCGACGCCGCCTGATCCGACTTTCACCGACCGGCTGACGCCGGTCTTTTGGACGCACATCACTGCTTTTGCGCTTGGCCGGGGACCACGGGCTCCGTCCAAGGCCGGTCCGGTTCCTCCAACCCACCGGATCGGCTCCCCGGCCAAGCGCAAGGGCAGGACGATGACAGATCCGGCCGGCCGCCTTGAGCGCGGCACGCGGCCCGGGATGGTTCGATGAGCCTCTATGACACCTTCATTTCTCCCTTCGTGGAGTTCGAGTTCATGCGGCGGGCGCTGGCCGGCGTGTTCGCGCTGTCGCTCGGCGCGGGGCCGGTGGGCGCGTTCCTGATGCTGCGGCGCATGTCGCTGACGGGCGATGCCATGGCCCACGCCATCCTGCCCGGCGCGGCCATCGGCTTCCTGTTCGCCGGCCTCAACCTCTACGCCATGACCGCCGGCGGCCTCGCGGCCGGCCTTCTGGTGGCGGTGGGCGCGGGCGTGGTGGCGCGGGCGACGGGGATGAAGGAGGACGCCTCGCTGGCCGCCTTCTATCTCATCTCGCTGGCGCTGGGCGTGCTCATCGTCTCGCTGCGCGGCTCCAACGTGGACCTGCTGCACGTGCTGTTCGGCACCGTGCTGGGCATCGACGACGCGACGCTGGTGCTCATCGCCGGCATCACCACCATCACGCTGCTCACCCTCGCCGTGGTGTGGCGGCCGCTGGTGCTGGAATGCGTGGACCCGACCTTCCTCGCCTCGGTGAGCCGCAGCGGCGGCGTCAGCCACATCGCCTTCCTGTCGCTGGTGGTGCTGAACCTCGTGGGCGGTTTCCACGCCCTCGGCACGCTTCTCTCGGTGGGGCTGATGATGCTGCCGGCAGCCACCGCGCGCTTCTTCGTGCGCGACCTCACGGCGCTGGTCACCACCTCGACGCTGATCGCCTTCGGCTCGGGCGTCGCGGGGCTGCTCGTCTCCTACAACCTCGGCACGCCGTCCGGCCCTTCCATCATCCTGGTCGCCGGTCTCGCCTATGCCGGCGCCGTCTTTTTCGGGCCGATCGGCGGTCTCGCCGGCCGCCTCGTCCCTCGCCGTCACCTTGAAGCCTGAAGAGGACTTTCATGATCTCCAGACGTCTCCTCCTCGCCGCCGGCATGGTCGCCGGCCTTGGCCTGCCCATGGCCGGGCCGGCGCTCGCGCAGGCCCCTGCCCAGAAGATGCCCGTGGTGGCCTCCTTCTCCATCCTCGGCGATTTCGTGAAGCAGGTGGGCGGCGACCGCGTGGCCGTCACCACCATCGTCGGTCCCAACGGCGATGCCCACGTCTACCAGCCCACCCCCGCCGACGCGAAGGCGGTGGCCGCGGCCAAGGTGGTGTTCGTGAACGGCCTCGGCTTCGAAGGCTGGATGGACCGCCTCATCAAGGCGTCCGGCACCAAGGCGCCCATCGTCGTCGCCACGAAGGGCATCACGCCCCGCACCGGCTTCGTCGATCATGACGACGACGAGAAGCCGAAGGCCAAGGGCAAGGACAAGCACGACCACGCCAAGGAAGGCGGCCATGACCACGGCGGCATCGACCCCCACGCCTGGCAGTCCATCGCCAACGCCAAGGTCTATGTGGCCAACGTGCGTGACGGCCTGATCGCCGCCGATCCGGACGGCCGCGACGTCTATACCGCCAATGCCGCGGCCTACACCGCCAAGCTCGATGCGCTGGAGACGGAAGTGAAGTCCGCCATGGCCAAGATCCCGGCCGAGCAGCGCCGCATCATCACCTCCCACGACGCCTTCGGCTATTTCGGCGAGGCCTACGGCCTGATCCTGGTCGCCCCCGAGGGTGTCTCCACCGAGAGCGAGGCCTCGGCCAAGGACGTCGGCCGCATCATCCGCCAGATCAAGGCGCAGAAGATCCCGGCCGTGTTCGTCGAGAACGTCACCGACCCGCGCCTCATCCAGCGCATCGCCAAGGAAAGCGGCGCCAAGGTGGGCGGAACGCTCTATTCCGACGCGCTGTCCGATGACAAAGGCCCCGCGAGCACCTACATCGACATGATGCACTCCAACGTGCGCGAACTCTCGTCCGCTCTGTCGAGCTGAGGGGACGCCCGTTTCCTTCCGGCGGCCGCCTCGCGCGGCCGCCGCAGTACCAAGGTGAAGCCATGGCTGAAACGCAGGCCGAGAAGATCCCCGTCACCGTGTTGACCGGCTATCTGGGTGCCGGCAAGACCACGCTGCTCAACCGCATCCTGTCGCAGCCCCACGGCAAGAAATTCGCCGTCATCGTCAACGAGTTCGGCGAGATCGGCATCGACAACGACCTCGTGGTGGGCGCCGACGAGGAAGTGTTCGAGATGAACAACGGGTGCATCTGCTGCACCGTGCGCGGCGACCTCATCCGCATCATCGACGGCCTCTTGCGCCGCAAGGGCGGCTTCGACGGCATCATCGTCGAGACCACCGGGCTGGCGGACCCCGCCCCCGTGGCCCAGACCTTCTTCGTGGACGAGGAAGTGCAGGCCAAGACCAAGCTCGACGCCGTGGTCACGGTGGCCGACGCCAAGTGGCTCTCCGACCGCCTGAAGGACGCCCCCGAGGCGAAGAATCAGGTGGCCTTCGCCGACGTCATCCTCCTCAACAAGACCGACCTCGTGACCGGCGCGGAGCTGGACGCGGTGGAAGCCCGCATCCGCGGCATCAACCCCTACGCCAAGCTCTACCGCACCCAGAAGTCCGAGATCGACATCGCCAAGGTGCTGAACCAGGGCGCCTTCGATCTCGAGCGCGTGCTGGAGCTGGAGCCCGCCTTCCTTGAGGAGGACGAGCACCACCATCACCACCACGCCCATGGCGAGGCGTGCGGCCCGGACTGCGGCCACGATCACCACGATCACCACGATCATGACCACCATCACCACGGGCTGAAGGCGGTGCATGACGAGGAGATCCAGTCGGTATCCTTCTCCACCGACAAGCCGCTGGACCCGGACAAGTTCTTCCCCTGGGTGCAGAACATCGTGCAGGTGGAGGGGCCGAACATCCTGCGGTCCAAGGGCATCCTGTCGTTCAAGGACGATCCCGACCGCTTCGTGTTCCAGGGCGTGCACATGATCCTCGACGGGGACCACCAGCGCCCGTGGAAGGACGACGAGAAGCGCCTCAGCCGCATCGTCTTCATCGGCCGCCAGCTGAAGCGCGACCTGCTCGAAGAGGGCTTCCTCACCTGCGTGGCGTGAGGGCCGTCTGATCGGGGCGCGACGCGCCCCATCTTCATTCTCCCCCTGCGCCGCCCGGTCCGGCCGGCGCAGGGTTTCGGGAGAACCTGTCAGTTCCCCGCCAGCGCCTTCAGCGCCGCGAGCACCTGTTCCGTATCCGCACCCAGCCGCGGGCTGGCGCTTTTCGCCACCTGCCGCACGCCGTCGAGCACGATGGGGCTCGCCACGGCGGGAATGGTGCCGCCGCCGGCCTCCGCAAGGTCCACGCGCAGGCCGCGGGCCTTCACCTGCGGGTCCTCGAACACCTGCGACACCGTATTGATCGGCCCGGCCGGCACGCCCTTCGCCTCCAGCGCGGCGAGCAGGTCGTCGCGGGCGAAGGCCATGGTCAGCGCGGTGAGCTTCGGCACCAGCACCGCGCGGTTGGCGACGCGGGCGGGGTTGGTGCCGTAGTCGGCCTGTTGCGCCAGCTCCGGCGCGCCGAGCACGGCGCAGAAGCGGGCGAACTGGCCGTCATTGCCGATGGCGGCGATGAAATAGCCGTCCGCGCAGGGGAAGACCTGATAGGGCACGATGTTGGGATGGGCATTGCCCATGCGCTTCGGCGCCTTGCCGGAGGTGAGGTAGTTCATGGCCTGGTTGGCCAGCACGCCCACCTGCGTGTCCAGCAGTGCCATGTCCACATGGCCGCCCGTTCCGGTCTCGTCCCGCCGCCGCAGCGCCGCGAGGATGCCCACGGTGGCATAAAGGCCGGTGAAGATGTCGGCGAAGGCGACGCCCACCTTCTGCGGCTCCCCATCCGGCGCGCCGGTGAGGTCCATGATGCCGCCCATGCCCTGCACCAGAAAGTCATACCCCGCGCGCGGCGCATAGGGGCCGTCCTGCCCGAAGCCGGTGACGGAGCAATAGACAAGGCGCGGGTTTTCCTTTTTCAGGCTCTCATAGTCGAGCCCGTATTTCTTCAGGCCGCCGACCTTGAAGTTCTCGATGAGCACATCGCTCTGCCGCGCGAGATCGCGGATGATCTTCTGACCGTCTTCGGTCTCGAAATCCACCGCCACCGAGCGCTTGCCGCGATTGGTGGAATGGAAATAGGCGGCGCCGAGGTCCGCCCCGTCCGCACCCTTCAGGAAGGGCGGGCCCCAGGTGCGCGTATCGTCCCCGCCGCCCGGCCGCTCCACCTTGATGACCTCCGCCCCGAGATCGGCGAGCAACTGCCCGCACCAGGGTCCCGCGAGGATGCGGGCGAGTTCAAGGACGCGAAGGCCGGCGAGGGGAGCGGAGGCAGGGGAGGACATGGGAGGGGCTCGGTTGGCGGCTTTGGCTCCCCTCTCCCCTTGCGGGAGAGGGGCTGGGGGTGAGGGGGCTCCCTCCACCGGCGGTTCGCGCGAAGCGGCGGCAATACCCCTCACCCTAACCCTCTCCCGCAAGGGGAGAGGGGACAAGGGCGGTTCTCAGAAGAACGCCTGAATCCCCGTAATCGCCCGGCCGAGGATCAGCGCGTGGATGTCGTGCGTGCCCTCGTAGGTGTTCACCGTCTCGAGGTTCGCCGCGTGGCGGATGACGTGGAATTCCGCCGAGATGCCGTTGCCGCCGTGCATGTCGCGGGCGACCCGCGCGATGTCCAGCGCCTTGCCGCAATTGTTGCGCTTCAGGAAGGAGATGGCCTCGATGGGCAGCGTGCCCTCATCGAACATCCGCCCCGCGCGCAGCGCGAGCTGGAGGCCCAGCGCGATCTCGGTCGCCATGTCGGCGAGCTTCTTCTGCACCAACTGGGTGGCGGCCAGCGGCTTGCCGAACTGCTTGCGGTCCAAAGTGTACTGGCGGGCGGCCGCATAGCAGGCCTCCGCCGCGCCCATGGCGCCCCAGCCGATGCCGTAGCGGGCGCGGTTGAGGCAGCCGAAGGGGCCGGGCAGGCCGGCGGCGTTGGGCAGGAGGTTCTCTTCCGGGATCTCCACGTCTTCCAGCACCACCTCGCCGGTGATGGAGGCGCGCAGCGAGAGCTTGCCCTCGATCTTGGGGGTGGAGAAGCCCTTCATGCCGCGCTCCACGACGAAGCCCTTGATGGCGTTGTCGTGCGCGGCAGACTTCGCCCACACCACCGCGAGGTCGGCGATGGGCGAGTTGGTGATCCACATCTTGGCGCCGTTGAGGCGGTAGCCGCCGTCGATCTTCTCGGCACGGGTGCGCATGCCGGCGGGATCGGAGCCGGCGTCCGGCTCGGTGAGGCCGAAGCAGCCGACCCACTCGCCGGTGGCAAGCTTGGGCAGGTACTTCTTGCGCTGCTCTTCGGTGCCGTAAGCGTAGATGGGATGCATGACGAGGGAGGACTGCACGCTCATGGCCGAGCGGTAGCCCGAATCCACCCGCTCCACCTCACGCGCGGCGAGGCCGTAGGCGACATAGCCGAGGCCGGCGCCGCCGTATTCCGCCGGGATGGTGGGGCCGAGCAGGCCGAGTTCGCCCATCTCGTTCATGATCTCGCGGTCGAAGCGCTCGTCGAGATAGGCGGAGGTCACGCGCGGCAGCAGCTTTTCCTGCGCATAGTCGCGGGCGGTGTCGCGCACCAGGCGCTCGTCCTCGGTGAGCTGGCTGTTGAGATCGAAGGGGTCGGCCCAGTCGAAGATCGGCTTACCGGATGCGGCCATGGTGCGTCTCCCGCGCTAGAAATCACCGCCGGGTGGCGGCAGGCATTTACATTCCTACCAGTCGGTATATAAATAAAAGCCAATCGTCAAGGAGCACGACGCTGCAGGATCGAGGCGACCACGAACAGGATGCGCCGGCCCGCCCGGCCCCCGCCCGGCGGCGCGGACGTCCGCCGAAATCGGCGGCCCTGCGCGTCGCGGCGGACGGCGATGGCGCGCGCCTTGGCCGCCCGCCGATGATGACCGACCCGCGTGCGGAAATCCTGCGGCAGGCCGCACAAATGTTCGCGCAGAAGGGCTATGTGGATTCCTCGCTCAGCGAGGTGGCGCGGTCGCTCAATTATTCCAAGGGCGCCATCTACAACTATTTCTCCTCCAAGCAGGAGATCTATGACGCCATCATCATCTTCACCCTCACCGGCCTCAACGATGCGTCAGCCGCGGCGGTGAAGCGGGAGGACCCGCCGGCCGAGCAGCTGAAGCAGTTCATGGTCGCCCATGCCCGCTTCCTCGCCGACAATTACGATTGCTTCGTCACCATGCTGGTGGGCTTTTCCGGCATGGCCAATACCGGGCTGAAGGGCGATGCCCTCGCCTTGCGCGACGCCCATGAGGGCCTCCTGCGCCGGATCATCGCCGACGGCGTGGCGGACGGTTCGTTTCGCGAGGTGGGCGCGGCCATGACCGGGCGCGCGGTGCTTTCGCTGCTGAGCTGGATGGTGCGCTGGTTCAAGCCCGGCGGTGGCAAATCCGCCGAAGAGGTCGCGCTGGAATATCACGATCTGCTGGTGCGCGGGCTGGTGGCCTGAGGCGTCACCCCCCTCCCCCCTCCATGCTCTTCATCAGCACATCAAGCCCTTCGTCGGGCGTTGCCGTGGGCCAGTCGGGCATCTGGTGGCGGAAGAAGGTCGCCTGCCTTTTGGCATAGCGGCGGGTGTCGCCTTGGCCCTCGGCGATGGCCTCGGCAAGGGACATCTCCCCCTTGAGATAGCGCGTGAGGGCCGGCGCGCCGTGGGCCTTCAGCACCGTCCGGTCGGGGGCGAGGTTGCGCGCGGCCAGAGCGCGCACCTCTTCCAGCGCCGCGGCTTCCATCATCGTCTCGAAGCGGGCGTTGATGCGCTGGCGCAGCAACTCCCGGTCCACCTCCAGCACGATCTTCGCGCAGGCCGCCGCATCGAGCACCGGCGGCTGGGCGTCCTTCTGCCAGTCGGTGAGCGAGCGGCCGGTGGCGTGGATCACCTCCAGCGCGCGCAGCACCCGCTGGCGGTCGTTCACCTTCAGCCGTTCGGCGCTTGCGGGATCGACCGTGGCAAGTCGGGCGTGGAGGGCGGGGCTGTCCAGCGCCTCGGCCGCGCCGCGCACCTCGGCGCGCACGGCTTCGGGAATGGCGGGAATTTCGGCAAGCCCCTGCGTCAGCGCCCGGAAATAGAGCCCCGTGCCGCCCACGAATACCGGAAGGCGCCCCGCCGCCTCCGCCTCGGCGAGGGCGCGTTTCGCATCCTCCAGCCAGCGGCCGACGGAATAGTCCGTGTCCGCATCCACATGGCCGTAGAGGCCGTGGGGCACCTGCGCCATTTCCGCGACGGTCGGCCGCGCCGTGAGCACCCAAAGATCGCCATACACTTGCATGGAATCTGCATTGAGGACGATGCCGCCCGTCCGCTCGGCCACGGCAAGCGCGAGCGCCGACTTGCCGCTGGCGGTCGGACCTGCGATGAGCACCGCCAACGGTTTTCCCCCTTCGAGCTTTGAAAATGCCATGGCCTATGTCGCGACGCTGATTTCAAACCCATCTGCCCCGGCTTTGACCTACGAGGCAATCCATGCCGCCCTTTCCGTGCTGCCGCAGGCGCAGGATCCGGTGGTGCTGGACGAAGGCGTGGCGGTCGATATCCACTTCGTCCCGGAACTTGCCGCCGATGCGGGCGCGCTGGCCGATGCGGTGCGCGGCGCGCTGAATGGCGCGCCCATCGACGTGGTGGTGCAGCTGGAGACCGGCCGGCGCAAGCGCCTGTTCCTCGCCGACATGGATTCGACCATGATCGGGCAGGAGTGCATCGACGAACTGGCCGACCTCGTGGGTCTGAAGGCGCACGTCTCCGCCATCACCGAGCGCGCCATGCGCGGCGAAATCGCCTTCGAGCCGGCTTTGCGCGAGCGCGTGGCGCTGCTGCGCGGCCTGTCGGCCGGCGTGGTCGGCGACGTGCTGCGCGAGCGCATCACGCTCACGCCGGGCGGGCCGGAGCTGGTGGGCACCATGAAGGCCAACGGCGCCTACGCCGCCCTCGTCTCCGGCGGATTCACCTTGTTCACGCAGGAGATCGCCGCGCGCATCGGCTTCGACGAGAACCGCGCCAACGAGCTGCTGGTGGAAGACGGCACGCTGCTGGGCGCGGTCGCCGAGCCCATCCTCGGCCGCGACGCCAAGCTCGCGACGCTGGTGGAATTGCGCGACCGGCTGCACCTCGCCCCGTCCGAGACCATGGCCGTGGGCGACGGCGCCAACGATCTCGCCATGCTGGGAGAGGCGGGCCTCGGCATCGCCTATCACGCCAAGCCCGCGGTGGCAGCGGCGGCCCATGCCCGCATCGACCACGGCGACCTCACCGCGCTGCTCTACATGCAGGGCTACAGAAGCAGCGAGTTCCGCACGGCTTGAGAACGGAACGAGCACTTCTCGGCGTGCGGAGCTAAAGTCCCGCCGTCATCGCCCGGCTCGTCCGGGCGATCCACGGATTGGCCGGGTGAGGTTCACCGGGCAGCGCGCAGGCGGAGGGGTGGATCGCCCGGACGAGCCGGGCGATGACGACCGTTGAAAGTGGATGGGTTTTCCCGCGCAGGTCGCAGGTGCCTTACCGCGCCTTGCCCTACTGCCCCGCGCCTTACTGCGCCGTCCCCTGCCCTGCTGCGGCGGTGCCCTGCTGGCTCAAGGCGTTCTGGGAGCGCGGCAGGGGAATGACGCGCACCTTGCGCTGCCCCGGCTGTTCGGATTCCGGGGCGAGGGGGGCGGCGACCGTGGCGGCGACCGGTCCGCCGGCGGCGGCCTCGGCGGCGGCGGTGCTGCCGGCCGGCGGCTTGGCGCC
>NZ_JAYRPE010000039.1:0-84705 GCF_041911315.1 Xanthobacter sp. | reverse complement strand
GCCGGCGCGGCGATGGCGGCGGCGAGTAGGGCGCGGCGGCTGGGCGCGCCGGGACGGAGCGGTGGCGTCTGCATGGCGGTCCCCCTGCGGGCGGCTTTGTGCAGCCCGTGGCGATGTGGTGAAGTGCCGGCGGGAGGAGCCTAGGCATGGGCACGCGGCCCCGCTTGTACGAACGTGCTGCGACGGGGACGGCGGGCCTCGGGCCGCTCTGGTTCCTGGACGAAGGCCGGACCTTCTTCGCCGGGCCGCTCGTCTACAATGCCCCGCACCAGCACGGCGCCCCGGTGTTCCTCGCCGGTCTCTACGGGCCGTTCGGGCTCAGGGTCCAGGGCGGCAACTGGCAGGCGTGCCGCACCGCGCTGGTGCCGGCCGGGGTGGTGCACGAGCTGGACGTGGGCGGCGAGCCCATCGCCGTCTTCTATCTGGAGCCGAGCGTGGACGGCGCCCATGCGCTGGCGCCTCTGGTGGCCAATGCGCGGGAGGAGCAGGGCGCCCTCTTCGGCGGTGGGGGCGGGTTGCCGCTGCTGCGCGAACTGTGGGAGGCACCGGACGCGGCCGGCTGGGCCGGCGCGGCCCTGACCGATGTGGTGGATGTCTCCCGCCGGCGCGCCCGTGCCGGGCTTGATCCCCGCATCCAGCGAGTGGCGGCGGCGATGACCGATGCGGAGCGCGTGCCGGAGCTTGCCGCCCTCGCCCGCAAGGTGGGCCTGTCTCCCTCCCGCCTGCAGCACCTGTTCACGGCCGAGATGGGCGTGCCGTTCCGCCGCTATCGCGCCTGGGGCCGGATGCGGCGGGCCATCGGCGAGATCGCCGCCGGCAGCAGCTTCACCGCCGCCGCTCATGCCGCCGGCTTTGCCGATCAGGCGCACTTCACCCACGACTTCCGCCGCACCTTCGGCGCGGCGCCCTCCCAGAGCCTGCGCGGCGTGCGCCTGTGATCGCCCGTCAGCCCACCCAGTCGAGGCCGATGTCGAGGATGGGCGCGCTGTGGGTCAGCCAGCCCACGGAGATGAGGTCCACGCCCGACGCTGCGATGGCTGGCGCCGTCTCGCGGTTCACCCGGCCCGAGGCCTCGGTGAGCATCCGCCCGCCGACCATGCGGACGGCTTCGGCGAGGGTGGCGGGGGTCATGTTGTCGAGCAGCACCGCATCGGCGCCGAGCGTCAGCAGTTCTTCCAGCTGGGCGAGGGTGTCCACCTCCACCTCGATCTTGACCATGTGACCGGCGCGGGCGCGCACGCGCCTCACCGCCTCGGCCACCGAGCCGGAGATGGCGACGTGGTTGTCCTTCACCAGGACTGCATCATCGAGGCCGAAGCGGTGGTTGGCGCCACCGCCGGCGCGCACGGCGTATTTCTCCAGCGCGCGCAGGCCGGGCGTGGTCTTGCGGGTGCAGACGATCTGCGCCTTGTGGCCCGCCACCGCATCCGCGAGCGAGGCGGTCGCCGTGGCGATGCCGGAGAGGCGGCAGGCGAGGTTGAGGCCGGTGCGCTCGCCGGTGAGGAGCGCGCGGGAGGGGCCTTCCACTTCGGCGAGCACGGTGCCCGGGGCAACGCGCGAACCGTCCGCCACCACGGGCGTGAAGCGCACGTCCGGGTTCAGCAGGCGGAAGGCGAGGCGGGCGCAGTCGAGGCCCGCCACCACGCCGTCCTGACGGGCGGCGAGCACGAGGCGGCTGATGTGTCCGGCCGGCACCACCGCATCGGTGGTGATATCCCCGGCGCGGCCGAGATCTTCCAGCAGCGCGGCGCGGACGATGGGCTCCACCATCAGTTCGGGGAGCGGGTCGAGGGCGGCCATGGCGGCTCCGTTCGATGGGATCATTTCCCCGTTTCGCGGAACAGGGAAATGATCCACGTTATTGAGTTGACGCATTTTCTTCACGCGAACCGGTACCCACTTCGCTCGAAAATGCTTTAGGCGAAGGCGAGGTCCGGCACGCGCACGCGCCGGGCGGCGGCGAGCGCCGCGGGGAGGGTGATGCGCGAGCGCCGGGCGACCGGCGCGGTCTGCGGAAAGTCGGTGCGCGCATGGGCGCCACGGCTTTCGGTGCGGGCGAGGGCCGAGGCCGCCATCATCAGGCCGACGCGGGCCGGGGCGGCGGCGGGGCCTGAGCCTTCGGCCAGCGGCAGCAGGCGGGCGAGCGCCGCCGTCAGCCCCTCCGCATCGCGGGTGACGCCGACGAGGCGGGAGACGATGGCGCGGGCCGGAGCCGCATCCGCCGCAGGGGGCAGCGAGGACACAGCGGACGCGATCGCGCGCCCCGCCGCCTGCCCGGCGATGCTCTGCGCCACCTCCCGCCCGCACACCACCGCTTCCAGCAGGGAGTTGGAAGCGAGGCGGTTGGCGCCGTGCAGGCCCGTGGCGGCGCATTCCCCCGCCGCCCAGAGGCCGGGGACGGTGCTCCGCCCATGCGCATCCACGGCAATGCCGCCCATGTGGTAGTGCGCAGCGGGGCGGATGGGCACGAGATCGGTGGCCGGATCGATGCCGGCGGCGCGGCAGCCGGCCGCCACCTGCGGGAAGCGGGTGGCGAAGCGCGCGCCGAGGCTGGCGCGGGCATCGAGGAATACGTCGCGACCCGCCACGACTTCGCGCCAGACGGCACGGGCCACCACATCGCGCGGAGCCAGTTCCTTCCCCGGCACGTTCTCCAGAATGCGCCGGCCAGCGCCGTCCACGATGAGCGCGCCTTCCCCGCGCACCGCCTCGCTGATGAGGGGGAGCGGGCGGGCGGGCGTCGCCAGCGCGGTCGGGTGGAACTGCACGAACTCAAGGTCCGCCAGCTCCGCGCCCGCCTCCGCGGCCAGCGCGATTCCCACGCCCCAGGAGGCGACGGGATTGGTGGTGTGTTCGTAGAGCGCGCCGACCCCGCCCGTCGCCAGCACGAGGCGGCGTGTGGCGAGCACCCGCGCGCCTTCGGCCGTGGCCACGAGCAGGCCGCAGACGTCTCCGTCGCGCATCAGGATGCGCCGCGCCTCGCCCTCGACGAGGGTGATGGAGGGGCAGGCGCGCGCGGCCTCGGACAAGGCGCGCACCAGCTCGCGCCCCGTGCCGTCGCCATCCGCATGGACGATGCGGCGCCGGCTGTGGGCGGCTTCGAGGCCGAGCAGCAGGCCGCCGGCCGCGTCGCGATCGAAGCGCACGCCGAGGCGCTCCAGCGCCGCGATGGAGTCCGGCCCGGCGGAGAGGATGCGGCGGGCGGCCTCGGCATCGCAGAGACCGTCGCCCGCCGCCAGCGTGTCTTCGAGGTGGAGGGCGTCATCGTCGTCCAGCCCGACGCTTGCGGCGATGCCGCCCTGCGCCAGCGGGCTGGAGCCGTCCGTGCCGAGGGGCGCGCGGGTGAGGAGCACCACCGGCTCGGGGGCGAGGAAGAGGGCCGCGGCAAGCCCGGCGATGCCGGCGCCGACGATGACGGGCCGGCCGTCCATAGCGTTTTCAAGCGAAGTGGATACCGGTTCGCGTGAAGAAAACGCGTCGAAGCCGTAGAGAAGGTCCCCGGTCATAGCGCCAGCATCCGCTCGACCGAGGCGCGGGCGCGCGCGGCGATCTCGGGGTCGATGGTGACTTCGTGGAGATTGTTCTCCAGCGCGGCCCGGATGTTGCGGAGCGTGATCTTCTTCATGTGCGGGCAGAGATTGCAGGGGCGCACGAAGTCGATGTCGGGATAGTGGACCGCCACGTTGTCGGCCATGGAGCATTCGGTGAGCAGCACCACGCGGGGCGGGCGCTTCTCGCTCACATAGTCGCTCATGGCGGCGGTGGAGCCGGCGAAATCGGCTTCCGCCACCACTTCCGGCGGGCATTCCGGGTGGACCAGCACGGTGACGCCGGGATTGGCCGCGCGCAGCTCGCGCACGTCGGCGGCGGTGAACAGCTCGTGCACCTCGCACTGGCCGGCCCAGGAGATGATGTCGATGCCGGTCTCGGCGGCGACATTCTTCGCCAGATACTGGTCCGGCAGCATGATGACCTTCGGCACGCCGAACGACTTCACCACCCGCGCCGCATTGCCCGAGGTGCAGCACACGTCCACCTCGGCCTTCACGGCGGCGGACGTGTTCACATAGGCGATCACCGGCACGCCGGGATGGGCGGCGCGCATGAGGCGCACGTCGGCGGCGGTGATGGAATCGGCCAGCGAGCAGCCGGCGTCCTGATCCGGGATCAGGACGGTCTTGCCCGGGTTCAGCAGCTTCGCCGTCTCGGCCATGAAGTAGACGCCGGCCAGCACGATCACGTCCGCATCCACCCGCATGGCCTCGCGGGCCAGCGCCAGGCTGTCGCCCACGATGTCGGCGACGCAGTGGAAGATTTCCGGCGTCTGGTAGTTGTGCGCGAGGATGACGGCGTTGCGCTCGCGCTTCAGCCGGAGGATCGCCTCCGCATCCTCGGCGAGGAAGGCCCAGTCGGCAGGCGGCACCACCCGGCGGACCTTCTCGTAGAGCGGCGCCGTGCGGGCGAAAGCCGCCGCGAGGGCATCCGGAGTGGGAGAAACGGGGGCGGCGGAAAGGGTGGATGCGACCATTGTCTATACTCAGTTTGAGCATATGTTGGGCATATGCTTATCCTGAGCATAAGTCTTGTCAAGAGCGTGCGAGGGGCAATTTCGTTCCGGCGAAGGCCCGCTCCTCCACCACCGCATGGCGGAAGCGGAAGAGTTTTGCAGGCCGGCCAAGGGTTTCGGTGGTGGCGCCGCCGGCTTCCTCCACCAGTTCCTGCTGCTCCATCAGCCGGCGAAAATTCTGCTTGTGCAGCGTCCGCCCGGCGATGGCCTCCACGCAGCGCTGCAGCTGGAGCAAAGTGAAGGTGGGCGGCATCAGCTCGAACACCACCGGGCGGTATTTTATCTTGGCCCTGAGCCGCGCGATGGCGGTGGCGAGGATGCGCCGGTGGTCGGCGATCATGGCCCGTCCGGCCCCCGCGGCCTCCGCGTGCCCCTCACGGCGCAGCCGCTCGGCGACGATGCCGGCCTCGAAGAGCAGCTCGTAGCGCTGGAGGGTCAGCTCCTCGTTCCAGGCCGCGCCGTCGAGCCCGAAGCTGAGGGCGGCCCGCTGGCGGCGGTGGCTGCGCTCGGCCACCGAGGGAGCCGCCTCGGCCCAGGCGGCGAGGGCCGGCGCCAGCGTTCCGGCGATGACGGGCGGCGGGCCGTCGCGATGGTCCTCCCACGGGAAGTATTCATACCAGCCGTGCCACTCGGCGGCGCCAGCCGTGGCCGCCTGCTCGCGGGCGAGGCCGAGATAGGAGATGGAGATGGTGCGCGCGGCGCTCTCCGCCCCGGCGCGGTCCTTGTCGGCGAAGGTGTAGAGCTGCTCGAGATAGCCGAGCGGATGGTGGGTGCGCTGCTCCACCCAGTCGCGCAGGCCCTGCTGGAGGGAGCGATGCGCCAGCTCGAACGGGCCGGAGGGCAGGGCCGAGCCGTGCTCCACCGTCATCACCCGCGGCTCGCCGCCGGTCACGGCCGCGAGCACGGCGATGAGGTCGACGACGACGGATCGGCTGGCGGACTTCGGCATGAAGCTCCCGGAGGCGGTGGGCTGGGCAGTGGGCGGGCCGTGGTCTGGGTCGCGGGGGAGCCAACCGCCCGCACTGTCCCGGATATCACGGCCGCGCCGGGCTGCGAAGGCGCACCGCGCCCGCACCCCGCACCACTTCAGGGGGGCTCAGGCCGATTGCACCACCGGCCGGGCGATGGCGAGGCGCACGCCGTCCTTGCCCTGCTGCTTCACCTCGTACATGGCCGTATCCGCGAGGCGGATCAGCTCGGTCTCGTCGGTGGTGTGGCGCGGATAGAGCGCGATGCCGATGCTGGCGCCGACGCTGACCGTGTAGGCCTGATCGTTGTAGGAGACGATATAGGGCTCGCGCAGCACTTCACACAGGCGCTGGCCCTGGGCGTGGGCGGCATCGCCCTCGGCGAGGTCCACCATGATGACGGCGAATTCGTCGCCCGACAGGCGGACGGCGAAATCCTCCTGCCGCAGGTTGCCGCGCAGCCGGTTGGCGATCGCGCACAGCAGCTTGTCGCCCACCCCGTGGCCGTGCCGGTCGTTGACCTGCTTGAAGCCGTCGATGTCGATGTAGAGCAAAGCGAATTCCCGCCCGTGGCGCTGCGCCTGGGCGCGCGCGCGGGTCAGGTGCTCCACGAACAGGATGCGGTTGCCGAGGCCGGTCAGGGCATCGTGGGTCGCCATGTGGCGGATCTGCTTCTCGACCCGGCGGCGCTCCTCGATCTCGATCTCCAGCTGCCGGTTGCGCTTCTCCAGCTCCTCCAGCGCGCCCTTGAGGCGCAGCTTGGAGATGTGCAGGTCGAGGAAGACCGTGACCTTGGAGAGGAGCACGGCGTCGTTGATGGGCTTGGCGATGTAGTCCACCGCGCCGAAGGTGTAGCCCTTCAGCCGGTTGATGTCGTCGTGATAGGCCGCGGTCACGAACACGATGGGCACGTCGCAGGTGGCCGGGTCGTTGTTGAGGAGGGCGGCCACCTCGAACCCGTCCATATCGGGCATCTGCACATCGAGCAGGATGAGCGCGAAGCGGTGGTCGAGGCAAAGCGCGAGCGCCTCGTTGCCGGAATGGGCCTCGTAGATCTCGGCCTTCACGGGGGCGAGCAGGCGGCGCATGCCGACAAGATTGGCGCGCACGTCGTCGACGACGAGAATCTTGGGCAGATCGGCCATGCTCATTCGGCCATCCTCGGTCGCAAGTGCCCGCTCAAGTCTCCGCGCGGGTTACGGCCGAACGCCGTGAGCGCCTCGGCAAGCACGGCCAGCGGGGCGCAGAGGTCCGCTCCGGCGCGCTGAAGCGCGGCCAGCGGCATGGTATCGACCTCGGCTTCCGACGGCTCCTGCACGAAGGCACGGCCTCCCAGTTCGCGAATGCGCTTCAGTCCCTCCGCCCCGTCGCTGCTGGCGCCGGTGAGGACCACTCCAGCCAAAGCGTCACCGTAGGCCTCGGCGGCGCTGGCGAACAGAACGTCAATTGCAGGACGCGAATAGCACACCCGCGGGTCCACGGAGAGTGAAAAACAGCGGTCCCGCCCCACTTCCAAGTGGTACCCGCTAGGGGCGACATGGACAAGGCCACCCGCAAGGGGGCAGCGCTCCTGCGCGAGAATGACGGCCCGCCCCGAAAGACGGGCGAGGATGGCGGGCAGCAGGTCCGGCCCGTCCGCCCCCACGTGGTTGACCACCGCGATGCCGACGTCCGGCTCCGGATCGAGCGCGGCGAGCAGCCGGCCGAGGGCGGGAGGCCCGCCCGCCGACGCGCCGATGACGATGGCGCGGGCTGCGGGCCGCATGCCCGGGGTGAACGCGCCCGGGGGGAAAGGGTCGGGGGATGGTTCCATCGCCCGCCCGTCCTTCCCGTCAGCGCCGCGGCCGGTTCACGGCGTCACAGCCAGGGCTGCTCGGCGCCCTTGGTGGTCTCGTACTGGTCGATGGCCGGCGCCTTCTGGAGGGTGAGGCCGATGTCGTCCAGCCCCTCGACCAGGCAGCGCTTGCGGAAGGGGTCGATCTCGAACTTGACCACGCCGCCGTCGGGGCCGCGGATTTCCTGGGCCGGCAGGTCGATGGTGAGGGTGGCGTTCGCGCCGCGCTCGGCGTCATCGAACAGCTTGTCCAGGTCGTCCTTGGAGACGACGATGGGCAGAATGCCGTTCTTGAAGCAGTTGTTGTAGAAGATGTCCGCGAACGACGTGGAGATCACGCAGCGGATGCCGAAGTCCAGCAGCGCCCACGGCGCGTGCTCGCGCGAGGAGCCGCAGCCGAAATTGTCGCCGGCGACGAGGATCTTGGAAGAGCGGTAGGCCGGCTGGTTCAGCACGAAGGCGGGGTTCTCGGCGCCGTCGTCGAGATAGCGCATCTCGGAGAACAGGCCCTTGCCGAGGCCGGTGCGCTGGATCGTCTTCAGATACTGCTTGGGGATGATCATGTCGGTGTCGACATTGACCAGCTTCATCGGCGCCGCGACGCCCTCCAGGACCGTGAACTTCTCCATGGGACCTTCTGCCTTATCCGTCTGCCGGGTCTCGGGTACCGGGCCTCGGTGGCTGAAACCCGGCGGCGCAGCCCGTGTCTATGGCGCGCCGGACGCACCCCGCAGGGCGCGTCCGTAGCGGTCATCCATAACAGGCACGCCGCGCCTTGCACAGCGCCTTGGCCCCGCCGGCGCGCGCGTCAGGGGGCGAGACGCTCCGGCAGCATGCGCTTCAGCACGTCGTCCTTCAGCACGACGTGATGGAGCACGGCGGCGGCCGCGTGCAGCAGGGCCAGCACGATCACGGCGTTGGCCATCAGCTCGTGGATCTCCTGCACCTGCTTGCCCAGGTCGCGGTTGACCGCGATGGGCGAGGGGATGGTGAAGAGCGAGAAGAAGGACACCGCATTGCCGCGCAGGAAGGCGAGATAGACGCCGAGCGCGAGCGTGGCGATGAGCGCGAGGTAGAGCAGACCGTGCACGATGTGCGAGGCGATGGCCACCGGCCGGCTGATCTGCGTCGAGGCCGGCGGGTTGCGGCCGAAGATGCGCACGGGAATGCGCACCGCCACCAGCGCGATGAGCAGGAGGCCGACCGAGATGTGGACCCACCACACCATGCCCCGTGCCGGCGTTCCCCGCGCGAAGAACTGTTCCAGGTAGGTCACGCCGAACGCCGTGAAGACGGCGATGGCGGTGAGCCAGTGCAGGGCGCGCAGGGCCGGCCCGTAACGGGTCATGCGAGGATCGACAGGCATGGAGGTCTCCTTTTTGGAGTCATTCTAGAAAGCGCTGCCGCTGGGTCCAGTGCCAAGGTAGTGTTTTGCCTGCGGTCAATTGGCCCGGTCCTCGATGGCCTCCATGTCATCGTCGCTGAGGCCGAAATGATGCCCGATCTCGTGCACCAGCACGTGGGTGACGACGTCGCCGAGGGTTTCCTCGTTCTCCGCCCAGTAATCGAGGATGGGGCGGCGATAGAGGAACACCATGTTGGGCATCTGCCCGGTCTGGGCCACCGCCCCGCCCTGCGCGCGGCCGATGCCGTGGAACAGGCCGAGCAGGTCGAACGGCGTCTCGGCGCCGAGCTCGTCCAGCACCTCGTCGGTGGGAAAGTCCTCCACCTTGATGACGAGGCCCTGGCACAGGGCGCGGAACGAGTCCGGCAGGGCGGCGAAGGCCTCCTGCGCCAGCTGCTCCAGTTCCTCCAGCCCGGGGGCCTCCACATCGTGCCATCGGCTCTTCGACGGTACGCTGCTCAACGACATGCTTCCCCTCCTGCCGGTTACATCCGCGTTACTTCATTTTGCAGCGCAACATCACGAACCGCTGAAGTCGTCGCCGGGGTGGCCGGTCCGGTGACTTCCGCGCGCCCGGCGTCACGGACCCGTGACTTTCCTGAACACTTCGTTAACGCAAGCATCAAAAAGGGTTCAGGGTGACTTGGTTAAGGAACTCTTAATCCCCCTGCATCGTTGTCGGTGCAGAACGGGATCTTACGGGATCTGGGAGTAAAGCCATGCTTCGCAAGCTTGCTGTCACGGGCGCTCTGGTGTCCATCCTTGGTATCGCTGCGTTTTTCGCCCCCCACGAGGCCAGCGCCGCTTCGGTCGCGACGGTCGTGGGCGCGGTCTTCTGAGTCAGCGGAAGATTGTGCGGGCCTTTTGTGCCCCGGTCGATCACGCGATTGTGATGAAGTTGGAGCCGGTTCAAAGTTGCTCGTCTCATGGATGCAACAGCTCCGATTTGTCTTCGCAGGTGCGAAATGCACCGCGGGGACGGGACGTGGCGCGCCGCAAAGGCTTGCCGCGAGGGAATTTCATGCGCTTGAGCGCAGCGGGCCGTACGCCCACCGGCGGGCTTGGTGATTCGCGGAAGGTGATCCGCGCAAGTCTGGCCTGACGGTCCCGGCGCGCCTGACGCTCATTCCGTCGCCGCCCGCACCAGTTCCTCCTCCGCCTCGGCGAGCAGCGCCTCGTTGGCGTCGCCGCCCACGCTCTCCCGTCCGATCTCCAGCAGCACCGGCACGGCCAGCGGCGACACGCGCGGCAGCGGCTGGTGCACCACATGCCCGCGGATGCGCGCCAGCATTTCCCCCAGCCGCTTCACATCCAGCAGCCCGGTTGCCGCGTCCGCCCGCGCCGCGCGCAGCAGCAGGTGGTCCGGCTCGTGCCGGCGCAGCACGTCATAGATGAGGTCGGTGGAGACCGTGACCTGCCGGGAGGTCTTCTCCTTACCCGGAAACCGCCGCTCGATGAGTCCGGCGATGACGGCGCAATGGCGGAAGGTCCGCTTCATCAGCGCGCTTTCGGCCAGCCACGCTTCCAGATCGTCGCCCAGCATGTCCTGATCGAACAGGTCATCCAGCGACAGCCGCCTCTGGCTGATGGCCGCCCCCATGTCGCCGGCGGCATAGACGGCGAGGGCATAATCATTGGCGACGAAGCCCAGCGGCTTCAGCCGCGCCCGCTCCAGCCGGCGGGTCAAAAGCATGCCCAGCGTCTGATGGGCGAGCCGGCCCTCGAACGGGTAGGTGACGAGGTAGTAGCGCCCCGACCGCTCGAAGGTCTCCACCAGCAGATCATCCCGGCCCGGCAGGCGGGACTTGGCCTTCTGCAGTTCCAGCCAGTCGCGCACCTGCGGCGGCAGGGCGGCCCAGCGCTCCGGTGCGGAGAGCAGCGCCCGCACCCCGGCCGCCAGGAAGGTGGAGAGGGGGAACTTGCCGCCCGCATAGGCCGGCACCTTCGGCTCGGTGGCGGTGGTGCGCGAGACATAGACCTCGTCCTCCACCAGCACTTCGTAGCGCAGGATTTCCCCGGCGAAGACGAAGGTGTCGCCCGGCACCAGGGTCTCGACGAAATACTCCTCCACCTCGCCCAGCAGCCGCCCGCCGAACCGCACCCGCCCGGCGACGCCGGTCTTGGCTGCGCCGCGCGCCGACACAAGGCGCACCTTCAGCATGGAGGCTTCCACGATGGTGCCCACGTTCAGCCGGTAGCCTTGGGCGATCATGGGATTGGCGACGCGCCACAGCCCGTCCTTGGTGCGGCGGATCTTGGCGTAGCGCTCATAGGCGCGCAGCGCGTAGCCGCCGGTGGCGACGAAATCGAGCGCCGCATCGAAGTCTTCGCGGGACAAGGTGCGGTAGGGCGCGGCGGAGCGCACCTCGGCATAGAGCGCATCAGCCGAGAAGGGCGCGGCGCAGGCCATGCCGAGGATGTGCTGGGCCAGCACGTCGAACGCGCCTTCCCGCTCGGGCGGGGTGTCCTGCGCGCCCGCCTTCACCGCCTCCAGCGCGGCCCGGCATTCCAGCACTTCGAACCGGTTGGCGGGGACCAGCACGGCGCGGGAGGGCTCGTCCAGCCGGTGATTGGCGCGGCCGATGCGCTGCATGAGGCGGGAGGCGCCCTTGGGCGCGCCCACATTGATGACGAGATCCACGTCGCCCCAGTCGATGCCGAGGTCGAGGGACGAGGTGGCCACCACGGCCTTCAGTTTCCCCGCCGCCATGGCCGCCTCCACCCGCCGCCGCTGCTCCACCGCGAGGGAGCCGTGGTGGAGCGCGATGGGATAGTTGAGGTCGTTGATGCGCCAGAGTTCCTGAAACAGGAATTCGGCCTGCCAGCGGGTATTGACGAAGACGAGGGACAGCTTGTTGGCGCCGATCAGCTCGTAAATCTCGGCGAAGGCGTGCTGCGCCGTGTGGCTCGCCCACGGCATGCGCGCCCGGCTCTCCAGCATGGAGATGTCCGGCGCCGCCCCGCCCGCCGCGATCACCAGATCGGCGAGCGCGGGCTCGGCCGCATCCTCGGAGTCGTTGTGATTTTGCGGCACCAGATAGCGCCTGAGGTCGTCCGGCTCCGCCACGGTGGCGGAGAGGCCGACGCATTGCAGGCCGGGGGCGATGGCGCGCAGCCGCGCGAGGGCGAGGGACAACAGGTCGCCGCGCTTGGAGGTGACGAGGGCGTGCAGTTCGTCCAGCACCACGCGCTTGAGGCCGGAGAAGAGGTGCTCCGCATCCTTCGAGGCGAGCAGCAGGGAGATCTGCTCCGGCGTGGTCAGGAGGATATGCGGCGGGTCGCGCCGCTGGCGCTGGCGGCGCGAGGCGGGCGTGTCGCCGGTGCGGGTCTCCACGCGGATGTCGAGCCCCATCTCCTCCACCGGGGCTTCCAGATTGCGCGCGATGTCCACCGCCAGCGCCTTCAGCGGCGAGATATAGAGCGTGTGCAGCGGCGATTCCGGCCGCTCCGCCTGCCAGCGGGCGAAGGGCACGGCCGCCGCGCCGGTGTCTGTTTCAGGGGTTTCGGCCACCGGGGCGGCGGCCTTGCGGATCTTCGCCTTCGGGCGGCTCAGCTCGATCAGGGTCGGCAGGAAGCCGGCCAGCGTCTTGCCGGCGCCGGTGGGCGCGATGAGCAGCACCGAGTGGCCGCTCTCGGCGGCGGCGATGAGGTCGAGCTGGTGCGCCCGCGGCGTCCAGCCCCGCGTGCGGAACCAGCCGGCGAACGGCTCGGGAAGGGCGGATGCCCCGGACGGTGTCGCGCTGCGCGCCTTGCTCGCTCTGGCCACGGGGGAAAGATAGGGCGCCCGGCGCCGTTCCGCGATGCCCCCGGAGCGACGACGATCCTTAATCGGCCGTCAACCAACGCGGGGGCATGGTGCGGGAAATGTCCCGTCCCGGAGTATGCGTCCCATGATGTCGCGCGCCGACCGCACCGTCTTGAGCGAATGGTGGTGGACGGTGGACCGCGCCCTGCTGGCAAGCCTCTGCGGGCTGATGGTGATCGGCATCATCCTGTGCCTCGCCGCCAGCCCGGCGGTGGCCGCCCGCCTCAACATCGCCGACCCGTTCCACTTCGTGAACCGGCAGGTGCTGTTCCTCCTTCCCGCCGCGGTGGTGATGATCGCCACCTCCTTCATGTCTCCGCGCACCATCCGGCGTACCTGCGTCGTGGTGTTCGGCGTGTTCTTCGTGCTGCTGCTGGCGACGCTCGTGTTCGGGCCGGAGGTGAAGGGCGCGCGGCGCTGGCTCACCATCGCCGGCATCACCGTGCAGCCGTCCGAATTCATCAAGCCGGCCTTCGTCATCCTCGCCGCCTGGCTGTTCGCCGAAAGCACCAAGCGGCCGGAAATGCCGGCGACCCTGTTCGCCTTCCTCCTGCTTGGCAGCGTGCTCGGCCCGCTGGTGAAGCAGCCGGACTTCGGCCAGAGCCTGCTGATCTGTCTCGTCTGGTCGTCCCTGTTCTTCCTCGCCGGCCTGCGCTGGATCTGGATGGTGGGGCTCGTCGGCGTCGGCGCGGGCGGCGGCTTCATCGCCTACATGACCGTGTCCCACGTGCAGAAGCGCATCAACCGCTTCCTCAATCCCGATTCCGGCGACACCTACCAGATCGATGCGGCGCTGAACTCGTTCAGGAGCGGCGGCTGGTTCGGCACCGGGCCGGGCGAGGGCACCATGAAGCGGATGCTCCCGGACGGCCACACCGACTTCGTGTTCGCGGTGGCGGGCGAGGAGTTCGGCATCATCCTGTGCCTCATCATCCTCGCCCTGTTCGCCTTCATCCTGCTGCGCTCGCTCTCGCGCGCCTCGAAGGAGAGCGATCCCTTCACCCGCTTCGCCATCACCGGCCTCGCGCTGCTGTTCAGCCTGCAGGCCTCCATCAACATGGCGGTGAACGTCCATATCGCGCCGGCCAAGGGCATGACGCTGCCCTTCATCTCCTATGGCGGCTCCTCGCTCATCTCCATCGCCTTCGGCATGGGGATGCTGCTGGCCCTCTCGCGCAAGCGGCCCGGTGCCGCGGCGCTGGCGCGGCTCAGCGAGGGCCATGGCGCCGATCCGCGCCGGGGCGAGAGCCTCGCCCGCCCGGTGTCGCCGCCCGCTGCGGTGCCCGATCCGGCCTGATCGCGCGGCGCGCGGACGCGGAACCGCCGCATTGCCGGGGCACTGCGGCACGCTGCCTGATGCTTCGGCCGCTCCGTGGCCCGAGGGGATAATGTGACCGATCTCGTCCTTCTCGCCGCCGGCGGCACCGGCGGCCACCTGTTTCCGGCCGAGGCGCTGGCCGCCGTGCTGACCCGGCAGGGCTTCACGGTGGATCTCGCCACCGACGCCCGCGCCGCCCGCTATGCCGGGCACTTCCCGGCGCGCGAGCTGCATGTGCTGCCGGCCGACACGGTGCGCGGGCGCTCCCCCATCTCGCTCGCCCGCACCGGCTTTGCGCTGGCCTCCGGCTTCGTCTCCAGCCTCGCCCTGCTGCGCCGGGTGAAGCCGGTGGCTGTCGTGGGTTTCGGCGGCTATCCCACCGTGCCGCCGCTGCTGGCGGCGAGCTTTTCCGGCGTGCCGAGCATCGTGCACGAGGCGAACGGCGTGATGGGCCGGGCCAACCGGATGCTGGCGCGCCGCGTCACCGCCATCGCCACCGGCTTTCCCGGCGTGGTGGATGCCGATCCCGCGCTGAAGGCCAAGGCGGTGTGGACCGGCAATCCCCTGCGCCCCGCCGCCATCGCGGCTGCTGCGGCGCCCTATGACCCGCCCGTGCCCGGTGGCGACCTCCATCTGCTCATCTTCGGCGGCAGCCAGGGGGCGCGGGTGATGTCCGATGTGGTGCCCGAGGCCATCGCGCGGCTCGGCGCCGATCTCAGGGGCCGCCTCGTCCTCGTCCAGCAGGCGCGGGAGGAGGATCTGCAACGGGTGCAGGACACCTATGCCCGGCTCGGCGTCCGAGCCGAGGCGAAGACCTTCTTCGACGACCTGCCGGCGCGCATGGCGCGCGCCCATCTCGTCATCTCCCGCTCCGGTGCCGGAACGGTGGCCGAGCTTGCCGCCACCGGCCGGCCCTCCATCCTCGTGCCGCTGCCCCATGCGCTGGACCAGGACCAGGCCGCCAACGCCCGCACCCTCGCCGAGGTGGGCGCGGCTTTGGTGCTGCGGCAGGTGGAATTCGAGCCGGACCGGCTGGCGCTGGAACTCAATACCTTTGCCGCCGAACCCGCATCATTGACGCGGATGGCCGATCGGGCCAGAAGCCAGAGCGTGCTTGACGCTGCCGAGCGGCTGGGCGGTCTCGTCCGGCATCTGGCGGGCGGCGGCGCGGTCGCAACCTTCAGGGGAAACAGCGCATGAAGCTGCCGTCCGGCCTCGGCTCCATCCACTTCGTCGGCATCGGCGGCATCGGCATGAGCGGCATCGCCGAGGTGCTGCACAATCTCGGCTACGAGGTGCAGGGCTCGGACGTGGCCGACAGCGCCAACGTGAAGCGCCTGCGCGAGCGCGGCATCAAGGTGATGATCGGCCACGCCGCCGCCAACGTGGACGACGCCGACGTGGTGGTGGTCTCCTCCGCCATCAAGCGCGACAATCCCGAACTGATGGCGGCCCGCGCCAAGCGCCTGCCCGTGGTGCGCCGCGCCGAGATGCTGGCCGAGCTGATGCGGCTGAAGAGCTGCGTCTCCATCGCCGGCACCCACGGCAAGACCACCACCACCTCGCTGGTGGCGGCCCTGCTCGACGCCGGCAACTTCGACCCCACCGTCATCAACGGCGGCATCATCAACGCCTACGGCACCAACGCCCGCCTCGGCGACGGCAACTGGATGGTGGTGGAGGCGGATGAGAGCGACGGCACCTTCCTGAAGCTGCCCACGGAAGTCGCCATCGTCACCAATGTGGACCCCGAGCACCTCGACCACTTCAAGACCTTCGACAAGGTGCAGGAGGCGTTCAAGGCGTTCGTGGAGAACGTGCCCTTCTACGGCTTCGCGGTGATGTGCATCGACCATCCGGTGGTGCAGGCGCTGGTGGGCCGCATCGAGGATCGGCGCGTCATCACCTATGGCGAGAACCCGCAGGCCGACGTGCGCCTGGTGGACGTGGACCTCAAGGGCGGCGTCACCAAGTTCGGCGTGGTGTTCCGCAATCGCGCGGGCGAGACCGTGCACGAGATCCGTGGCCTGCGCCTGCCCATGCCCGGCAAGCACAACGCGCTGAACGCCACCGCCGCCATCGCCGTCGCCCACGAGCTGAAGGTGCCGGACGAGAAGATCATTGAGGCGCTGTCCCAGTTCGGCGGCGTGAAGCGGCGCTTCACCCGCACCGGCGAGTGGAACGGCGTGACCGTGTACGACGATTACGGCCACCACCCGGTGGAGATCGCCGCCGTGCTCAAGGCCGCCCGCGCGGCGAGCGAGGGGCAGGTGATCGCCGTGGTGCAGCCGCACCGCTACAGCCGCCTCGCCTCCCTCTTTGACGAATTCTGCACCTGCTTCAACGATGCCGACCATGTGGTGGTGGCGCCGGTCTACACCGCCGGCGAGGCGCCCATCGAGGGCGCGGACCGGGACCATCTGGTGCAGGGCCTCATCGCCCACGGCCATCGCTCGGTGACGGCGCTGGACGGGCCGGAGCAGCTGGCCGGCATCGTCGCCGGGCTGGCGAAGCCGGGGGACTATGTGATCTGCCTCGGCGCCGGCTCCATCTCGGGCTGGGCCTATGCGCTGCCGGCAGAGTTGCAGGCGCTGAAACCTGCAGCCTGAAGGGGTTGAGCTGAAATATGAGGTCGTCACTGGCTTCTGCCGCGGGGTGATCTGCGTATAGACTGGTCGAAGCAATGCCGGGCCGGGGGGCATCGGCAGCGCAGGGGGCCAGTGGCTTGGGGCAGGCAGCGGCGGCGGCACTGCGGCGGGACGGGCCTTCGCGCTCGGCGCTCGGCGTCCGGGGGGACGGGTCATGAGCCTGTCCGTCCTGTTCTTCAGCACACTTGATGTGCGCACCCTCTTCCGCCTCATGTCCCTGGCGGACTTCGTGGTCTGCCTGCTGCTGCTCGGCTATCGCGAAACGGGGACCAAGCAGCGGCTCATCCGCCGCTTCGTGTGCGCCCGGGTGCTGCACGGTGTTGCCTGCATCCTCATCAGCCTGCGCGGCGACATCTCCAGCCTCGTCTCGGTCTATGTGGCCAATGTCACCATTTTCTTCAGTTTCGCGCTGGAGGTCTCGACCATTGTCGACACGCGGGAGCACCGGCGCGGCGTCACCCGGCTGCTCTTCGGCGTCGCGACGCTGGGCAGCGTGGTCTTCGTCCTCGCAGCCACCACGCCGGGGCTTTACGTGGGCTACGCCGCGATCATCATCAGCGCGCTGTTCGGCATCGCGTTCGCGGCACTGGCGGGGGATGGGGAGGGCTCGCGCCTCCAGCGCATCATCGCCGGCTTCTACCTGCTCGTGTCGCTCGCCTTCCTGATGCGGGCCTATGCCGGCTTCGGCGCCGGGATGGGGGTGTTCGATGCCCCGCCGGCGCTGTCGTTGGGGCTTCTGGTGATGTTTGGCTATTGCGTGGGTGCGGGGGTCGGCTTCCTCCTGCTGCTGAAGGAAGACGTGGACCGCCGCCTGCTGGTCGCCGCGACCATCGATTCCCTCACCGGCATCCTCAACCGCCGTGCCTTCTTCGAGGCCGCGCGCGAGCGGCTCGCGCGGGCGGCGGGCCGCGGCGAACCGGCCAGCCTGCTGCTGGTGGACATCGACCACTTCAAGCGCGTGAACGACACGTTCGGCCATCCGGCCGGTGACGAGGTGCTCGCCGCCGTCACCGAGCGCCTGCACCGCGCGCTGCGCGCCCACGATCTCTTCGGCCGGGTGGGCGGGGAGGAGTTCGCGGTGCTGCTGCCCGAGGCGGAAGCGGAGGCCATCGTGGTGGCGGAGCGGATGCGGCGTGCGGTGCGCGGGCTGACCACGCCGGCGACGTCGCACCTCGATTGCAGCGTCTCCATCGGCTGCGCCAGCATCGCCGCCGGAGAGCGCGCCACCATCGAAACCCTGTTCCGGCGCGGTGACGCTGGCCTCTATGCCGCCAAGCGCGCCGGCCGCAACCGCGTGGTGGCGGCCGGGGCGGACCTCGCGACGGTGGAGATGACTGCGCAGATGGCTGGGATGCCTGCGGCGCCGCGGCCGCTTGATGGCGCGGCGCTGTCCTTTGCAAATGAAGAGGGCCGCGGCGTGCCGCGGCCCTGAGATCGTCCCTGATGGCGCGGAAGGGCGCGCCTCACTTCTTCGGCAGGGCCTCGAGCACGTCCTCGAAGGTCCGAAGGCCGGTGCGGGGGGCGTTCACCAGCACCGCCATGTTGCCGGGGGCATGCTGGTTCTTCCACATCTTGGTGTGCGCCTCGGGGATGCGGTCCCACGGGAACACTTCCGACATGCAGGGGTCCACGCGCCGGTCGATGATGAACTGGTTGGCGGCGGAGGCCTGCTTGAGGTGGGCGAAGTGGGAGCCCTGGATGCGCTTCTGGCGCATCCACACATAGCGGGCGTCAAACGTGATGTTGAAGCCGGTGGTGCCGGCGCAGAACACGATCATGCCGCCGCGCTTGCCCACCAGCGTCGACACCGGGAAGGTGCTCTCGCCGGGATGCTCGAACACGATGTCCACGTCGCGCTTGCCGGTGATGTCCCAGATGGCCTTGCCGAACTTGCGGGCTTCCTTGAGCCAGTCCGCATATTCCGGCGAGTTCACCTTGGGCAGCTGGCCCCAGCACTTGAAGTCCTTGCGGTTGATGACGCCCTTGGCGCCGAGGCCGAGCACGTAGTCGCGCTTGGTCTCGTCGGAGATGACGCCGATGACGTGCGCGCCGGAGGCGGCGGCGAGCTGCACGCCGAACACGCCGAGGCCGCCCGAGGCGCCCCACACCAGCACATAGTCGCCCGGCTTCACGTCATGGGGCGGATGGCCGAACAGCATGCGGTAGGCGGTGGCCATGGTGAGGGTGTAGCAGGCGCTTTCTTCCCAGGTGAGGTGCTTGGGGCGCGGCATCAGCTGGCGCGCCTGCACCCGGCAGAACTGGGCGAAGGAGCCGTCCGGCGTCTCATAGCCCCAGATGCGCTGGGAGGGGGAGAACATCGGGTCGCCGCCGTTGCACTCCTCGTCGTCCCCGTCGTCCTGGTTGCAGTGGACGACCACCTCGTCGCCCACCTTCCAGCGCTTCACCTTGGAGCCCACCGCCCAGACGATGCCCGAGGCATCGGAGCCGGCGATGTGATAGGGCACCTTGTGCACGTCGAACACGGAGATCGGCTCGCCGAGGCCGGCCCAGATGCCGTTGTAGTTCACGCCCGCGGCCATCACGAGCACGAGCACGTCCTGCTCGCCCAGCTCCCAGGTGGGCACCACCTCCAGCTGGAACGACTGCTCCGGCGGCCCGTGGCGGTCGCGGCGGATGGCCCAGGCGTACATGTTGGCGGGCACGTGACCAAGGGGCGGAATCTCGCCGAGCTCATAAAGGTCCTTCACCGGTCCCTCGTTCGTATTGGCGGCTGCCGTCTGGGCCATGGCTGTCGTCCTCTCCTGGTGTGGACCGTTCGGTCGCGTCGTTAAGTCCCTATCTCGCAATGCAGCGTAGCAGAGAAAAAATCCAAGGCGATAGTCATTCTCAACCCCGACATTCGGCCATGCGGCGCTGCGGCACAGGACAATGAACGCCCAAGACCCCGCTGGAGTTTCCCCGCTGGCGTTTCCGGCCGCGCTGGCGTTTCCGGCGGCGGCGGGCCCCGCTAGAGTGGCGGTGTTCCGCGCCGGACGGCCGGCGCCGACACAAGGGGATGGGAGAAGTTCATGGGCATCATCTGGATGATCATCGTCGGGGCGGTCGCCGGCTTCCTGGCGGGCCAGCTCTTCCAGGGCTACGGCTTCGGCCTGGTGGGCAACATCGCCGTGGGCATCGTCGGCGCCATCATCGGCGGCTTCCTGTTCGGCGGCGTGATCCTCGTGGGCGGCGTGATCGGACAGATCATCTCCGCGACCATCGGCGCGGTGATCCTCCTGTTCGTCATCTCGCTGGTGAAGCGCTAGAGCGCGATCCGATCACGTTGGGACAACTTGATCGGTGAATCGCCCTCTAAGTCGAAAAAAGAGAACGCGTGCTCCGATCTGATCGCGACGCAATCAGATCGGCGCGTGCTCTAGCGCCAAGCCCCGCCGCCGGCCCGTGCTGCGCCATCGTTCCGGGGCAGCATGGGCCGGGCGGGCGCGCGATTTCGCGGCGCTTTTCAGGAGGCCTTCTGGGCGTCCTCACGCTGGAAGGAGATGCCGCATTTCTTCTGGATCGAGACCTGCTCGATGGCGTCCATCTCGCCCTTGAGCCGCGCCAGTTCCGCGGTCTGCGCATCGTCGCCGCCGACCAGAAAGGCGGCGGGCCAGAAGATGACCACGGCCACGGTGGTCGCCACCGCATCGCTGGTCGCCCGGTTGTTCTGCGCTCCGGTCAGGGCGATGGCGCGGGCCGATATGCGCTCGGCTTCCTGCGCGAGCTGCTGGCAGCTGTAGCTCTGGAACTGCATCGGCGAGACATAGGCCGCCGAGACCTTGTCGGCCGATTTCGCGCATGCGGCGGTCGCCAGCGCCGCCATGAGAACCACCACCTGCCGCACCCCAGTCCCCCCGGATCCGAAACGGGTGGAAGGCTAGCATCAATACAATCAAAACGAGAAATTATTTAGAAATGCAATCAGCGCGTTTGACGCGACGGTTGAGACGGGCGCCCGATTCGGGGCGCCCTGCGCGGGTCGGCCGCCCTCCGGTATTGGAAAAATTTCCCATCGACGGCGCGCGCATTGCGACGCACAATCGCGGCAAATATCCAAAAGCGATGGATGGGGATTAGGAAATGGTGCTCCGCGACAAACCCTGGCTCTTCCGCACCTATGCGGGGCATTCCACCGCCGCGGAATCCAACAAGCTCTATCGCTCCAACCTCGCCAAGGGACAGACCGGCCTCTCCGTCGCCTTCGATCTGCCGACCCAGACCGGCTACGACAGCGACCATCCCCTCGCCCGCGGGGAAGTGGGCAAGGTCGGCGTTCCCATCTCCCACCTCGGCGACATGCGCACCCTGTTCCAGGGCATCCCGCTCGCCGAGATGAATACCTCCATGACCATCAACGCCTGCGCGGCGTGGCTGCTCTCGCTCTACATCGCCACGGCCGACGAGCAGGGCGCGGACCGCACCCGGCTCCAGGGCACGACGCAGAACGACATCATCAAGGAATACCTCTCGCGCGGCACCTATGTGTTCCCGCCTGCGCCCTCCATGCGGCTCACCAAGGACACCATCATCTTCACCACCGAGCATCTGCCCCGGTGGAACCCGATGAACGTGTGCTCCTACCATTTGCAGGAAGCCGGGGCGACGCCGGTGCAGGAGCTGGCCTTCGCGCTGGCCAACGCCATCGCCATCCTCGACACGGTGAAGAAGTCGGGCGAGGCGGAAGGCGCCGTGTTCGGCGAGGTGGTGGGGCGCATCTCCTTCTTCGTGAACGCGGGCATGCGGTTCATCACCGAGATGTGCAAGATGCGCGCGTTCGTGGACCTCTGGGACGAGATCTGCGTCAACCGCTACGGCATCACCGACGCCAAGCAGAAGCTGTTCCGCTACGGCGTGCAGGTGAACTCCCTCGGCCTCACCGAGCAGCAGCCCGAGAACAACGTCTACCGCATCCTCCTGGAGATGCTGGCCGTCACCCTCTCCAAGAAGGCCCGCGCCCGCGCGGTGCAGCTCCCCGCCTGGAACGAGGCGCTGGGCCTGCCGCGCTCGTTCGACCAGCAATGGTCACTGCGGATGCAGCAGGTGGTGGCCTACGAGACCGACCTGCTCGAATACGGCGACATCTTTGACGGCTCCACCGAGATCGCCAAGAAGGTGGAGGAGCTGAAGGCCGAGGCGCGCGAGGAACTGGCCCGCATCGAGGGCATGGGCGGCGCCGTCGCGGCCATCGAGAATTCCTACATGAAGCAGCAGCTGGTGGAGTCCAACACCCGGCGCCTCGAGAATATCGAGCGCGGCGACCAGGTGGTGGTGGGCGTCAACCGCTGGACCGAGAGCGAGCCCTCGCCGCTCACCACGGGCGAAGGTGCCATCCTCACCGTGCCGGAGGGCGTCGAGGCCGAGCAGATCGCGCGGCTTCAGGCGTGGCGCGAGGCGCGCGACGCCAAGGCCGTGGACGCGGCGCTGGCGGACCTCAAGAGCGCGGCCCAGGAAGGCCGCAACATCATGGAGCCCTCCATCGTCTGCGCCAAGGCGGGCGTGACGACGGGCGAGTGGGGCACCTGCCTGCGCGAGGTGTTCGGCGAATACCGCGCCCCCACCGGCGTCGGCCGCGCCGCCCGGGTGGACACGCAGGGCCTCGAGGAGGTGCGCAAGAATGTGGATGCGGTCTCCGAGAAGCTTGGCCGCCGCATCAAGTTCCTCGTCGGCAAGCCGGGCCTCGACGGCCATTCCAACGGTGCCGAGCAGATCGCCGTGCGCGCCCGCGACTGCGGCATGGAAGTCGTCTACGAGGGCATCCGCCTGACCCCGGCCGAGATCGTCAACGCCGCGCTGGAAGAGAGCGTCCACGTGGTGGGCCTCTCCATCCTCTCCGGCTCCCACGTGCCGCTGGTGCGCGACGTGATGGAGCGGATGCGGGCGGAAGGCCTCTCCGACGTGCCGGTGGTGGTGGGCGGCATCATCCCGCCGGAGGACGAGGCCCAGCTCAAGGGCTTCGGCGTCGCCGCCGTCTACACGCCGAAGAATTTCGAGCTGAACCGGATCATGGCGGACATCGTGACCATCGTGGATCGCGAGGCCCAGAAGGCGGCGTGATCCACGCGTGATGCACCGGGCGCGGCCTGTTCAATCCGGCGGCGCCCGGTTCTAGATTGTCCCCGGTCCGGGCTCGGCGTCCCGGGTATGGGGGCGAGCATGAGGACGGTTCTCGTCGCGGCATTCTGTGCGGCCATGGGGCTGGGCGCGACCGACATCGCATGGGCGGCCGAGGCGCCGCCTCCGCCCGCCGCTGCACCACCTGTCGCTGCACCTGCCGCGCCCCCACCCGCTTCAGCCGAAGCTCCCGCGCCCGTGGCCGCGGCTCCCGCCTCCAATCCCTATGCCGGCCTGCCGAAGGTGGTGGCCAAGGCGGTGAAGGAGCTGGAGGCGGCCTGTCGGGCGGAGGAGGGAACGCCCAAATGGAACCCGAAGACCGTCTTTGACGTGGTGAACGTCTCGCCGGATAGCCAGCCGGACTATCTCATCGACACCCACGCCATGGAGTGCGACGGCGGCATCACGCCGTGGATCGGCTCCGACGGCTTCCGCCACATCCTCTTCATCTCCACCGGCCCCGGCCGCTGGACCCGCGCCTTCGACCGGGGCGCGCGGGGCTTCGACATCATCGCGCCGAAGGGCGGCGGACGGCCGCAGGTGATCGTCTTCTCCCACTCGGCCTATTGCACGCGGCCGAACCCGGAGCGCTTCATGCGCTGCACCCAGATCTACGAATGGCGCCGCGGCAAGCTGCGCAAGGTCTCGGAAGAGTGGTTCGAGGGCTGAGGCGCCAGCTTTTGCTTGCAACGGCGCAATGGCGCCTTGCGCGGGCCGTGTCCATATTTGGGACAACGCCCAGCCGGGCAGGGCTCAAGACCTCCCGGCGCCAAGGAGCCTCACCATGACCATCGCCGCCCCCGCCGGCTCGACCGGCTCCCAGTCCATCCCCGCCACCGACCTGTCCGCCGGGACCGCGCCGCACGACCTCGTGCTCGGTGCCGTCAGCCTCGCCAGCCCCGACCCCGGCCGCCTGATCGCCTTCTATCGCGACCTCCTCGGCCTTGAGGTGCTGGCCGAGGGCGAGGCGACCGTGCTCGGCGCCGGCGGCAAGCCGCTGGTGGAGATCCTTTCCCGTCCTTCGGCTCCGCCGGCGCCGCGCCGGGCACCCGGACTGTTCCACATGGCGCTCCGCGTGCCGGACCGCGCCAGCCTCGCCGCGCGGCTTCTCGCGCTCAATGGGGCCGGCCTGCGCCTCGGCGCCTCCGACCATCTGGTGAGCGAGGCGCTCTATGTGGACGACCCGGACGGCAACGGCGTGGAGATCTATCGCGACCTGCCGCGCGCGGAATGGCCGCTGCAGCCGGATGGCTCCATCGCCATGCAGACGCTGCCGCTCGATCTCCAGGCTCTCGCCCGCGAGGCGAAGGTGGCGGGCGGTCCCGCCCCGGCCGGCACCGACATGGGTCACGTCCATCTCAAGGTGAACGACCTCGACGCGGCGAAGCGCTTCTGGGTGGACACGGTGGGGCTCGCCATCATGGCCCGCTATCCCGGCGCGCTGTTCGTGAGCGCGGACGGCTATCACCATCATGTGGGGCTGAACGTCTGGCAGTCGGGCGGCGCCCCGGTGCCGGCGGCGGGAACGGTGGGGCTCGACCATTTCACCGTGACGCTGGCCGCCGATGCCTTCGCGGCCCTGGCCGCCCGCCTCGCCGTGGCGGGCGTGGAAACGCAGCCGTCGAGTGACGGCGCGCTGCGGGTCGTCGACCCCTCCGGCAACGGGGTGGAGTTCCGCGCCGCAGCGTGACGCTGGGCCAGGGCTCAGCTAGGCTCGGCAGGCACCGAATCGCACATCCGCGCCGGTGCGGGCCGGGGGGCCGAAGCCATGATGTCGCTGCCGTTCTTCGGCGTGTTCCTCGCCCTTGCGGCGACGCTCATGGGCCAGCGCATGGCCGCGCTCGCGCTCTGGGTGCTCTCGGTGGCGACCATGCTGGTGCTGTTCCGCCTGCACGTCACCGATCCGCTCAACATCGCGCTGTGAGGGACGCCATGGACACCGGCCTCACCCTCGCGGACCGCTTCCGGGTGCTCAACGCGCTCGGCCTCCTCGCCGTGTCGGCGGTGCTCATCGCCGCCTTCTTCGATCAGCTCGTGTTCAACGATCTGCCGTGCCCGCTCTGCCTCTTGCAGCGGGCCGGCTTCGTCTGCGTCGCCGCCGGGCTGGCGCTGAACGTGAAGTTCGGCCCGCGCCCCTCGCACTACGCCATCATGATCCTGTCGTCGCTGGCGGGCGGGGCGGTCTCCACCCGGCAGACGCTGCTGCACATCATCCCCGGCGAGGGCGCCTATGGCGACGCCTTCTTCGGCCTGCACTTCTATGCCTGGGCGCTGGTGCTGTTCGGCGTGTGCGTGCTCGGCTCGGCCGTGCTGCTGCTGTTCGATGGGCAGTTCGAGCGGCAGTCGGCCGACGCGCGGCCCCATCGCCCGCTGCTCGGCACGGCGGCGATCGTGCTGGTGCTGCTGCTGGCGCTGGCGAACGGCGTCTCCACCATCCTGGAATGCGGCTCCGGCCTGTGCGCCGACAACCCGACCAGCTACCAGCTGATCCAGGACGGCACCCTCAACCGCCTGCTGGGCCGCTGACCTTTCGGCCGCGGCCGAAACATCTCACGACACCGCCTGAGTCATCACCCATTGTGATGCTTCACACAGTGAAATTCGATTTCCCTCATGGCTCCCCTCGGGTTAGAGGAAGGGGCCCGCAGGCCGTTACAATAAGAGGGGACGGACGGCACTCCCGGCCAACAGGTCATCACATGGCGCATCGCACAGGTGCGTCTCGGGAGAAGACATGTCCGCCACACCGGTCCGCCCCAGCCGTTTCGCCCTCTATGACGCCCCCTATGTGCTCCTGACCCTGGTGGCCCTTTTGTGGGCCATCAACCTCGTGGTGGGGCGCTACATCGCCGGGCACATCCCGCCCATCACGCTTGCCATGGTGCGCTGGATCGGCGCGACGCTCATCCTGCTGCCGTTCGCCTGGAAGCAGATCGTCCGCGATGCGCCGATCATCCGCAGGAACCTGCCGTTCCTCGTGCTGCTCGCGGCCACCGGCATCGCCTGCTACAACGCCATGAGCTATTACGGCCTGCAATATACGCAGGCGGTGAACGGCCTCTTGGTGCAGTCCACCGCGCCGCTTCTGGTCGCGGTATGGACCTTCGTGCTGTTCCGGGAAAAGCTCAGTCTCGGCCAGGCGGCAGGGGTC
The DNA here is from genome assembly GCF_041911315.1 of Xanthobacter sp. Lineage (NCBI taxonomy): Bacteria > Pseudomonadati > Pseudomonadota > Alphaproteobacteria > Hyphomicrobiales > Xanthobacteraceae > Xanthobacter > Xanthobacter sp. The sequence goes on along the minus strand of NZ_JAYRPE010000039.1, from coordinate 58,898 downwards.
GTCACCTCCCTCGTGGGCGTGATGGTCATCATCAGCCACGGCGACCTCGACACCTTCCTCCATCTCAAGCCCAATATCGGCGACGTGGTCATCATCATCGCGCTGGTGATCTACGCCTTCTACGCGGCGATTCTGCGCAAGCGGCCGCCGCTCGGGCCGCTGTCCTTCCTCGCCGTCATCATGGCGCTGGGCTCGCTGCTGCTCGCGCCCTTCGCGCTCTGGGAATATCTCCACGGCCAGGTGCTGCCGCTGGACCATGTGACCTTCTTCACGCTGGCCTACGTGATGACCGGGCCGTCGCTGGTCGCCTACCTGTTCTTCAACCGGGGGGTGGAACTGGTGGGCGCGAATGCGGCGGCGCCGTTCCTGCACCTCCTGCCGGTGTTCGGCACGGCGCTCGCCATCGTCTTCCTCGGCGAGACCATGGCCTGGTACCACCTCGCGGGCTATGCGCTGGTCATCTCCGGCATCGCGCTGGCGACGCTCTCGGCGCGGCGGAGCATGGCGCAGCGCTGAGGCGGCCGGGCGGCCGGGCGGCCGGGCCTGATTTTCCTCTTCAATCCTTCTTCACCCCCGCCTATGCATTCTGCGGCGGGGTCGGAAGGGGTCGCGGGGAATGCTGGAAAATCTGACCGAACGGTCGTGGTTCGCCAATCTCGGCATGCAGGCCAAGGCCGGGCTGATCGTCGGACTCCTCATCTCCATGTTCGCCCTGCTGCTCGGCGCCAACTGGGTGACGGCCCGCATGGCGAAGACGCAGGAAGTCCGGGTGGAGGAGATCCGCCAGGTCAGCCTGCTCGCCGCCGAGGCGACGCGCGCCTTCAATCGCCGGCAGCTCGAGACCATGCGCACCGCGCTCGCCGATCCCCGCGGCCTCAAGGCCCGGCTTTCGGCGTCGACCGCGCTCACCGGCGAGAAGCTCGCGGCCCTGCGGACGGCGGTGGCGGGCGAGCCCTCGCTCCTGCCCCTCGCCGAGCGGGCCTCGCGCATTGCCGGGCGCTGGAGCGACGCGGTGGCGGCGCCCCTGCTGGCGGCGGCGGAGAAGGGGGACCCCGCCGCGATCGATGCGGCGCTACGTGTCTTTCTCGCTGCGGAAGCCAGCGAGGAGGGCTATCGCGGCATCGTCGGTGCCATCGATGAACTGAGCGCCGCTGCATCCGCCGAGATCGTCAGCGCCCAGGCCGACCTCGACCGGGCCGAGGCCATCGTCGGTGCCATCGATGTCATCGCGCTGGTGGCGACGCTGTTGGTCGCGGTGGCGGGCGTGTTCCTCGGCGCGGTTTTCATGGCCATCCCGCTGCGCCGCCTTGCCGAGCTGATGACGCGCCTCGCCGAGCATGACCACACCATCGAGGTGCCCTACGCCGAGCGCAAGGACGAGGTGGGCACGCTGGCCCGCGCGCTCCGGGTGTTCAAGGCGACCTCCATCGCGGCGCAGGATACCGACTGGGTGAAGAGCGGGCTCAACGCCATCGCCGCCCGCCTCCAGGCGCAGGAGGAGCCGCGCGCCTTCGCCGACGTGCTGCTGACCGAGCTTGCGCCGCTGCTGGGCGCGGGGGTCGGCGTGTTCTACGCCCATGACGAGGCGGCCGGGCCGGACGCGGAGGCGCTGGAACTGGTCGGCAGCTATGCCTTTTCCGAGCGGCGGCACCTGTCCACCCGCGTGCGCATCGGCGAAGGGCTCGTCGGCCAGTGCGCCCTGGAGAGGAAGACCATCGTCCTCTCGCCCGTGCCGGCCGACCATCTGCGCATCCGCACCGGCACCGGGGAGGCGTCGGCGCACTCCGTGGTCGCGGTGCCGCTGGTGCTCAAGAAGCGCCTGCTCGGCGTCATCGAGCTGGCGCTGCTCGCGCCGCTGGAGGACCGCGCCCGCAGGCTGCTCCACGAGGTCGCGCCGCTCGTCGCCCTCTCCCTCGACAATCTCGTCCGCGCCGCCCGCACCCGCGAATTGCTGGAGCAGAGCCAGAAGCAGGCGCAGGAGCTGCGCGTCGCCGAGGAGGAGCTGCGCACCCAGCAGGAAGAGCTGCGCGCCACCAACGAGCAACTGCACGAGCGCTCGCTGCGCCTCGCCGCCTCCGAGGAGGAGCTGAGGGTGCAGGCGGACGAGCTGCAGGCCTCCAACGACGTGCTGCGCCGCTCCTCGCAGGAGATGACGGAGCAGAAGGAGCTGCTGGAGGCGCTGAACCAGCAGATGGAGGCGCGGGCCGAGGAATTGCTGCGGGCCAACGAGTACAAGTCCCAGTTCCTCGCCAACATGTCCCACGAGCTGCGCACGCCGCTCAACAGCCTGCTCATCCTCTCCCAGGATCTCGCCGAGAACCGCACCGGAAATCTCGATGCCGACCAGGTGGAGGCGGCGAGCATCATCCACTCGTCCGGCTCGAACCTGCTGCGCCTCATCAACGACATCCTCGATCTCTCCAAGGTCGAGGCCGGCAAGATGGAGGTGGTGCACGAGCCGGTGAAGATCGCGAGCGTGGCGCAGCGGCTGGAGCGCAACTTCCGGCGCCTCGCGCAGGAGCGCAGGCTGCGCCTCGCGGTCTCCGTCGCCGACGCGCCGGACATGGTCTTCACCGATCCCGGCAAGCTCGACCAGATCCTCACCAACCTCGTCGGCAATGCGCTGAAGTTCACCATGCAGGGCCGGGTCTCCGTGACCTTCTCGAAGGATGAGGCCGGCAAGATCCTGAAGGTGGCGGTGGCCGACAGCGGCATCGGCATTCCCGGGGACAAGCTCGACGCCATCTTCGAGGCGTTCGAGCAGGTGGACGCCTCCACCCGCCGCCAGTTCGGCGGCACCGGCCTCGGCCTCGCCATCACCCAGCGCCTCGCCCGCCTGCTGGGCGGCAGCGTGACCGTGGAAAGCGCGCTCGGGCAGGGCTCCACCTTCACCCTGGAGATTCCGGTCGGCGAGCCGTTGCCGGACGAGGACGGGGAGGCGGCGCCCATCCCTGCGCCCGTGCCCCAGCCGGCGATGGATGCGCGTCAGGTGGCCTTCGACACGAGCCGGCAGGAGCGCGAGGCGGCCGGCCTCTCCGGCCTGCCCCCCGTTCCCGCGGTGAGCGTGGAGGACGACCGCGACCGGCTCACCCCCGGCGCCACCGTGATCCTGGTGGTGGAGGACGATCCGGTATTCGCCCGCACGCTGGTGGGGCTGGTGCGGCGCAAGGGCTATCTGGCGCTGGCGGCCGGCGACGGCGGCAGCGGCCTCGCCCTCGCCCGCACCTACAAGCCCACCGGCATCCTGCTCGACGTGATGCTGCCGGGCCTCGACGGCTGGACGGTGATCGAGCGGCTGAAGGCCGATCCCGCCACCCGGCATATTCCGGTGCATTTCGTCTCGGCGCTGGACGAGAGCCGGCGCGGCCGCGACCTCGGCGCCGTGGGCTTCCTCACCAAGCCGGTGAGCGCGGACCAGCTGTCCGAGGCGCTCGGCCTCCTCACCCATTATTCCGCCGACCGTCCCCGCCGCGTGCTGGTGGTGGACGACGACGCTGCCGCCCGCCATGCGGTACGCACGCTGCTTGCCCGCGAGAAGGCGCAGATCGTCGAGGCGGGGAGCGCCGAGGAGGCGCTGGAGGTGGTGGCGCAGGGCGATCTCGACTGCATCGTGCTCGATCTCGGCCTGCCCGGCATGTCCGGCTTCGAGCTGATCGAGCGCCTCGCCGGCGGCGGCAGGCATGTGCCGGTGGTGGTCTATTCGGGCCGCGACCTCACCACCGAGGAGCGCATGAAGCTGCGCGCCTTCACCGACGCCATCGTGGTGAAGGGCGCCCTCTCGCCCGAGCGCCTGCTGGACGAGGTGTCGCTGTTCCTCCACTCGGTGCAGCGCGAGCCGGAACAGCTCGCGGCCAATCCGGACGGGGACCTCGAAGGCCGCAAGCTGCTGCTGGTCGACGACGACATGCGCAACATCTACGCTCTCGCCAAGGTGCTGCGCGCGCGCGGCGTCAACGTGGTGCTGGCGCAGGACGGCGCCAAGGCGCTGGCGCAGCTCGACGAGCAGCCGGATATCGAGATCGTGCTGATGGACGTGATGATGCCGGTGATGGACGGCTACGAGGCGATGGCGCAGATCCGCGCCCAGCCGCGCTTCGCCAAGCTGCCGGTCATCGCCCTCACCGCCAAGGCCATGAAGGACGACCGCGAGAAGTGCCTCGCCGCCGGCGCCAGCGATTATCTCGCCAAGCCCGTGGATGTGCCGAAGCTGCTGACCATGATCCGCACCTGGCTCGCCGCGCAATGACGGGGGACATCGACGCGCCGGACGATCCGCCGCCCCCGGGTTCGGCCGCTGAGGCGCGGGATGCGCTGGCGCTGGAGACCATCGAGGTGGATCTCTTCGTGGAGGCGCTGTTCCGCCGCTACGGCTACGATTTCCGCGACTATGGCAAGGCCTCGCTGACGCGGCGGGTGCGCAACCTCGCCACCGGCTTCGGCGCCGCAACCGTCTCGGACCTCACCACCCGGATGCTGCACGCGCCCGAGCGGCTGCCCGACATCATCGCCGGCCTCTCGGTGCCGGTGTCGGAATTCTTCCGCGATCCGCACGTCTTCCTGGCGCTGAAGGAGCGGGTGTTCCCGCTGCTCGCCTCCTATCCGGAGATCAACATCTGGCAGGCCGGCTGCGCCCATGGGGAGGAGATCTATTCCCTCGCCATCCTGCTCACCGAGGCGGGGCTCTACGAGCGCACCCGCATCTTCGCCACCGACATCTCGAAGGCCGCCCTCGATCGCGCCGCGGAGGGCATCTACCCCCTTCAGGAGGCGCGCGAGGCGGGCCGGCGCTATCGCGCGGCGGGCGGGGCGGGAAGCTTCTCGGACTATTTCCACGCCCGCTACGAGCTGATGAAGCTCGACCAGAAGCTCACCGCCAACGTCACCTTCGCCGAGCACAACCTCGTCACCGACGGGGTGTTCTGCGAGGCCCATCTCATCCTGTGCCGGAACGTGCTGATCTATTTCACCACGCCGTTGCAGGACAAGGTGCTGGCACGCTTCGCCCAGAGCCTCGTGCGCGGCGGCTTCCTGTGCATCGGCACCCGCGAGAACCTTGAATTCTCGCAGGCGCGCAACCGCTTCCAGATCATCGACGGCACCGCCCAGCTCTACCGCCTGCTGCCCCGGGCGGCGGGCGGGTAGGGGCTTCCTCACACTGTCATCCCCCGGCTCGTCCGGGGGATCCACCCATCCGCTCGTCTACCTGTCAGTGATCCCACACCCCTCTTGCCCAACAGTGGATCGCCCGCACGAGGCGGGCGATGACGGCGGCGGGCGATGACGGCGGCGGGAATCGTCGGGCGTTCAGGTGCCGCGGCTTCAGCCCTTCACATAGACCCGGGTGCCGAGCGGGACGCGCTCGTAGAGGTCGATGATGTCCTGGTTGAGCAGGCGGATGCAGCCCGAGGACACCTGCTGGCCGATGCTCCACGGCTCGATGGTGCCGTGGATGCGGAACATGGTGTCGCGGTCGCCGTCATAGAGATAGAGCGCGCGCGGGCCGAGGGGATTGGTCTCGCCGCCGGGCAGGCCGGCCTGGTAAGGTCCATAGCGCGCGGGCTGGAGGCGCACCATGTTGGCGGTGGGCGTCCAGTGGGGCCACTTCTCCTTGCGCTTGATGGTGGCCCAGCCGCGGAACGAATAGCCCTGCTTGCCGACGCCCACGCCGTAGCGGATCGCCGTGCCGTTGCGGCCGATGAGGTAGAGGAAGCGCTCGTTGATATCGACCACGATGGTGCCGGGCGCGTAGCCGGCCGGGGCCGGAACCTCCTGCCGCAGCCACTTGGGGTCCACCTCGGAGAGGTCCACCGCGTCCACCGGGAAGGGCTCGCCGTCCACCGGGCCGTACATCATGTTCGCGCGGCTCAGCGGAGCCGGCGGCGGATTGGTGACGCACGCGGCCAGCGCCAGCGGCGCGCCCATGACGAACAGGCGGCGGCCGATCACGGGCACGTCGGCACCCTTCACCATTTCGGCCGTAGCTCGGGAAGCCTTGACCAGAACCTTCGGGAACAACCGGGGCAGGAACCGAGGCATGCTTTGACCACTCAGACGATGCGAGACCCTACGACGCACACAACGCACGACGCCGCGCTTCAGTTTCCTGTCTGCGCTCCGTTGCATTGAAGCCGGATAAGGTGGCGTTAAGGTTAACGCCCGAAGGTTGAAGCTCAACCTTGGGCGGGGCTGCCCAGCCATTTCCCTGATCTAGCATCTTCCCGCCGGTGGGGGGTGGCGCATGGGCCACACCCGGCCCGCCATGTGCATCGCACAAACGTGAAAGTCCTGTTGGCGACGCTGCGTCAGTCGGCGCGCCCCAGCTTCGGGCAAGCCTCGCGGCCTAGTCCTTTGCCGGCATCGCGCGCTGCACAGGGTGGCGCTGAAGCGGCGCGGCATCGCCGCCGAGGACAGGACGAACAGCATGACGGCAAGCGCGCTGCGGGCCAGGCCCGAGCCCCTGCATTCCGGGCGAGATCGGGCAGCCAGGGAATTCGGCACGGTGGCCACCGGCATTGCGGCGCAGCTGATGGCGGCTCTGCCATGGGGTGTGCTGCTGTGCGAGGGGCGCGGCCTCGCCGTGGTGCAGGCCAATGCAGCGGCCACCGAACTCCTGAACGCCGTCGCCTCGGGCCTCGCCGCATCCCCGGCGGGGCTTCAGGGGATGCCCCTCGGCGCGCTTCATCCGGCGCTGGCGGATCTCGGCCGCCACATCGCCGAGCCCGGTTTCCTGCCGCGCGAGATGACCCTCGCGGTGGCCGGCGAGACGCTGGCCGTGATCCTCTCGGCCCTGCGGGACCGGCACGGCGTCATCGCTCATGTGATGGTCACGCTGCGCGCCGACACCCCCCGCGCCGCGCTGGAGGCCCGCACGCAGCGGCTCCAGCAGATGATGGAGAACATGCCGGTGAACATCATGACCTGCGATCGCGAGACGCTGGTCATCGACTATCTGAACCGCACCAGCATCGACACCCTGCGACGCATCGACTCCCATTTGAAGGTCAAGGCCGACCAGATGCTGGGCACGTCCATCGACGTGTTCCACAAGCACCCCGCGCACCAGCGCGGCCTCCTCGCCGATCCGGCGAACCTGCCGCACAACGCGCGCATCCGGGTGGGGCCGGAGACGCTGGACCTGCGTGTCTCGGCCATCTTCAAGGCCGATGGCAGCTATGACGGCCCCATGCTGACCTGGGACGTGGTGACGGCCGCCGTCGCCACCGCCGAGGGCGTGACCGCGGTCGGCCAGGAGATGACACAGACCTCCGAGGCCGGCCAATCGGCCTCCGCCGAACTGCTCCAGCTCACCGAGCGGACTGAGGAGATGTCCACCGCCGTGTCAACGGCGGCGCAGGAGATGTCGGCCTCGTTCACCGGCATCTCGCACCAGATCGAGCGTGCCACCACCATGTCGCAGGAAGCGACCCAGCGCGCCGTGCGCACCAACGAGCTGGTGGAGAGCCTCGCCACCAGCGTCGGCCGCATCGGGAATGTCACCACCCTGATCGAGAAGATCGCGGCCCAGACCAATCTGCTCGCCCTCAACGCCACCATCGAGGCGGCACGCGTGGGCGAGGCGGGCAAGGGGTTCGCCGTGGTGGCGCAGGAGGTGAAGGCGCTGGCGCTCCAGACCGCCAAGGCGACGCAGGACATCCGCCATCAGGTGGAGCAGGTGCAGCAGGACGGCGGCGTCGCCGTCGAGGCGGTGTCCGACATCACCCGCAGCATTTCCAACCTGGGCGACCTGTTCGTGGAGCTGTCCGCGGCCATGGCGCAGCAGTCGTCCACCTCGCGCGCCGTCAGCGAAAGCATCGACGGTGTCTCCCATGCCGCGTCCGACATCCGCCGCGCGGCGGTGGGCGTGCGGTCAATTGCCGATCATGTGGCGGGCTATGCGGATCGCCTGCGCCGCGAGGTCTCGGCCCTGCTGCGCCGCTGATCGGCTCCCATCCCTCCTCCCCAAACGGAGGCGCGGCCGTTCGCCAGGCCGCGCGCCGCCTCGCCCCGCCCCCGCCCGGGCGAGGGGTGACGGCCCGCCCGCTTCCCCCGGGTGGGCCGCACGCCGTTGGGGGGCGCCGTCAGCCGGGTTCGAGGCCGAGTTCCCGGCAGGTGCCCTCGCTCTCGCGCGCCAGCTGGTCGAAATGGGCGGCGCGGTTGTTGCCCGCGCGCCAGAAGAAGCCCATGTCCCGCGTCGCCGGCCAGCCTTCCACCGTGAGCAGGGCGATGTGGTCCTGCACGCGGAATTCCGAGCGCGCGTAAAGCTCGGGGAAGAGCGACAGGCCCATGCCCATGATGACCATCTGGCGCAGGGCATCGAGGCTGGTGCCCTCGTAATCCTCCCGCACCTGGGCGCCGGAGGCGGCCGCCAGCGCCCGCGCGCTCTCGAACAGCTGATGGCCGCGCCCGAGGGTCAGCAGCCGCTCGCCCTTGAGCTGGGCGATCTCCACGCTGGCGCCGTCCGCGAGGCGATGGTCCTTGGCGGCGCCGAGATAGATGGCTTCCCGGCACAGGCGGCGGAAGGTGAGCACCGAGCCGGACAAAGGCTGCGGGCCGAGGCCGCAATCGAGATTGCCGGCGGTGACTTCCCGCTCGATCACCGAGGGGCGCTCCTCGCGGATGTAGATCTGGAGGCCGGGGTAGCGCCGGTGCAGCACCGGCAGCAGGTGGGGCAGGAAATACGGCCCGAAGGTGGGCGCGACGCCGAGCCGGATCAGCCCGCCGAGATTGTCCGCCCCGGTGGCGGCGGTGGCGACGATATCGTCCAGCGCCTGAAGCACGGCACGGGCCGAGGCGATGATCCGCTCGCCGACGGCGGTGGGGATCACACGGCCGCGCGTGCGGTCGAACAGCGGCGTGCCGAGCTGCTCCTCCAGCAGGGCCACCTGTACCGAGAGGGTCGGCTGGGAGACGTGGCAGCGCTTGGCCGCCGCGCCGAAGTGCCCGGTCTCGGCAAGGGCGACCACATATTCGAGCTGGCGATGGCGCGGCCGGAAGGGCATGGTGGTTTCATAGTCCAGAGCTATAATGAATATAGCGACTATGGATTGGAGCTATCAAGCGTCCGGCCCCATCCTTTCCCCATCGAAAGGAGGTTGTCGTGGACCAGTTCATGAAATCGCTGACGACGCGCCACAGCCTGATCGAGGAGGAGATCTCCTCCGAGCAGACGCGGCCCGAGCCCGACCGCACCCGCGTGCTCGCGCTGAAGAAGATGAAGCTCCGCCTGCGCGACCAGATCGAATATCTGCGCCGGGAGGGGGCCGACATGGCCCGCGTCGTGGTGGTCCGCCGCAAGAGGTGGGCCGAAATTCCTCTCAAGCCGGCGAGATAGGCGGCACCCGTCCCGCGCGCCTAAAGCCCGTGCGCAAAACTCCCGCGCGCCCTTGGGCGCCCGGCCCCATTCCCTCAACACGCGAGGTCCGGGCCCCTCTGACGGGCGCGGATGCGGCCCGGCCTGTCCCAGCTGCCCGGGGCAGGCCGGGTCCGTGCCCGCCCGCCATGTCGGTCCTCCTATCCGGTTTCCTGCCCGGCGCCGCGACCCTCGCGGGCCGCCGCCGCTGCCGCAGGCCACTGACAGGACCGTGCCATGGACCAGCTGATCGCTCTTCTCTTCCTCGATGTCGCCGGCAAGCCGCTCTGGCTCTGGCTCGGCTTCCTCGCCATCGTCTTTGCCCTGCTCGCCTTCGACCTCGGCGTGCTGCACCGCGACTCGCGGGAAATCGGCATCGCCGAAAGCCTCAGGCTCTCCGTCTTCTATATCGCCGTTGCGGCCGTGTTCGGCGGCTGGATCTGGGCCTCCATGGGGCCGCAGGCCGGCATGCAATACTTCACCGGCTATGCCATCGAGAAGGCGCTCTCCATCGACAACGTCTTCGTCATCTCGCTGATCTTCAGCTACTTCGCCATTCCCCGCGCCTATCAATACCGGGCGCTGGTGTGGGGCATCATCGCCGTGCTGGTGCTGCGCGGCCTCATGATCGGCGTGGGCGCGGCGCTGGTGCAGTCCTATGACTGGGTGCTGCTGCTGTTCGGCGCGTTCCTTGTCGTCACCGGCATCAAGATGCTGCTCGCCAGCGAAGGCGAGACGGACATCTCGCAGAACAAGGCGCTGCGCTTCCTCACCAGGCGCATGCGGGTGACGCCCGAGCTTCACGGCGAGCGCTTCTTCGTGCGCCAGCCCCATCCGGTCACCGGCAAGGCCGTGCTGTGGGCGACGCCGCTGTTCCTCGCCCTCGTGGTCATCAATATCGCGGACTTCGTGTTCGCGGTGGATTCGGTGCCGGCGATCTTCGCCATCACCACGGACACCTACATCGTGTTCACCGCCAACATCATGGCCATCCTCGGCCTGCGCGCCCTCTACTTCGCGCTGGCCGCCATGGTCCACCGCTTCTCGCACCTGAAGTATGCGCTCGCCGGCGTGCTCGTCTTCATCGGCGGCAAGATCTTCTGGAGCCACTTCTTCGGCAAGGTGGACCCGGCCATCTCGCTGGGCGTGACGGTGGCCATGATCGCCGCCGGCATCCTCTTCTCCCTCTGGCGCACCGGCGGCGGGACGGACGTGAAGCACGCGGCGTGATCTGCCTGAAACGAAAGAAGCCCCGTCCGGCCGGACGGGGCTTCTGCTTTTTCGGGGGCAGGCTCAGAAGGCGAGGGCCCTCAGAACGCGAGGGCTTTGGCCGCCTTCACCTGCGGCAGGGCCTGCACCTTGGCGAGCAGCTCGGCGGGCACCGCGCCATCTACCGCCACCAGCGCGATGGCATCGCCGCCCGCATGGTCGCGGCCGAGGGCGAAGGTGGCGATGTTGATGCCGGCATCGCCGAGCAGGCCCGCGAAGCGGCCGATGAAGCCGGGCTTGTCCTCGTTGGTCACATAGACCATGGCGGGGGCGAACTCGGCATCCACCTTGATGCCCTTGATGTTGACGATGCGCGGATGCCCGTCCGCGAACACCGTGCCGGAGACGGAGCGCTCGAACTGCTCCGTCACGACCGTCACCGTGATCAGGCTCTCATAATCGCCGGTGGCGGCGCGGGTGGTCTCCTCGATCACCACGCCGCGCTCCTTGGCGACGGAGGGGGCGGAGACCACGTTGATGTCGGCCAGCGCCGGGCGCAGCAGGCCGGCCACGGCGGCGGAGGTCAGCGCCTTCACCTTCAGGTCCGCCACCGCGCCCTCATAGATGATGCGCACGGTCTTGATGTCGGTGTCGGTGAGCTGGCCGGCGAACGAGCCGAGCTTTTCCGCCAGCTCGATGAAGGGCTTCAGCTTCGGCGCCTCTTCCGCGGTGATGGAGGGGAAGTTCACCGCGTTGGAGATGGCGCCGGTGAGGAGATAGTCGCTCATCTGCTCTGCCACCTGCAGCGCGACATTCTCCTGCGCCTCGGTGGTGGCGGCGCCGAGGTGGGGTGTGCAGACCACGTTGGGATGGCCGAACAGCGGGTTGGTCTCCGCCGGCTCGATGGTGAACACGTCGAAGGCGGCGCCGGCCACGTGCTTCGAGTCGAGGGCGGCGCGCAGGGCCTCCTCGTCCACCAGTCCGCCGCGGGCGCAGTTGATGATGCGCACGCCCTTCTTGGTCTTGGCGAGGTTCTCGGCCGAGAGGATGTTCTTGGTCTTCTCGGTGAGGGGCGTGTGCAGGGTGATGAAATCGGCGCGGGCGAGGAGGTCGTCCAGCTCCACCTTCTCCACGCCGAGGTCCAGGGCGCGCTCGGGCGAGAGGAAGGGGTCGAAGGCGATGACCTTCATCTTCAGCCCCACCCCGCGCTCGGCGACGATGGAGCCGATGTTGCCGCAGCCGATGATGCCGAGGGTCTTGCCCGTCACCTCGACGCCCATGAAGCGGTTCTTTTCCCACTTGCCGGCCTGGGTGGAGGCGTCCGCCGCCGGGATCTCGCGGGCGAGGGCGAACATCATGGCGATGGCATGCTCGGCGGTGGTGATGGAATTGCCGAACGGCGTGTTCATCACGATCACGCCCTTGGCGGTCGCGGCCGGCAGGTCCACGTTGTCCACGCCGATGCCGGCGCGGCCGATGACCTTGAGGCGGTTGGCCTTCTCCAGGATCTTCGGCGTCACCTTGGTGGCCGAGCGGATGGCGAGGCCGTCATAATTGCCGATGATCTCGGCCAGCTTGTCCTTGTCCTTGCCGAGGTCGGGCTGGAAATCCACCTCGACGCCGCGGTCCTTGAAGATCTGGATGGCGGCGGGGGAGAGCTTGTCGGAGATGAGAACGCGGGGTGCCATGGGATGGGCTCCGGAATGGTGCGGATGAGCCGAACCGCGCGCGCAGCCGTCATGGCCGGGCTTGTCCCGGCCATCCACGTGGATGGTCCGGGCGCACCTTCGGCCGTGGCGCCGGCGGCTCGACGTGGATGCCCGGGACAAGCCCGGGCATGACGATGTTCAGGAGGCGGCGCAGGCCGCCGCAGTCATCCGATCGAAATCACGCGGCCGAAATCACGCCGCCTTCGGCAGCGCGGACTTCGCCTCGTTGAAGGCCCAGTCGAGCCAGTGGGTCAGGGCTTCCACGTCGGCGCGCTCGACGGTCGCTCCACACCAGATGCGCAGGCCGGGAGGGGCATCGCGATAGGCGCCAATGTCGTAGGCGATGCCGCCCTTCTCAAGGCCCGAGGCGATGGCCTTGGCGAAGGCCGCCTGCGCGTCGGCGGGAAGCGCGGTCACGTCCGCATCCACCACCTTCAGGCACACCGAGGTGTTGGAGCGCGTCACCGGATCGGTGGCGAGGAAGTCCACCCACGGGGTGCGGTGCACCCACTGGGCGATGGCCTCGAAGTTGCGGTTGGACCGCTCCTGGAGCGCCGACAGGCCGCCGATGTTCTTCGACCACTTGAGCGCATCGAGATAGTCTTCGACGCACAGCATGGACGGGGTGTTGATGGTCTCGCCCTCGAAGATGCCTTCGATGAGCTTGCCGCCCTTGGTCATGCGGAAGATCTTGGGCAGGGGCCACGCGGGCTTGTAGCTCTCCAGCCGCTCCACCGCGCGGGGGGAGAGGATGAGCATGCCGTGGGCCGCCTCGCCGCCGAGCACCTTCTGCCAGGAGAAGGTGACCACATCGAGCTTGGCGAAATCGAGCTTCTGCGCGAACGCCGCCGAGGTGGCGTCGCAGATGGTCAGGCCCTCGCGGTCAGCCGGAATCCAGTCCGCGTCCGGCACCATGACGCCGGAGGTGGTGCCGTTCCAGGTGAAGACCACGTCGTGGGTGAAATCGACGCTCTTGAGGTCCGGCAGCGCGCCGTAGGGGGCGGTCAGCGCGCGGGCATCGGTGAGCTTCAACTGCTTGACGACATCCGTCACCCAGCCCTCGCCGAAGCTTTCCCAGGCCAGCATGTCCACCGGCCGCGCGCCGAGCACGGACCACAGCACCATTTCCACGGCGCCGGTATCGGAAGCGGGGACGATGCCGATGCGGTAGTCGGCTGGGACTTCCAGCACCTCACGGGTGAGGTCGATGGCTTCCTTCAGCTTCACCTTGCCAACCTTGGCGCGGTGCGAGCGGCCGAGGGGAGCGTCGGAAAGCCCTTCCAGCGTCCAGCCGGGACGCTTGGCGCAGGGGCCGGAGGAAAAATTGGGGTTCTCCGGACGCGTGGCCGGAGCAGGATTCGTCGTCATGTAATCCATCCTTACAGATGGGCGCCTCCCGTTGGGGGGAGGTGTCCCGCGGATGGGGTTACGCCTGAGGGGGTGGGGCGTCAAGGGCGATGAGGGGACGGGTGCCGAAGGCTTGATCTTGGCGCTGAATTCGGGGGCAGGTGCATCGACCCGGTTCACCTATATCCAATGCTGCCATGTGAAAAATCTCGCGGTGGCTAGACACATCAGCGATGCGCCTAAGAACCCTAAAAACAGGCAACGCACTTGCATTCTCATTGCGAACGCAATGGCTGCTTCATCGCGGACACCGACGTTCCTCCAAGCTTTTTCCTTCCGCGTTCTGGTATCTGCCATCGAGAAGAAAAACGCTATGATATGCTGGCGCGACCATTCTGGGATTTTTGTTCGTATCCTATTTATGAAATAAATGGAGATATAGGCATAAGTGGAAAGCGTGACTATAAATATGATGTAGAAAAATGGATTAAAGCTGTCTTGTATCATGGCGCATCATTCCGGTGCGGCTATCCATGTTCTCAATCATTCCCATCAAACCGCGCATCATCGCCGATCAGCTCGTGCCGCAGCATCTTGATGATGGGAAAGCCATAGCCTGAGCCGGGCTCGCCCCAGCGCAGCCGGCCTTCCTTGTGGGCGTCGCTCATGTAGAGGCGGGAGCCGATCGCCTGCAGGGTGAGATGGAGCGCCTGCACGGAATCAAGGCCGTAGGTAGTGTTCACCGCGACTCCCTCCGGCCAGTGAATCTCGGCGCGGCAGCTCCAGTCCACAGTACCTTCCACCGGTGCGAAGATGCGCACGGGGACGGCCACCTCGGTGCCGTCCTGAAAGAGCATCAGCACCCGTTCGGCGATCATCATGACGCCCCCTCCGCCGCCTCCACCCGCCGCGCCTTCACCCTAACCCCCACGAACGCCGCGATGAACACGCCCGTCATCAGCAGCACGATGGTCGGCGCCGGGGCGCTGTCGAGGAAGAAGGAGAGGTAGACGCCGGCGAGCGAGCAGGAGACGGCCACCAGAACCGACACGGTGAGCATCCAGCCGAAGCGCTTCGTAACGAGAAACGCGATGGCCCCCGGCGCAATGAGCAGCGCAACGGCGAGGATGATGCCCACGGCTTTCAGCGCCGCGACGATGGTCAGCGAGAGCATCACCAAGAGGCCGTAATGCAAAAGGCCGGTGTGGAGCCCCACCGCCTTCGCCTGCGCGGGGTCGAAGGCGTTCAGCAGCAAATCGCGCCATTTGGCCAGCAGCACCAGAGTCACGAGCCCGGCGATGATCGCGCTCTCGGCGATGTCGCCCCAGCTCACGCCCAGCATGTCGCCGAAGAGGATATGGTCGAGGTGCACGTCGGTCTGGATCTTGGTGTAGAGCACCAGTCCCAGCCCGAACATGCCGGAGAAGACCACGCCCATCACCGTGTCTTCCTTCACCCGGCTGTTGGCCTTGAGATAGCCGGTGCCGAGCGCGCAGATCATGCCCGCCACGAAGGCGCCGAAGGCCAGCGGCAGGCCGGCCATGTAGGCCAGCACCACGCCCGGCAGCACCGCATGGGAGACGGCATCTCCCATCAGCGACCAGCCCTTCAGCACCAGGAAGCAGGAGAGCAGCGCCATGGGCACCGCTACCAGCGCGGCGATGACGAGGGCGGTCTGCATGAAATCGAACTGGAAGGGGGCGAGAAGGCTCATGCCGCGCCCTCCCTCAAGGCTTCCGCCGCCTGCCGCCGCGCCGCCAGCACGCCGTGCTTGGGGGCGAAGACGAAGGCGAGGAGGAAGATCAGCGTCTGCAACACCACGATGATGCCGCCCGTTGCCCCATCAAGGAAATAGGAGGCATAGGCGCCGACGAAGCAGGTCGTCGCGCCGATGGCCACCGACAAGGCGATGAGGCGGGGGAAGCGGTCGGTGAGGAGATAGGCCGTGGCGCCCGGCGTCACCACCATGGCGATGACGAGGAAGGCCCCCACCGTCTGCAAGGCCGCCACCGTTGAGGCGGCGAGCAGGGTGAAGAACATCACCTTGAGCGCGGTGGGTTTCAGGCCGATGGAGCGGGCGTGGCTCTCGTCGAAGAAGGTCACCATCAGGTCCTTCCAGAACACGAGCAGCAAAGCGAGCGAGACGAAGCCGATGATGGCGAGTTGCAGCGTGTCGGCGGGCGAGATGGCGAGGATGTTGCCGAGCACGATGGTCTGCACGTTCACCGAGGTCGGCGACAGCGAGACCATGAACAGGCCAAGCCCGAAGAAGGAGGTGAAGATGAGACCGATGACCGCATCCTCCTTCAGCTTGGTCCGCTCCTGCAAAAACAGCATCGCCCCCGCCGCCAGCGCCCCGGCGAAGAAGGCACCCACCGAGAAGGGCAGCCCCAGCATGTAGGCCCCCGCGACGCCCGGCACGATGGAGTGCGAGAGGGCATCGCCGATCAGCGACCAGCCCTTGAGCATCAGGAAGGCCGAAAGGAAGGCGCACACGGCACCCACCAGCGCCGACACCCACATGGCGTTGACCATGTAGGAATAGGTGAAGGGTTCGAGGAGGAGGGTCATGGCGTTGCCCCCCGGCGCCGGCCCGTATCCCGGCCGACCGCAGCGGCGCGTGAGCGGCGCGGAGGGAGAGCCGGGATCCAGCGCAAGAACGTGCCGAAGGCGCCTTGTGGCGAATGCCGCTGGATTGGGACTGCTGCGCAGGAGTCTTGCGCTGGGCCCCGGCTCAGCGCTCCCGCTGCGCGGTCGCTTGTCCGGGGCGCGAGGACGGTTCCGGGTGCGCCCATCACCCGATCCCCTCGCTCGATCCCGCCGTGCCGCTCTGGGCGGGGCGGTCCTTGTAGAGGACTAGGGGGCGCTCGTCGTCGGTGAGCACGCCCAGCGTGCCTGGGGTGGCGGCGTGGGTCTCGTCCAGCACGAAATGGCGCAGCACGCCGCCGAAGGCCTTTTCGAGGTTGGCTTGTGTGAACACCTCGGAGGTGAGGCCGTAGGCGAGCACGGTGCCCTTCACCAGCACGGTGCGATCGCAGAACTCCGGCACCGAGCCGAGATTGTGGGTGGAGACCAGCATCACCCGCCCCTCGTCGCGCAGGGCGCGCAGGAGGCCGATGATGGCGTCCTCGGTCTTCACGTCCACGCCGGTGAAGGGCTCGTCGAGCAGGATCACGCGGGCGTCCTGCGCCAGCGCGCGGGCGAGGAAGACGCGCTTCCGCTGCCCGCCGGAGAGCTCGCCGATCTGGCGCTTGCGGAAATCCAGCATGTTGACGCGGGAGAGCGCCGCCTCCACCGCCGCGCGGTCGGCGGTGCCGGGCATGCGCAGGAAATTCATGTGGCCGTAGCGGCCCATCATCACCACGTCCTCGACCAGCACGGGGAAGGTCCAGTCCACCTCCTCGGCCTGCGGCACATAGGCGACCACGTTGCGCTTCAGCGCCTCGGGCACGCTCATGCCGAGAATGCGCACCTCGCCCCGCGCCGCCTTGAGGAAGCCCATGATGGTCTTGAACAGGGTGGACTT
The DNA here is from genome assembly GCF_041911315.1 of Xanthobacter sp. Classification (NCBI taxonomy): domain Bacteria; kingdom Pseudomonadati; phylum Pseudomonadota; class Alphaproteobacteria; order Hyphomicrobiales; family Xanthobacteraceae; genus Xanthobacter; species Xanthobacter sp. The sequence continues at coordinate 41,758 of NZ_JAYRPE010000039.1, read as the reverse complement.
GCCCGAGCCGTTGACCCCCACCAGAGCGGTGATGGTGCCGGTGGGAATGGCGAAGCTCGCATCGCGCAGGGCGGTGTGCCCGTTGCGATAGGTGACGGTGACGTGCTCCACCAGGATGCCGGCGCCGGCCTCGGCGAGGTTCTGGCGCGAAAGGGGGGCGTTCATGGCTTGGCGCTCCCGGTCAGCCCGGCGGCGATGGTGCCGCTCGTCACCTTCAGGAGGTCGAGATAGGTGGGCACCGGGCCGGAGGGGTCGGAGAGGGAGTCCACATAAAGCACGCCGCCGTAGCGCGCGCCGGTCTCCCGCGCCACCTGCTTGGCCGGCTCGGCGGAGATGGTGCTTTCCGAGAAGATGACCGGGATGTGGTCCTTCCGCATCAGGTCCACCACGCGGCGCACCTGCTGGGGCGTGCCCTGCTGGTCGGCGTTGATGGGCCAGAGATAGAGCGGCTTCAACCCGAAGTCGCGGGCGAGGTAGGAGAAGGCGCCCTCGCTGGTGACGAGCCAGCGCTGCTCGGCCGGCACCTTCTCCAGCTCGGCGCGGATGGGGTCGATGGCGGCGGTGATCTTCGCCTTATAGGCGGCGGCATTGGCCGTGTAGGTCGCGGCGTTGGCCGGATCGTACTTCACCAGCGCGTCGCGGATGTTGTCCACGTAGATCAGCGCGGCGGAGGGTGACATCCAGGCGTGGGGGTTCGGCTTGCCGCTGTAGGGGCCGTCCGTGATGCCCATGGGCTCGACGCCCTGTGACACCACCACGCTCGGCACGTTCTTGAGGCGCGAGAAGAATTTCTCGAACCACAGTTCCAGGTTCAGCCCGTTCCACAGGATCAGGTTCGCGCCCTGCGCCTTGATGAGGTCGCCGGGGGTGGGCTGGTAATTATGGATCTCGGCGCCGGGCTTGGTGATGCTCTCCACCTGGGCGGCGTCGCCCGCCACGTTCTTCGCCATGTCGGCGATGACGGTGAAGGTGGTGACCACCTTGAACGGCGCGGCCGCGCGGGCGGGGTTCGAGACGAAGAAGGCCGCCGCGGCGGCGAGGGCGAGCGCCGGAAAATGCCGGCGGGACAGGACAAAGGCGTCGGGCACGGGAATGCTCCGGTCCGGCGGTCGTGACGGGCGCGGCCGCCTTAGTTGCGATCAATTCGCAAAAATTACCGCACCCTTCCTGCAATTGCAACTTATTCGCAATAAAGGTCGAGCTACAGCGTCTCTTTCTGCGCCGCGGCCGCCGGCTCCGCAAGACCGGGCCCAGCGTCAACAGGGCCCGCGGTGTCCGTGGAAACCGAGGGACCGGCCCGGTTTCCGCCTTCCACCGCCTGCTCTGCGGCGGCCGCGCCGGCGATGTCGTTCTGGGAGGTCTCCAGCACGTGCGCCAGCATGCCGCGCGCCACCTCCCGCTCGCCCATGATGATGAAGTTGGCCCCGCTCTGGCGCAGGTGCTCCACCTCCGCATCCGAATGGGCGCGGGCGACGATCTCGATGGCGGGATTGAGCTGGCGTGCCTTCTTCAGCACGTTGCTCGCCTCGAACCCGTCCGGGATGGCGAGGATGATGCGGCGCGCCCCGGCGACATTGGCCGCCGCGATGGCGGGCGCGGAGGCGGCGTTGGCGTTCACCGCTTCGATGTCCAGGCGCTTCAGCTCCTCCAGCCGGTCGCCCTGGTCCTCGATGACGAGGAAGGGCGTGCCCGCCGCCTTCAGCCCGTCGGCGACGAGGCGGCCCACCCGGCCGTAGCCGACGAGCACGGTGTGGTTGGAGAGTGCGGTCGCCGGCAACTCCGGAACGGGCTTCGGCGCCGGCGCGGCCGCCTTCTCGGGCCGCAGCGGCGCATGGCGCGCGCGGTAGCGGTCCAGCACCAGGAAGAAGAAGGGGTTGGCGAGGATGGAGATGATCGCCGCGGCGAGGATCAGGTCGCGTCCCTCGGCTGGCAGCAATTGCAGGTCCACGCCCAGCGCCACGAGGATGAAGGAGAATTCGCCGATCTGCGCCAGCGAGGCCGAGATGGTGAGCGCCGTTGAATTGCCGTAGCCGAACGCCCGCACGATGAGGAAGGCGGCGAGCGACTTGCCGACGAGCACGATCAGCACCGTCACCAGCAGCGAGACCGGGCTCTTCACCACGATGGAGGGGTCCACCAGCATGCCCACCGAGACGAAGAACAGCACGGCGAAGGCGTCGCGCAGGGGCAGCGTCTCCTCGGCGGCGCGGTGGGAGAGGGGGCTCTCGCTCAGCACCATGCCGGCGAAGAAGGCGCCGAGCGCGAACGAGACGCCGAACAGCTTGGCCGAGCCGAACGCCACGCCCAGCGCGATGGCCAGCACCGCCAGGCGGAACAGCTCGCGCGAGCCGATGTGCGCCACCCAGTGCATGATCCAGGGAATGACGCGGCGGCCCACCACCAGCATCAGCACCACGAAGCCGGCGACCTTCACCAGCGTGACGGCGAGGGTGGTCCAGACATCGCCGCCGAGGCCCAGCCAGTCGATGGTGCCGGTGGTGACGGTCCGGCCGCCGAGCGCGCCGGACAAAGCGGGCAGCAGCACCAGCGCGAGGACCATGGCGAGGTCCTCGACGATGAGCCAGCCCACCGCGATGCGCCCCTGCTCGCTCTCCACCATCCGCCGCTCCTGCAAGGCGCGCAAAAGCACGACGGTGGAGGCGACGGACAGAGCGATGCCGAAGACGAGGCCGGCGCCGAGATTCCATCCCAGAGCCCAGGCGAGCCCCATGCCCATGACGGTCGCCGCCGTGATCTGCACGATGGCGCCGGGGATGGCGATGGCTTTCACCGAGAGGAGATCGGACAAGGAAAAGTGCAGGCCGACGCCGAACATGAGAAGGATGACGCCGATCTCCGCCAGCTCCAGCGCCAGATGCTCGTCGGCCACGAAGCCGGGGGTGAACGGCCCCACGAGCACGCCGGCGAGGAGATAGCCCACCAGCGGCGACAGCTTGAGGCGCTGCGCGATGGCACCGAGCACGAAGGCGAGGACGAAGGCCCCGACGAGGGTCGCAATGAGCGGCGTGTCGTGGGGCAAGCGTGTCCTCCATGCTGCAATGGCGCCGCCACACGCCTTAGGGCGCAGCATGACGACAGGTCTGGGATGAGGGCCAGTGCGACGGCTGCCGCGACCCGACTTCATGATGCGCGCAGAACACGGCGCTGTCATGGCAGAGGTAACGGAGCGGCAGGTTTTTCGCTGGTTGCCGGCCCTTCCCGGCCAGCGACCTTGCCGTCACCGGCCCTGTCCTCTAAGACGCCCCAACCCCTTTATTGACCGAGCGGGACACAGGTCCCGAAGCATCATGGCCAAAGAATTCAAGCCGAAGGCGCGGCTCCCGCGCGGCCTCGTCGACCGCACCGGCGCGGAATTGTCCGCCACCCGCGCCATGCTGGAGAAGATCCGCGCCGTCTACGCGCTCTACGGCTTCGAGGCGCTGGAGACCCCGGCCATCGAATATACCGACGCGCTCGGCAAGTTCCTGCCCGACCTCGACCGGCCCAACGAGGGCGTCTTCTCCTTCCAGGACGACGACGAGCAGTGGCTCTCCCTGCGCTACGACCTCACGGCGCCGCTGGCGCGCTACGTGGCCGAGCATTTCGAGCAGCTGCCCAAGCCCTACCGCTCCTACCGGGCCGGCTACGTCTTCCGCAACGAGAAGCCCGGCCCCGGCCGCTTCCGCCAGTTCATGCAGTTCGACGCCGACACGGTGGGCGCCCCCTCCGTCGCGGCCGATGCCGAGATCTGCATGATGGCCGCCGACACGCTGGAGGCGGTGGGCATCCCGCGCGGCTCCTATGTGGTGAAGGTGAACAACCGCAAGGTGCTCGACGGCGTGATGGAGGCCATCGGCCTGGGCGGCGACGAGAACGCCGGCCGCCGCCTCACCGTGCTGCGCGCGATCGACAAGTTCGACAAGTTCGGCGCCGAGGGCGTCGCGCTCCTGCTCGGCCCCGGCCGCAAGGACGAGAGCGGCGACTTCACCAAGGGGGCCGGCCTCGACGAGCGTCAGGCCGCTGTGGTGCTCGCCATGCTCACCGGCAAGGGCGTGCGTGCCACCGATGTGGGCGTGGAAGTGGAGCTGGACGACGTCGCGCTTGCCGCCGCCCTCGCAGGCAACGCCGCCTTCCAGGAGGGCATGGCGGAATTGAACGACATCCGCACCCTGCTCGCCGCTGGCGGCTATCAGGACCGGGTGAAGATCGACCCTTCCGTGGTGCGTGGCCTCGAATATTACACCGGCCCCGTCTACGAGGCGGAACTCACCTTCGAGATCACCGACGAGGCCGGCCGCCCCGTGCGCTTCGGCTCGGTGGCGGGGGGAGGGCGCTATGACGGCCTCGTCGCCCGCTTCCGCGGCGAGAAGGTGCCGGCCACCGGCTTCTCCATCGGCGTGTCGCGCCTGCTCGCGGCCCTCGCCTTCCTCGGCAAGATGGATGCGGACGCCGAGGTCGGCCCCGTCGTGGTGCTGGCCATGGATAAGGAGCCGGCCCGCATCGCCGATTATATGAAGATGGTGGCCGAGCTGCGCGCCAACGGCATCCGCGCCGAGATGTATCTCGGCGGCGCCGGCATGAAGGCGCAGATGAAGTATGCCGACCGGCGCGGCGCGCCGGCCGTCATCATCCAGGGGTCGAACGAGAAGGACGCCGGCGAGGTCCAGATCAAGGATCTGGTGGAAGGCGCCCGCATCGCCGCCGGCATCGCCGACAATGCGGAATACCGCGCCGCCCGCCCGGCCCAGTTCGCGGTGAAGGAGAGCGAGATGGTCGCCGCCATCCGCGACGTGCTGGAACGCCGCGCGGCGCCGTCGCTGGGGCTGGACGACTGAGCCCTCCCGCCGCCGTCCCCTGAACGAAAAAGGGCCCGCCTCCAGCCGGAGGCGGGCCCTTTTTCCTTGGGGGGCATGCTTTTCCTGGGCGTCATGGACGTCCGGCCGCATACGAACCTGTTGTTCTTGGGCCGTCATGCCCCGGCTTGTCCGGGGCATCCACCGGGCCGACAGGCCAGCGCATTCATCCTTGGGCCGAACTTGCGGAAACGTGGATCCCCCGGACAAGCCGGGGGATGACACCGCACATCAGGTTTTCGACCGCTTCGTAGCGCCGGAGGCCTCTTCCGGCGCTCCCCGCCTCAGAGATAGGCGAGGCGGCGGTCGCGGCGGCGGTCCTGCACCGGCTGGTAGGCGATGCGGGCGTGGGTCTGGCAATAGGGCATGCCCGGATTGGCCTTGCCGCCGCAGAAGTGGAAGCTCTCGGTGCCCGGCTCGCCCAGCGGCCAGCGGCAGGTGCTCTCGGTGAGCTGCATGATGGTGCAGCCCTGGGTCATGGGCACCACGTTGTCGCTCATGACGGGAGCGGGCGCCGGTGCCTCTTCCGGTGCCTCGTCCAGATCGGCCGCGAGGGCGGTATTGCCGATGGTGGTGGGCCGCTGCGGCCGCGCCTGGTTGTCGGGGCGACCGGCGGGAGCGCCCATCGGCCCGTTCATCGGACCGGCCTTGGCCGGCGCCGTTCCGCTGGCGCGGGGACGCGCCGGGGCAGGGGCGGCCTTCGCCCGGCCGGACAGGCCGAGGCGGTGCACCTTGCCGATGACGGCATTGCGCGTCACCTCGCCAAGCTCGGTCGCGATCTGGCTCGCGGAGAGGCCTTCGCTCCAGAGCTTTTTCAAGAGTTCGACGCGCTCGTCATTCCAGCTCATCGCTCTTCTCCATTTGCCGCATCTACTTGCCGCATTTCAACCGGCAGCATCTCAAGAACGCCGCGGGCGCCGGAAACGCTCGGCGCCGCTTCAGCCATGGGCGGGAACGCCGGTTGGGGCGCGTCCCGGATCGTGATTTCCGCAAGGCGGACTCCCTCCCCGTTCCCGTGCGCGGCAAAGCGCTCGGATGGACCCGGATCGCGGTTCCTGGAAGAGGGTTCCTGATGCCCCTGCGCACGACATCTCGTGGCTGACCCTCAAGAACCTACAATATGGCCGGTCCCTGCAACAGAGTCGGCAAGGGGTCGCGGAGCGTTTTCCCCAGCTCCTTAAGGCTTCGTTTACCCTTGTGCGGCGGCCGGTCGCGGTCCCGATTCGCATCATGGCAGGCGATCGGTTGACCTCGTGCGCGTGTTCATTAGAATCGCGCGGTCGGGCCGCCCCCGCATGGGCGGCCTTTTTTAGTTTGTGCGCGCGGCCGGGCCGAAACCCCGCTGTCGCACGTTGTTCGCAAACCCGTGCAACCTCGAAGGCCAGGAAGCCTGCATCGAAGTCCACCAGGAGGATAGTGTGATCACCCCCGTTCTGCCGACCTACGCACGCATCGACCTCCAGTTCGAGAGGGGAGAGGGCTGCTGGCTCGTCACGACGGACGGGCGACGTTTCCTCGACTTCACCGCCGGCATCGCCGTGAACGTGCTGGGCCACGCCAATCCCTATCTCGCCGCCGCGCTCTCCGAGCAGGCGACGAAGCTGTGGCACGTGTCCAACCTGTTCCGCATCCCCGGCGCCGAGAAGCTGGCCGACCGGCTGAAGGCCGCGACCTTCGCGGACACCATGTTCTTCACCAATTCCGGTGCGGAAGCGCTGGAGTGCGCCATCAAGATGGCGCGCCGCTACCAGTATGTGAGCGGCCATCCCGAGAAGAACCGCATCATCACCTTCGAGGGCGCCTTCCACGGCCGCACGCTGGCGACCATCGCCGCCGGCGGCAACCCGAAATATCTCGAAGGCTTCGGCCCGGATCTTCCAGGCTTCGACCAGGTGCCGTTCGGCGATCTCGACGCCGCCCGCGCCGCCGTGACACCCGAGACCGCCGCCATTCTGGTGGAGCCGGTGCAGGGCGAGGGTGGCGTGCGCGTGCCGCCGGCCGGCTTCCTCGCCGGCCTGCGCGAGCTGTGCGACGAGAACGGCCTACTTTTGGTGCTGGACGAGGTGCAGAGCGGCGTCGGGCGCACCGGACGCCTGTTCGCCCACGAGTGGACCGGCATCACCCCGGACATCATGTCGGTGGCCAAGGGCATCGGCGGCGGCTTCCCCATGGGGGCGTGCCTTGCCACCGAAGAGGCCGCCAAGGGCATGACGGTGGGCACCCACGGCTCCACCTATGGCGGCAACCCGCTGGCCATGGCGGTGGGCAATGCGGTGCTGGACGTGGTGCTGGAGGATGACTTCCTCCCCCGCGTGAACCGCGTCGCCGGCCGCTTCCAGCAGCGTCTCGCCGAACTGCGCGACACCCATCCGGCCGTCATCGCCGAGGTGCGCGGGCAGGGCCTGCTGCTCGGCATCAAGGCCGCCGTGCCCGCGCCCGAGCTGATCGCCGCGCTGCGCGAGGAGGGCATGCTGGTGCCCGGCGCCGCCGAGAACGTCATCCGCCTGCTGCCCCCGCTCACCGTGAGCGAGGAAGAGGTGGGCATCGCAGCCGACAAGATCGAAGCCGCCTGCCGGCGCATCGAGGCGCGCCTCGCCTCAGATCCGGTGAAGGGAGCGGCCGAATGAAGGGGAATGGGGTGCGTCATTTTCTCGATCTGTCCGAGATCCCGGCCGAGGAACTGCGCCGGGTCCTGGACTTTTCCAAGGATCTGAAGGCCCGCCGCAAGGCGGGGGAGCCGGTGGAAAAGCCGCTCGCCGGCAAGTCGCTGGCCATGGTGTTCGACAAGCCGTCCACCCGCACGCGCGTGTCGTTCGACCTCGCCATGCGCCAGCTGGGCGGCGAGACCATCATGCTCACGGGCCAGGAGATGCAGCTCGGCCGCGGCGAGACCATCGCCGACACGGCCCGCGTGCTGTCGCGCTTCGTCGACGCCATCATGATCCGCATCCTGGACCATGATGACCTGACTGAACTGGCGAAATACGCCACGGTGCCGGTCATCAACGGCCTCACCCGCATCTCCCACCCCTGCCAGGTGATGGCCGACGTGATGACCTTCGAGGAGCATCGCGGCCCCATCACCGGCCGCTCGGTGGCCTGGACGGGCGACGCCAACAACGTGCTGGCCTCGTGGGTTCATGCCGCCGACCGCTTCGACTTCACCCTGAAGGTGGCGACGCCCAAGGAATTGTCGCCGCGTCAGGCGCTGAAGGACTTCGTGAAGCGCACCAAGGCCAAGGTGAAGTTCATGCGCGACCCGGAAGAGGCGGTGGAGGGCGTGGATTGCGTCATCACCGACACCTGGGTCTCCATGGGCGACAAGGAGGCCGAGCGCCGTCACAACATCCTCAAGCCCTATCAGGTCAATTCCGCCCTGATGGCGCGGGCGGACAAGGATGCCATCTTCATGCACTGCCTGCCCGCCCATCGCGGGGAGGAGGTGACGGACGTGGTGATGGACGGTCCGCAGTCGGTGGTGTTCGACGAGGCGGAGAACCGCCTGCACGCCCAGAAGGGCGTGCTCGCCTGGTGCTTCGACGCGGTGGGCGGCTGAGCCTTCCGCAGCCGGGACATGCCGAGCCGGGTTGAAACAGCCCGGCTCGTGAATATGTGTGGGACCAAACCTTTGGGACCCATTGGCTGTGCATTGAGCGCGGGCACGCGGGTCCGGCACGTCCGGAGACCATTCATGAAGGGCGAGCGCACCCGCACCGCCACCCGCGCCGCATCCGAGGCCGCGCAGGACGACATCGTCACCGCCTTCCAGGTGGATGCCCTCGACATCCGCGGCCGCACGGTGCGCCTCGGCCCCACGCTCGATGCGCTGCTCGCCCATCATGCCTATCCCCCGGCGGTGAAGCGCGTGGTGGGAGAGGCGGTCACGCTCGCCGTGCTGCTCGGCTCCTCGCTGAAGTTCGAGGGCCGCTTCATCCTCCAGACCCAGACCGACGGGCCGGTGGACATGGTGGTGGCCGACTTCGTGAGCCCGGACAAGATCCGCGCCTATGCCCGCTACGATGCCGATGCGCTGGCCGAGGCCGAGCGCCGCAACGAGACCTCGCCGGCGGCGCTGCTGGGGCGCGGCCATCTCGCCATGACCATCGACCAAGGCATCAGCACCAACCGCTATCAGGGCGTGGTCGCCCTCGACGGCTCGGGGCTGGAGGCGGCGGCGCACGAATATTTCCACCAGTCCGAGCAGATCCCCACCCGCGTGCGCCTCGCCGTGGGCGAGGAGATGAAGCCGGGCGGTAAGGAGTCCTCGTGGCGCGCCGGCGGCCTGCTCGCCCAGTTCCTGCCGCAGGACGCCTCCCGTGCCCGCATGGCGGACCTTTCCCCGGGCGACGCGCCCGAGGGCGTGGAAGAGCACACCGTGGACGAGGACGACGCCTGGGTGGAGGCGCGCTCCCTCGTCGGCACGCTGGAGGACGTGGAACTGATCGACCGCGACCTCTCCTCCGAGCGGCTGCTCTACCGCCTGTTCCACGAGCGCGGGGTGCGCGTGTTCGATCCCCTTCCCATCGCCGCGCGCTGTTCCTGCTCGCGGGAGAAGGTCTCCGGCGTCCTCGCCTCCTTCGGCCCGGAGGAGCGGCGGGAGATGATCCAGGACGACGGCAAGGTCACCGTGACCTGCGAATTCTGCGGCCGCACCTACAAGTTCACCGCCGAGGAGGTTCTCGGCCGGGCGGACGGGTGACACTTCAGGTGTGCCGTCGTGCTCCGGTTTGGTGGGCGGGGGTAAGAGGCGGCGCCCGCGCCGCGAGAGCCGTCATCCCCCGGTTCATCCGGGGGATCCACCCCTCCGCCTGTCGGCGCCCAGCCATTAAGGCTTAGCGTCAGACCGCCCGTGGATCGCCCGGACAAGCCGGGCGATGACGGTTGAGCGGTGGAGACTCTCGGATGATGACAGCGGACCGGTGAGGGCTCCGGCAGCCCCTCACATCTCCTCCGCCGTCTTCAGCAGGAACGCATAGAGCGCCTCTGCCGCGAGGCCGATGTCGGCGGGGGCGGCGTATTCGCGGGGGTTGTGGCTGCCGTTCTCCGAGCGCACGAACAGCATGGCCATGGGCATTACGCCGCGAAACACCATGGCGTCGTGGCCGGCGCCCGAGGGTAGCCGCACCACAGGCAATTGCAGGCCCTCAACCACCCGCGCCATGCGCTCCTTGAGCGGACCGTGACAGGGCGCGGCGGGCACTTCGTGGCCGATGTCCACGCTCGCTTTCACCCCGCGCCGCTCCGCGATATCGGCCACGGCGGCGCGGATGTCGGCGACGGCGCGGGTGCGCAGCTCGTCCGAGAGGGCACGCACGTCGAGGGAGAATTGCACCTCGCCGGGCACCACGTTCACCGCGCTGCCGGCGATGATGAGCGTGCCGACCGTGGCCACCAGCTCCTTGCCGTCGGCGCGGCCGCGCGCCTCCACGGCGAGGATCATCTCGGCGGCGGCGGTGAGCGCATCGTGGCGCATGGCCATGGGCAACGTGCCGGAATGGCCGGCCTCGCCGCGGATGCGCACATGTCCGCGCGAGGCGCCGGCGATGCCGGTGACGATGCCGAGCGGCGCGCCCGCCGCCTCCAGCACCGGCCCCTGCTCGATATGCACTTCCACATAGCCCAGCGTCTCGTCGGGATCGCGCCGGCAGTCGGCGACGCGATCCACCGGCGCGCCGAAGGAGCGCAGCGCCTCCATGCGGGAGATGCCCTGGGCGTCCACGTCCTCCAGGCTCTTCGGATCGAAGATGCCGGCCATGGCCTTGGAGGAGGTGAGGGTGGAGAGGAAGCGCACGCCCTCCTCGTCGGCGAAGGCCGCGACCTCGATGGCGAAGGGCAGGCGGATGCCCTGCTGCTTCAGCGCCTCCACGGCGGCGATGGCGGTGAGCACACCGAGATTGCCGTCATAGATGCCGGCGTTGCGCACGGTGTCGATGTGCGAGCCGAGGACGAGGGTCTTGGCATTGGCCCGGTCCGCCGCGTAGCGCCCGACGATGGAGCCGGTGGCGTCCATATGGACCTGCGCCAGCCCCGCCTCCCGCATCCAGAACGACACCTGCGCCGCTGCCCTCTTGTGGGCGGGGGTCAGCGTCAGGCGGGTCATCTCGCCGGGCACGTCGGTGCAGGCGGCGAGTTCCTTCAGGCGGGAGACGATGATCTCGCCGTCGAGGGGGGAGGGGAGCGGGGCGGAACCGGGGGCAGATCGGGGCACGGAAGAGACCTTGTTCAGGGGGCGGCCGGCAGCATCTGGGAGAGGCGGAGCAGCGCGATGCGCTCGATCTGCGCCAGCGCCTCCGCAACTTCGGTGTCGCGGTCGTGGGCGAGGCGGCGCTCGAAGGCGGCGAGGATGTCCGCCTTGCTGCGTCCGCGGATGGCCATGATGAAGACGAAGCCGAACTTCGCCTTGTAGGCGTCGTTCAGCGCGGTGAAGCGCGCCTTCTCGTCCGCGGTGAGCTGGTCGAGGCCGGCGGAGGCCTGCTCGGCGGCGGACTCGGCGGTCAGCAGCTTTGCCTCGGCAAGCTTGCCGGCAAGGTCGGGATGGGCGTGGATGACCCCCATCTGCTTCTCAAGGGGCGCAGCGCGCAGCACGGCGGCGAGGGCTTCGTTGAGGCCCTCTGCCGTGTCGGCGCGGGCGGTGAGGCCACGGTCGTAGGCGCCTTCCGCGATCCAGGGCGAATGCTCGTAGACGCCGCCGAACCGCTCCACGAACAGGCCGCGTGGCATGTAGGTGGGCCGGTATCCGCCGGCGGGCGGGTGATGGGCGATCCAGTGGCGGGCGATGTCGAGGCGGCGCGCCACCCACACTTTCTCGTGGCCGGCGATGTAGTCGAGGAAGCGCGCCAGCGCCTGCGCCCGGCCCGGCCGGCCCGCGAGGCGCGGATGGAGGCCGATGGACATCATGCGCGGGGCGGTGGCCCCCTCGGCATAAAGCAGGTCGAAGCTGTCCTTCAGATAGTCGAAGAATTCGGTGCCGTTGGAAAAGCCTGCGGCCACGGAGAAGCGCATGTCGTTGGCGTCCAGCGTGTAGGGCACCACGAGCTGCGGGCCGCGCGGCCCATAGATCCAGTAGGGCAATTCGTCCGCATAGCTGTCGGCCACATAGAGGAAGCCGCCTTCCTCCATCAGGAGGGGCACCGTGTGCTCGGCGGAGCGGCCCTGGTAGAAGCCGAGCGGGCGGGCGCCGGTCACCTGCGTGTGCAGGCGCACGGCCTCCTCGATGTGCTCGCGCTCGGCGTCGCGGGTGAAATCCTTGTATTCGATCCACTTGTAGCCGTGGCTGGCCAACTCCCAGCCGGCCTCCTGCATGGCGGCGACGGCATCGGGATTGCGGGCGAGGGCGGTGGCGACGCCATAGACGGTGGCCGGCATGTTGCGCTCGCCGAACAGCCGCAGCAGCCGCCAGATGCCGACGCGGGCACCGAACTCGTAGACGGACTCCATGTTCATGTGCCGCTGGCGGGGCCAGGGCACGGCGCCGATGATCTCGGAGAGGAAGGCCTCCGAGGCATTGTCGCCATGGAGCACCGAGTTTTCGCCGCCCTCCTCGTAATTCACCACGAACTGCACCGCGATGCGCGCATCCCCCGGCCAATGGGGGTGGGGCGGCGTGCGGCCATAGCCCACGAGATCGCGCGGATAGGGCTTGCCGGTGACGGGATCGGTGGGGATGCCGGAATTGTCGCGGCCGGTGAAGGGAGCGGGCATGGGCTCAGGACCCCCGATAGGTGGAATAGCTCCACGGGGAGCAGAGCAGCGGCACATGGTAGTGCCCCTCGATCAGGGTCACGCGCAGGGGCACCACGTCGAGGAAGGGCGGGTCGGCCACCGGGGCGCCGGTGGCGCGGAAATGCGCGCCGATGTGGAAGACCAGCTCATAGGTGCCGGGGAGGAAATCGTCGCCCGCAAGCAGGGGGGCATCGGTGCGGCCGTCCGCATTGGTGCGGCGGGTGGTGACGAGGGTGCGCCCGCCATCGGCCGTCAGCAGGTAAAGTTCTACCGCCACATCGGCGGCCGGGCCGCCGGAGACCGTATCGAGCACGTGAGTGGACAGGCGCCCCATCGTTTCCTCGTCCTTCCTGACTCTCTGGCGCCGCGCCCGGCGGAAGCCTTGCGGGTGCAGGGCCAGCGGCCGGGCGAACGCTCCGCTGCGCGGCAGCATAACCCGCGCCGGGTGGATCGATTTTCCAAAAAAATCGGAAGATATTCCGATTACCACACGTATTTCCCCGGCTCGGGAATTGATCTCCAATGAGGCATGCCGATGCGTTGGGCAGTGCCCGTTCGGAGCCGCGCCGGAGCGTTGCCGTCGCCAACAAATTTGAAGAACGCCCTTCCTGATTTCGACCGCTCTTCCTTTGGGGGAACCAGATGTCACAAGCCGTTCATCCCGTAGACGAAATCCTGCCGGCGCCGAAACTCGCCGCGCTCGGCCTCCAGCATGTCCTCGTCATGTATGCCGGCGCGGTCGCGGTGCCGCTCATCATCGGCCGCGCGCTCAAGCTGCCGCCGGAGCAGGTGGCGTTCCTGATCTCGGCCGACCTGTTCGCCTGCGGTCTCGCGACCCTGGCCCAATGCCTCGGCTTCCTCGGGGTGGGCATCCGCCTGCCGGTGATGATGGGCGTCACCTTCGCCTCGGTCGGCCCCATGCTGTCCATGGCCAACGATCCCTCCATCGGCATCCTCGGCATCTATGGCTCGGTCATCGCCGCCGGCATCTTCGGCATCGTCGTCGCGCCCTTCATCTCGCGCCTGCTGCCTCTGTTCCCGCCGGTGGTGACGGGCACCATCATCATGGTGATCGGCATCTCCCTGATGCGGGTCGGCATCAACTGGGCCGGCGGCGGCATTCCCTTCCTCACCCAGACCATCGACGGCAAGGTGGTGCAGGTCGCCAATCCCAACTACGCCCAGCTCCAGGGCCTCGGCATCGCCCTGTTCGTGCTGCTGGTGATCCTCGCCTTCATCCGCTTCGGCAAAGGGTTCGTGGCCAATGTGGCGGTGCTGCTCGGCATCATCGCCGGCGCGATCCTCGCCTCGGTCATCGGCATCATGCATTTCGAGAAGGTGGCGGCGGCGCCGTGGTTCGACGTCATCCTGCCGTTCCACTTCGGCATGCCCACGTTCCACCTCGTGCCCATCATCACCATGTGCATCGTGATGATCGTGGTCATGATCGAGTCGCTGGGCATGTTCCTCGCCCTCTCCGACATGACCGGCAAGCCGGTGGACGAGAAGGCGCTGGCTCGCGGCCTGCGCGCCGATGGCGTGGGCACGCTGCTCGGCGGCATCTTCAATACCTTCCCCTACACCTCCTTCTCGCAGAACGTGGGCCTCGTCGGCGTCACCGGCGTGCGCTCGCGCTGGGTGACGGTGACGGGCGGCGTCATCATGCTCGGCCTCGGCCTGATGCCGAAGATGGCCGCGCTGGTGGAGGCGGTGCCGCAGGTGGTGCTGGGCGGCGCGGGTCTCGTGATGTTCGGCATGGTGGCTGCCACCGGCGCGCGCATCCTCACCGGCGTCGATTTCAAGACCAACCGCAACAACCTCTTCATCGTCGCCATCGCGGTGGGCTTCGGCATGATCCCGCTGGTGTCGCCCAACTTCTTCAAGGCGCTGCCGCATGAGCTGCACCCGCTCCTGGAGAGCGGCATCCTGCTCTGCGCCATCGTCGCCGTGGCGCTCAACGTGTTCTTCAACGGCGTGAAGAAGACCTCCACCGAGGAGATCGTCGCCGCCGCCAAGCAGGCCGAGGCGCACTGAAGTCCGGTCAGGGCAAGCCGGGGGGCGGATGCATGTCGGTGCCGAAAGGCTCAGGCCGGCAGCCGCTCCCCGATCTTGGCCAGCTCGCGGGCGATGTAGCGCCGGCCCTGATCCACCAGCATGTCGGCGAAGGCCTTCACCTTCAGCGGCACCAGCTGGCGGGCGGGGTAGAGCACCGCCAGCGTCGCCGGCTGGGGCGGGTTCTTCTCCAGCAGCGGCACGAGGCGGCCGTCCGCGAGGGCGTCCGCCACCTCGAACCGCGGCTTCACCACGATGCCGCGGCCCTCGACGGCCCACACGGTGAGCACGTCGCCGTCGTCGGCCTCCAGATGGCCGGTGACGGGAACGGCGAGGTCCCGGCCCTCGTCGGTGAGCATCCAGCGCAATTCCCGAAGGCTCGCGAACCGCAGGAGGAGGCATTGATGGGTGAGCAGATCCTGCGGCCGCTGCGGCACGCCGGCCCGCTCCAGATAGCTGGGTGCAGCGCACACAATGCGCTCGACCTGCGCCACCTTGCGCATGATCATGCTGGAATCCTCGAAGGTGGCGAGGCGCAGCGCCACGTCGATGGATTCGGCGATGAGGTCGAGGGTATGTTCCGACAGGCGCAGGCGCACGTCGATCTCGGGATGGGTCTCCTGGTAGCGCGCCGCCACCTGCGCCACCAGCCGCCGGCCGAGATGGAGCGGGGCGGTGACGCGCAGCGCGCCGCGGGGCAGGGCGCCGAGTTCCGAGACGTTGCTCTCCGCCGCCTCGATGAGGCGCAGCGCCTCGGTGATCGCCTCGTAATAGACGCGCCCCTGCTCGGTCAGGCTCATGCGGCGGGTGGTGCGGTTGAACAGCCGGCAGCCGAGGTGCTTCTCCAGCATCTGGATGCGGTGGCTGACCACGTTGGCCGACAAATGCAGCCGACGCCCGGCCTCCGAGAAGCTCTCGCTCTCCACCGAGGCGACGAAGGCCTTCATGTTCTCCAGCACGCTTCGTCACCCCTCACCCGACGCCACAAGAACGATACCCACGCCGCGGGCCGGGGCCAATGGTCCCCGTCCGTGGGCGTGACAGGGGCCAATGCGCCCGCATCTTCCAGCCACGGGATCTGAAACGGCAATGGAACCCATCCTCCACGAGTACGGCAGCCTGCTGCTGCGCTGGACGCACATCATCGCCGGCATGGCGTGGATCGGCGCGTCCTTCTACTTCATGCACCTTGATGCCAGCCTGAAGGCGACGCCCGACATCCCCGCCGGTAAGGGCGGGGAGGCGTGGGAAGTGCATGGCGGCGGCTTCTATCAGGTGAAGAAGTATCTGGTGGCGCCCGATTTTCTCCCGGAGGAGCTGGGCTGGCACAAGTGGCAGTCCTACGCCACCTGGATCACCGGCTTCTTCCTGCTTATCTGGGTCTATTACTACCAGTCCTCGATCTTCCTGATCGATCCGGCGGTGATGAATTTGAAGCCCGTCACCGCCCTCGTCATCGGCCTCGGCGGCCTCGCGGCGGGATGGATCGCCTATGACCAGCTCTGCCGCTCGAAGCTCGGCGACAAGCCGATGGTGGTG
Organism: Xanthobacter sp.; assembly: GCF_041911315.1. Lineage (NCBI taxonomy): Bacteria > Pseudomonadati > Pseudomonadota > Alphaproteobacteria > Hyphomicrobiales > Xanthobacteraceae > Xanthobacter > Xanthobacter sp. The sequence goes on along the minus strand of NZ_JAYRPE010000039.1, from coordinate 25,592 downwards.
GGCATCATCGTGTTCGCGGGCGTGGTGCTGGCGGCGTTCCTGTACCAGCAGGTGTTCTCGCCCCGCGCGGCCTTCATCCATACCGGCGCGCTGATGGCCACCATCATGAGCGGCAACGTCTTCTTCGTCATCATCCCCAACCAGCACAAGGTGGTGGCGGCGCTGAAGGCGGGGGAGGTTCCGAACCCCTATTACGGCAAGACCGCCAAGCTACGCTCCGGGCACAACAACTACTTCACTTTGCCCGTCGTCTTCCTGATGATTTCCAACCATTACCCGCTGACCTATTCCACGCCCTACGCCTTCGTCATCGTGGCGCTGGCGCTCGTGGCGGGAACGGTGATCCGCTATTTCTACAATGAGCGGCATGCCGGGCGCGGCGACAAGGCGTGGTGCTGGCTGGTGGCGGCCGTGTGCCTGATCCTCGCGATATTCATCTCGGCCACCACCACCCCCGCCGGCCGCATGGCGCTCGGCCTGCCGCCGCTGGTCTCCCCGGCCTTCGCGAAGAGCGGGCCGGCGGTGGGCGTGCCGGTGGATGTGCAGAACATCGTCATGGGCCGCTGCGCCATGTGCCACGCCGCCGAGCCGGTCTATGAGGGCTTCGCCATCGCGCCGCGCGGCATCCTCCTCGACACGGAGGAGGCCATCTACAAGAACCGCAAGCTCATCCTCGTCCAGGCCGGCCTGAGCCACGCCATGCCGCCCAACAACATCACCGAATTGTCCGACGAGGATCGGGCCATGCTGAAGGAATGGGCTTCCGGCAAATAGACCGCATCCCCCTAGAACCCTAAAACGAGAGAACCGGCGGGCTGCGGCCCGCCCCAAGAACAAGGAAGACGTCATGTCCACCGCCGACGCCGACACCCTCCGCGGCCTGATCGCCGAGCGCACCGAAGCGCAGCGCCAGTTTCTGGCGGAGCTGGTGAAGGTGCCTTCCGACAATCCCCCCGGCGATTGCGCCCCCCATGCGGCGCGCGCCGCCGAACTGCTGGAAGCCCTTGGCTACACGGTGGAGCGCCACGCCGTGCCGGCCGACCGGGTGAAGGCGGCGGGCATGGTCACGGCCACCAACCTCATCATCCGCCACCGGTTCGGGGATGGCCCCGTGGTGGCGCTGAACGCCCATGGTGACGTGGTGCCCCCCGGCGAGGGCTGGACCAAGGACCCCTATGGCGCCGAAGTGGTGGACGGGCGCATGTATGGCCGCGGCGTCGCCGTCTCCAAGTCCGATTTCGCCACCTATGCCTTCGCCCTCGACGCCCTGAAGCGCTCCGGCCTGCCGCTCAAGGGCACGGTGGAACTGCACTTCACCTATGACGAGGAGATCGGCGGCGAGGTGGGGCCGGGCTGGATTCTGGAAACCGGCCTCACCAAGCCCGACTATGCCGTCTCGGCCGGCTTCTCCTATGGGGTCGTGGTGGCGCACAACGGCTGCCTGCACCTCGAAGTCGAGGTGATCGGCAAGTCGGCCCATGCCGCGCTGCCCTTCACCGGCATCGACGCGCTGGAGGGCGCGACCCATATCCTGACCGCGCTCTACGCCTACCGCGACACGCTGCAGGCGAAGGTCTCCGACGTGCCGGGCATCGGCTCGCCGCAGCTCACGGTGGGTCTCATCTCCGGCGGCATCAACACCAATGTGGTGCCCGATCGCGTCACCTTCCGCCTCGACCGCCGCATCGTGCCCGGCGAGAACCCGGAACAGGTGGAGGCCGAGGTGCGGGGCGTCATCGCCAAGGCGTTGGAGGGCTCGAAGGCCAAGGCCGAGGTTCGGCGCATCCTGATCGCCCGCCCGCTGGTGCCGGACGACAGGGCCATGCACCTTGCCGGCGTCATCTGCCGCAACGCCTCGGCCGTGACCGGCGAGGAGGTGAAGACCACCGGCGTGCCGCTCTATACCGATGCGCGCCTCTATGCGGAGGCCGGCGTGCCCGTGGTGCTCTACGGCGCCGGCCCGCACACCATCGAGGAGGCCAACGGCCACCGGGCGGACGAGAATTTGCTCCTGTCCGACCTCGACAAGGCGACGCTGGTGATCGCGCTCACGGTTGCTGATCTTCTGGCCTGAGCCCTTTTGGCCTCGGTCTTTGACCGAGGCCAATCGGTTTTCGCAAGATTACGCTCAAGCGCCGCGCGGGCTTCAGCCCTGCTCGGCGAGAAGCTGCGCCACCGCCGCGCGCAGCTCCGGGAAGCCCTGCCCGGTGTTGCTGGAGGTGGGAAAGATCTTCGGATAGGCCGCCGGCCTCCGGCGGATCTTGTCTTCCACCCCGGCGATCACCGAGGGCAAAGCGCTCGGCTTCACCTGATCCACCTTGGTGAGGATGATGGCGTAAGAGACGGCCGCCTTGTCGAGGAGGTCGAGGATCTCCTCGTCCACCGGCTTGATGCCGTGGCGGGAATCGATGAGCACGAAGACGCGGGCGAGGTTCACCCGGCCCCGCAGGTAATCCTTGATGGTGCGCGTCCAGGCGTCGACCTTCTCCTTCGGCGCCTTGGCGAAGCCGTAGCCGGGCATGTCCACCAGGCACAGCTCCGGCCCTACCCGAAAGAAGATCAATTCCTGCGTGCGCCCAGGCGTCACCGAGGTGCGCGCCAGCGCCTTGCGGCCGGTCAGAGCATTGACGAGGGAGGACTTGCCCACGTTGGAGCGGCCGGCCAGCGCGATCTCCATGCCCTGCATGGGCGGCAGCACCTCGACGGTGGGTGCCGCGGAGACGAACTGCCAGTCGCCGGCGAACAGCAGGCGGCCGGGCTCGAGATAGGGATCGGCGTCGGCGGGGGAAGGTGTCTCGGTCATGACGCCTTATCCTAGAGCCAGACGGCGGGCGCAAGGCGAGAGCGTTCGTGGCGCTGCGCGCGCCTCCGGCTACCGCCGGCCCTGGCCGAGGAAGGTTTCTGCAAACCAGCGGTCCAGCGTCATGGGCGGCTCTTGCTGGGGCGGGGGCGCCGGCATCTGGCCGACCACGGCCGACGGACGGTCGTCCGGCATGTCGGCCGGCGGCAGGTAGGTGGCGCCCGGCTGGCCGTAGCCGTTGCCGCCGAAGCCGTAGGATCTGAGGCCGCCCGGAAGCTCCGCCACCGGCACGCCCTGGTGCGCCGCCTTCATCACGCGGCTCCAGATCTCCACCGGCAGGTTGGCGCCGGAGGCCTTCTTGGTGGGCGAGGAATCGTCGTTGCCGAGCCAGACCGCCGTCACGTATTTCGCCGTGTAGCCGACGAACCAGGCGTCGCGGTAATCCTGCGAGGTGCCGGTCTTGCCCGCCGCCTCCCAGCCCGGCAGGTCGGCGCGGCGCGCGGTGCCGGTGGCCAGCGTCTGGGTCATCATGTGGTTCATCATCGCCACATATTCGGAGGCGACCACGCGGCCCATGCCGGTGACATTGCGCTCGTAGAGCGGCTTGCCGTCCGGTCCGATCACGCTGTCGATGACGTGGGGCAAGACGCCGAGGCCCCCGTTGGCAAAGGGCGTATAGGCGCCCGCCAGCTCCAGCACCGACACTTCGGAGGTGCCCAGCGCGATGGAGGGGTTGGGGTCGAGGTTCGAGGAGATGCCCATGCGGTGTGCCGTCTGCACCACCGCCTTGGGACCGAACTCCAGCACGAGGCGCACCGACACCGTGTTCAGGGAGAGCGCGAGCGCGGTGGTGAGCGTCACCGGGCCACGATAGTCGCGGGTCGAGTTCTCCGGCCGCCAGCCCTTGAGCTGGATGGGCGCGTCCTCGCGCACGCTCTCCGGGGTCAGGCCGTGCTCGACGGCGGTGAGATAGATGAACGGCTTGAAGGCCGAGCCCGGCTGCCGCCGGGCGGTGACGGCGCGGTTGTATTGGCTGTCCGCATAGGAGCGGCCGCCGATCAGCGCCTTCACCCCGCCATCGGGGTCGAGCACCACGATGGCGCCCTGGCCAACGCCGTACTTGGTGCCGGATTTCGCCAGCGTGTCCTCCAGCGCCGCCTCGCCCGCCTTCTGGAGCGCGGGATCGATGGTGGTGCGCACGGTGACGTCGCCGGGCAGCTCGCCGTCGCCGAGCACGGAATCCAGCTGGTCCATCACCCAGTCGGCCACGTAGCCGGAGGAATCCGGCATGCCGCTGCGCGCGAGCTGCGCCGGGCGCGCCTGGGCGGTGCTCGCCATGTCGGCGGAGATCATCTTCTGGTCGCGCATGGCTGCGAGGACCAGGTTGGCGCGGGTCTGCGCGCCCTTCAGGTTCCGGGTCGGGGCAAGGCGCGAGGGCGAATTGACGAGCCCGGCCAGCATGGCGGCCTCGGCCAGCGTCACCTGCCGGGCGGACTTGCCGAAATAGCGCTGGGCGGCGGCTTCCACGCCATAGGCGCCGGCGCCGAAATAGACGCGGTTGAGATAGAGGTCGAGCAGTTGGTCCTTGCTGAACTTGTGCTCCAGCCACAGGGCCAGCACCAGCTCCTGCATCTTGCGCGAGGCGGTGCGTTCCTGGGTCAGGAACAGGTTCTTGGCGAGCTGCTGGGTCAGCGTCGAGCCGCCCTGCCGGAGGCGCCGGGACGTGAGGTTGGTGACGAGGGCGCGGGCGAGGCCTTCGGGATCGAGGCCGAAATGGCTGTAGAAGCGCTGGTCCTCGATGGCGACGAACGCCTTGGGCAGATAGGGCGGCAGCTCGCCGATGGGCACGGCCACGCCGCCCATGTCGCCGCGTGTGGCGATGGTCTTGCCGTCCGCCCCCTGCACGGTGACGGTGGGCGGACGCTTGGGGATCATCAGCGTCTGCATGGGCGGCAGCTTCGACGCCTCGTAGGCGATGACGCCGGCGAGGGCGAGCAGCGCCCACATGCCCAGGATGAAGCCCCATTTCACCAGCCGGAACACGAGGCGCCCCCCGCCGCCACGGCGGGGCCGGCGGGGCGGCGGCTCGGAGCGGCCGCGGCGCGGGGCGGGATCGGGGCGCATGTCGGGTTCCGCCTTGGCCTTGGGCCGCGCGGCCGGCTTGCGGGCGGGGCGCGGGGGGTCCGGGGGCGGTGCGGCGGAGCGGTCGCGCGGGTCGAGGCGGATGTCGAACAGGGATTCGGGCCGCTCCATGAGCGGCTCGCGCCTCATGCCGTCCCCCCGTCCCTGTGCGGTCATTCCAATTCCCGTCGCATTGCCGGCCTGCATCGCAGCCGCGCGGCTCCTTCCACCACCAAAATGGGGCGAAGATCAGCCGCTGGGGCAGATGGTGCCCGCCTCACCTCAAGGAAGCGTTACGCCGCAAGCGTTTTCGCGGGTGGTCTTCAGGCTGATGCCTTACGGGCACTTGCTCCAGTAGCCCACCGTCTTCGCCGGCGTCGTGTAGAACCAGCAGGTGTTCGGCGCCGGCGCCGGACCCACAAGCGGCGTGGCGAGGCCGCCCGGCAGCACGCCGAGCGGCGCGCCGGAGCCGGGCTGGGCGCCGATGGGCGTGTTGCTGCGGAACGGCGCGGGCTGGATGATGGGCGTGGGGTCTGCCGGCACCACCGGCTTCGGCGCCGGCAGCTTCGGCCTGGGCGTCACGACCGTCGGCGCGCGCGGGACGGTCGGGGCCGGCCGCACCACGGGACGTGGTGCCGGCCGCTGGATCGGGGGAATGACCGCCGCTCCGCCCACGATGGGCGTGCCCACACCCGTCGCGGCCACGGCACAGGCCGGCGCGAGCGCGATCACCAGCGCCACCGCGCTATACATCACCTTGCGGAATGTCTGGGTGGCCCGAGCGCGAAGCTGTCCGTACGGCATGTGTTCCATCTCAGAAATATAGGTTCCGCTGCGGCCGATTCGAGAGCGACCAATGAACGCCGCTCGCGGCCGGGCGCTGATTGCGGTAAAGATGAAGGCTCCTGTCCTTCGTGCCTCCAGATCGCCGAGCAATGCCCACCGTCCGTTCCTCCAAGGTCAACCGCGTCATCGGCGAACCCTTCGAAGGCCAGGCCCTCAAGGCCGAGATCCGGGAAATCGCTTCCGCCCACAAGGGCCGCGACCTCGATTTGCGCAACGCCGTCGTCGCACGCCTCAAGAAGGGCATGCAGGAAGGCCGCGCCGCCGCCGAGCGCCTGCTGCTGGAAGACGGCTGCGGCCGCTGCTGCGCCATGCGCCTCTCCGCGCTGCAGGATGCGGTCATCTCCAGCGCCTATGAGGTGGCCACCACCTTCCTCTATCCGGTGGACAATCCCTCCCGCTCCGAGCGCATGGCGGTGGTGGCGGTGGGTGGATACGGCCGCGGCATGATGGCGCCGGGCTCCGACACCGACATCCTGTTCGTGCTGCCCTACAAGCAGACGGCCTGGGGCGAGAGCGTCGCCGAGGCCATGCTCTACATTCTCTGGGATCTCGGGCTGAAGGTGGGCCACGCCACCCGCTCGGTGGAGGAATGTCTGCGGCAGGCCCGGGCCGACTTCACCATCCGCACCTCCATTCTCGAAGCCCGCTTCCTCGTCGGCGACAAGGCGCTGTTCGAGGATCTGGAGAAGCGCTTCGACAAGGAAGTGGTCGAGGGCACCGGCGCCGAATTCGTCGCCGCCAAGATGGCCGAGCGCGAGGATCGCCTGCGCCGCTCCGGCCAGTCGCGCTATCTCGTCGAGCCCAATGTCAAGGAGAGCAAGGGCGGCCTCAGGGACCTGCACACCCTCTTCTGGATCTCCAAATACGTCTACCGGGTGCAGACCGCGAGCCAGCTCGTCGCCAAGGGCGTGTTCACCCGCGAGGAGGCGAACCTCTTCAAGAAGTGCGAGGACTTCCTGTGGTCCGTGCGCTGCCACCTGCACTTCCTCACCGGCCGCGCCGAGGACCGCCTCTCCTTCGACCTGCAGCGGGAGATGGCGCTGCGCCTCGGCTATACGGAGCATCCCGGCCAGAAGGACGTGGAACGCTTCATGAAGCACTATTTCCTCGTGGCGAAGGATGTGGGCGATCTCACCGCCATCCTCTCCGCCGCGCTGGAGGAGCGCCACGAGAAGCCGGTGCCGGGCCTGAAGGGCATGGTGGAGCGCTTCCGCGCCGGCTCCCGCCGCATCACGCTGAAGGACACGACGGACTTCATCCTCGACCATGACCGCCTGAACGTGGCGGACCCGGAGGCGTTCAACCGCGACCCGGTGAACCTCATCCGCATCTTCCACGTGGCCGACAAGCGCAACCTGGCGCTGCATCCCGATGCGAGCCAGCTCGCCGCCCGCTCCCTCGGCCTTATCGATGCGAGCGTGCGCGAGAACCCGGAGGCGAACCGCCTGTTCCTGGAGATCGTTACCTCCAAGGACGCGCCCGAGACGGTGCTGCGGCGGATGAACGAGGTGGGCGTGCTGGGGCGGTTCCTGCCGGAATTCGGCAAGATCGTCGCCATGATGCAGTTCAACATGTACCACCACTACACGGTGGACGAGCACCTCCTGCGCTGCATCGGCATCCTCTCGGAGATCGAGCGCAAGGTGAACCCGGAGAACGGGCTCGCCAACGAGCTGATGGGCACGGTGAAGAACCGCAACCTGCTCTATGTCGCCCTGCTGCTGCACGACATCGCCAAGGGTCGCCCGGAGGACCATTCGGTGGCCGGCGCCCGCATTGCCCGCAAGCTCTGCCCGCGCTTCGGCCTCTCTCCGGTGGAGACCGAGACGGTGGCGTGGCTGGTGGAGCAGCACCTCGTCATGTCCACGGTCGCCCAGTCCCGCGATCTCTCCGACCGCAAGACCATCGAGAATTTCGCCTCCGTGGTGCAGAACCTGGAGCGCATGAAGCTGCTCACCATCCTCACCACGGCCGACATCAAGGCGGTGGGGCCGGGCACCTGGAACGGCTGGAAGGCGCAGCTTCTGCGCACGCTTTATTACGAGACCGAGCCGGTGCTCACCGGCGGTTTCTCGGAAGTGGACCGGGGCAAGCGCGTCACCGCCGCCCAGTCGCAGTTCCGCTCGGCCCTCTCCGACTGGGACGACGAGAAGGTGGCCGCCTATGTGGCGCGCCATTATCCGCCCTATTGGCTGCGCGTGGACCTCGAGACCAAGCTGCGCCACGCCCGCTTCGTGGACGAGGCGGAGACGGCGGGCCGCTCCATCGCCACCCAGGCGTCGCTGGAGCCCGGCCGCGGCATCACCACGCTCACCGTGCTGGCGCCGGACCATCCCAAGCTCCTGTCCATCATCGCCGGGGCCTGCGCCGCGGCGGGCGCCAACATCGTGGATGCGCAGATCTCCACCACCACCGACGGGCTGGCGCTGGACACCATCGCTATCCGCCGCGCCTTCGACCATGACGAGGACGAACTCAGACGCGCCAACCGCATCCGGGAAGCGGTGGAGCAGGCGCTCACCGGCGAGGTGCGCCTGCCGGAGGTGATGGCCAAGAAGCTGCCCAAGGGCCGGCGGACCTTCACGGTGGAGCCTGAGGTGACGGTGAACAATTCCTGGTCGAACCGCCACACGGTGGTGGAGGTGTCCGGCCTCGACCGGCCGGGCCTGCTGTTCGCCCTCACCAACACTTTGTCGCGGCTCAACCTCAACATCGCCTCGGCCCACGTCGCCACCTTCGGCGAGCGGGCGGTGGACGTGTTCTACGTCACCGATCTGATGGGCGCGAAGATCACCGGCGCCGCCCGCCAGTCCACCATCCGCCGCGCCCTCGTCTCGGTGTTCGAGGGGCCGGTGGAGGACGAGGAGCCGACCCGCCGGGTGGCGCGGGGGTGACGGGGCGCCGCGGCGCGGGCGGGAAGGCCGTTTTTTCGCCGCGCTCGCGTGGCTCAGATGCCAATCGTTTGCACCTTGTTTGCACTTGGCGACGGTGCGGCATACGTTCTGCCGCGCCTCCTTCCGACCCCACGGCCGAAAGCCGACGACCGAGATGACCGACGACCTCCTCCTCGATGCCTCCGACGCCGCCCGTGCCGATCGCGCGGCGACGCGCGTCGTGGTGGCCATGTCGGGCGGGGTGGATTCGTCTGTGGTGGCGGCCCTTTTGGCCCGCGCCGGCTATGACGTGGTGGGCGTCACCCTCCAGCTCTACGACCATGGCGAGGCGGCGCACCGGCCCGGCTCGTGCTGCGCGGGGCAGGACATCTATGACGCCAGCGAAGTCGCGCGCACGCTGGGCATCCCCCATTATGTGCTCGATTACGAAAGCCGCTTCCGCGAGGAGGTGATCGACCGCTTCGCCGCGAGCTATGCGGCCGGCGTCACGCCCATTCCCTGCGTGGACTGCAACCGCACCGTCAAGTTCCGCGACCTGCTCGCCACCGCCGAGGAACTGGGCGCGCGCTATCTCGCCACCGGCCATTACGTGGCGAGCCGCGCGCTGCCTGGCGGCGGGCGCGGCCTGTTCCGCGCGGCGGAGGAGGCGCGGGACCAGTCCTATTTCCTCTATGCCACCACCGCCGCCCAGCTCGACAAGCTGCGCTTCCCCCTCGGCGAGATGCAGAAGGCGGACGTGCGGGCGCTCGCGGCCGAGTTCGGCCTGCCGGTGGCGGAGAAGCCCGACAGCCAGGACATCTGCTTCGTGCCCGGCGGCGATTATGCCGAGGTGGTGCAGCGCCTGCGGCCCGAAGCGGGCGAGGCGGGCGACATCGTGCACCTGGATGGCCGGGTGCTGGGCCGCCACAAAGGCGTGCTCCATTACACCATCGGCCAGCGCAAGGGCCTCGGCATCGCCACCCCTGAGCCGCTCTATGTGATCTCCATCGACGCCTCGCGGCGCGAGGTGCGGGTCGGCCCGCGCGAGGCGCTGGCGGTGCGGGCCATCTCCATGGCCGACGTGAACTGGCTGGGGGACATCCCCTTCGCCGCGGCGCTGGATGCCGAGGCTGAAGTTCATGTGAAGGTGCGGTCCACCCGTCCCCCGGTACCGGCGCGCCTCGGCCGCACGGCGGATGGCACCCCGGCCGTGCATCTCGCGCTCGGCGAGGAAGGCGTTGCGCCGGGGCAGGCCTGCGTGCTCTACGATGCCCCCGGCGCCGGTGCCCGCCTTCTGGGCGGCGGCACCATCGTGAAGGCGGAGCGGGTGGCGAAGGCGGTCGCAGAGGTCGCCTGAGGACGGGTTGCCCTCGGGACTTGGGGCGGGAGAGACGGCACAATGGCGGTTCAGTACGATCTCGAAGGCCAGAAGAAGGCCTATGCCAAGTGGGCGCCCATCTACGACAAGGTCTATGTGAAGCTGCTGGCGGACGCCCAGCGCAAGACCTCCGCCGCCGCCGCCGCCTGTGGTCCCGACATTCTGGAAGTGGGCGTCGGCACCGGGCTGGTGCTGCCCTATTACCCCGCCGGCTGCCGCGTCACCGGCATCGACCTGTCCTTCCACATGCTGCAGAAGGCGGTGGAGAAGAAGGTGGAGCGGGGCCTGAAGCAGGTGGGCCTGCTCTGCGCCATGGACGCCTGCAAGCTCGGCTTCGCCGACCACAGCTTCGACGCCGTCACCGTGCCTTTCGTCATCACGCTGGTGCCCGACCCCGAGGGCGCGCTGGACGAGATGTACCGCGTGCTGCGGCCGGGCGGCGAGATCGTCATCGCCTCCAAGCTGGGTGCCGATGAAGGCGCGACCATGCATGTGGAGGCGGCCCTCGCCCCGCTGGTGAAGAAGATCGGCTGGAGCATCGCCTTCAAGGCCAGCCGCCTGCGCAACTGGGCGGCCAAGTATCCCGACATGGAAGTGGTGAGCATCGCCCCCGTCTTCCCGGTGGGCTTCTTCAAGATGGTGCGCATCAAGAAGAAGGCGGCCTGAGCCTTTCGGCCGCAAGTTCTGCCCACAAGCCTTCTGTTCACAGGGCGCGCGGGGATTCTTGACACCCGCGTGGCCCCGCCTCTATATGCGCGTCTCCTGACGCAACTTGCGTCGGATGTGTTGTGGCAGCGTAGCTCAGTCGGTGAGAGCGCCGGATTCATAACCCGGAGGTCGGTGGTTCAAATCCACCCGCTGCTACCATCCACCCCCTGCCTCCAAATTCTCTTCACGGCGCGACTTCATCGAGAAACGCGCGCACCGCCGCGCGCGTCTGCGCGGCCCGCCCCACCAGCAGATGGCCGCCGGTGTCGTAGGCGATGAGCCGCGCGCCGGGGATGCGCGCCGCCGCCACCTCCGCCGCCGGCAACGTGTTGAAGAGATCATCCCGCGCCGAGACGATGAGGGTGGGCGCGGTGATGCGCTCCAGCGGCAGCACCGGGTGCGGGCAGGCGCTGTCGAGCCGGATGCCGGCCGCCCGCTCGGACACCGGCGCGATGGCGGCGGCGATCTTCAGTACCCGTGCCCGCTCACTCTCCCCCGCCTCCTTCAGGAGCGCCGGCCGCACGCCCACGAAGCGGATCACCATCGAGGGGCCGAGGGCGCCGATGAGCCACCAGAAGAAATCGCCCCCGGCCTTCACGATGGCGAAGGCGAGCCGACTGCCACCGGTGGGGTCTGTCGCCACCGGGCTGTGCGGGGCGTCAAGCGCGGGCACCAGCAGCACCAAAGCGCGGACCTTCTCGGGATGGCGCACGGCTAGCGCCGCAGCCGAGCGCGCGCCGGCGGACAGGCCCATCACGATCACCTTGTCGAGACCGAGATGGTCGAGCAGGGCAGCATGGGCATCTGCCTGCGCTGCGACGCCGCCGTCCGGCGCATCCACCGCTGCGGCGGGCGTGCCGGTGCGCAGATAGCCGAAGCGCGAGGGCGAGATGAGGCGGAAGCCGCCGCCCATCAGTTCGTCGGCGAAGAACAGGCCATGGTCGAACCCGCCGCCCGCGCCATGGACGGAGAGCAGCACCGGCCCCGCGCCCCGGTCGGCATACTCCACGGCGCCGATTGGTAGTGCAGCCACTTGGCTCCCGGAGGCGACGCGCGCGAGCGCCTGCCGGTGGAACACTCTGAACCTGCGGGCGACCACCACGACCAGCGCCAGCACGGCCGCGCCGGCGATAAGCGCAAAGATCAGGTCCATGAAGTCCCCCGCGGCTCCGGCCCGGCGACCGCCGGCCCGGTTGGCCGCGCGCGGACGCTTCCGCTATAGGTAGCCCGGCGCAGCCGCAGGGTCACGGCGCGCGAGGAGGGGCCATGACATTCACGCAAGCCGTTCGCAGCTGCCTCAGCCAATATGCCGGCTTTCAGGGACGGGCGCCCCGCAGCGAATTCTGGTGGTTCTGGGTATTCACCCTGCTGATGGAGATCGCGGCCTTCGTCATCGGCACCATGCTGCTCGCCGGGTCCATCACCGCGACGCAGGTCAGCGGTGGCCAGATCGATGCGTGGTATTTCTTTGCCGGCCCCAACTGGCTTTCGACCGTCGTCCACCTCGGCCTGATCCTGCCCTCGCTGGCGGTGGCCGTGCGGCGGCTGCACGATATCGGCCGCACCGGCTGGTGGTTCCTGATCCTGTTCGTCCCGTTCGGCTTCTTCGTGCTGCTGTTCTGGTGGGTGCAGCCCTCCCAGCGCGAGCCCAATGTCTACGGGCCGCCGCTGCTGCCGGTGCGGTAGGTCTCTGGCCAAATAAAAAGGCCCGCGCGCATCCTGCGGCGGGCCTTTTTCATGTCTGTGCGTCGATCGCTCGGGCTCAAGTCTCGTCCGCTCGCGTGCGGATCCACTCGATGATGCCGGAGAAATCCTTGCCCTCGTTCCCCTCCGCCGCGAAGGCGGTGTAGAGGGCGGTCGCCGCGGCGCCCAGCGCGGTGGCGGCGCCGGCCGTCTCGGCGGCTTCCTGCGAGAGCTTCAGGTCCTTCAGCATCAGCGCGGCGGCAAAGCCCGGCACATAGTTGCGATTGGCGGGGCTGGTCGGCACCGGGCCGGGCACGGGGCAATAGGTGTTGATGGACCAGCACTGACCGGAAGATGTGGAGGCCACGTCGAACAGCGCCTGATGGGAGAGGCCCAGCTTCTCGGCCAGCACGAAGGCTTCCGAGGCCGCGATCATCGAGATGCCGAGGATCATGTTGTTGCAGATCTTCGCCGCCTGGCCCGCGCCGGCGCCGCCGCAATGGACGATCTTCTTACCCATCAGCTCCAGGATGGGCTTTGCCGCCGCGAACGCCTCGTCCGTGCCGCCCACCATGAAGGTCAGCGTGCCCGCCTCCGCCCCGCCGACACCGCCGGAGACGGGGGCATCCACGCTCGCGTGACTCGCCGCCTTGGCCGCCTCGTGGAAGGCGCGGGCGGAGGCGACGTCGATGGTGGAGCTGTCGATGAACAGCGTGCCAGGCCGAGCCGCCGCGAACAGGCCGTCCGCGCCGGTGGTGGCGCCCACCACATGCTTGCCGGAGGGCAGCATGGTGACGACCGCATCGGCGGACGCCACCGCCGCTTTGGCGCTGTCGGCGATGGCGACGCCCTTGGCCTTCGCCGCCTCCAGCGCGGCGGGCACGAGGTCGAAGCCGGTGACAGTGTGGCCGGCTTTCACGAGGTTGGCGGCCATGGGCCCGCCCATGTTGCCGAGGCCGATGAATGCGATGGTGGCCATGATGGTTTCCTCCCGAATTGGGTGCCGCCGGTGCAGCTATCGATGGTTTTCGCCGCCGTCATGGCCGGGCTTGTCCCGGCCATCCACGTCGTTCCGCCTGCACGACCGCAGACGGGGCGCCCGGCCTCTCCACGTGGATGCCCGGGACAAGCCCGGGCATGACGCTGCGAGAGAGACGCCGCGCGTGAGACGCGCCCCTCAGTTCCCCTGCGCGATCAGCGCGCGGGCGACGATGAGGCGCATGATCTCGTTGGTGCCCTCGAGGATCTGGTGGACCCTGAGGTCGCGCACGATCTTCTCGATGCCGTAGTCGGCGAGGTAGCCGTAGCCGCCGTGCATCTGCAGGGCGTCGTTGGCCACCTCGAAGCCGCGATCGGTGGCGATGCGCTTGGCCATGGCGCAGAGCTGCGTCGCGTCCGGCGCCTTGGCATCCAGCGCGGACGCTGCGCGCCAGAGGAAGGTCCGGGCGCACTCCAGCTCGGTGGCCATGTCGGCGAGGCGGAATTGCAACGCCTGGAATTCGTCGAGGCGCTTTCCGAACGCCTTGCGCTCGCGCATGTAGGACAGCGCCTTCTCCAGCGCCGCCTGCGCTCCGCCCAGCGAGCAGGCGCCGATGTTCAGCCGGCCGCCGTCGAGCCCGGCCATGGCGATCCTGAAGCCCTCGCCCTCTTCGCCCAGCCGGTTCTCCACCGGCACCTTGACGCCCTCGAAGGTGACGGTGCGGGTGGGTTGCACGTTCCAGCCCATCTTGCGCTCATTGGCGCCGAAGGAGAGGCCCGGCGCGCCGGCCTCGATGACGAGGGTGGAGATGCCCTTCGGCCCGTCGCCGCCGGTGCGCACCATCACCACATAGATGTCGGCGGAGCCGGCGCCGGAGATGAACTGTTTCTGGCCGTCGACGATGTAGTGGTCGCCGTTCTTGACCGCCTTCGTCTTCAGCGCCGCCGCGTCCGATCCCGCGCCGGGCTCGGTGAGGCAATAGGAGGCGAAGTGCTCCATGCTGGCGAGGCGCGGCACCCACTTCCTGCGCTGGGCGTCGTCGCCGAAGCGGTCGATCATCCAGGTCGACATGTTGTGGATGGAGAGATAGGCCGAGGTGCCGGGGCAGCCGGTGGCGAGCTGCTCGAAGATCAGCGCCGCATCGAGGCGGGTGAGGCCGGAGCCGCCCACATCCTCCCGCACATAGATGCCGCCCATGCCGAGCGCGGCGGCAGCGCGCAACTGCTCGACGGGGAAGTGCTTCTTCTCGTCCCACTCCACGGCATAGGGCGCGATCTGCTCATTGGCGAAATCGCGCGCCATGTCCCGGATGGCGATCTGGTCCTCGGAGAGCGTGAACATGTAGGGGGGCGCCTTCGTGCGAGCCATCCAGTGCCCGCCGAGATATGCGCCCGACGGACCCGCCGATGCCAGAGCCGCCCCGCCCTGAGGACGGAGCGGCCGATCCGGCGTCAGCCCATGGTGGGGATCACGAAGTCCGCGCCGTCCTTGATGCCCGAGGGCCAGCGGGAGGTCACGGTCTTGGTCTTGGTGTAGAAGCGCACGCCGTCGGGGCCATGCTGGTTCAGGTCGCCGAAGCCGGAGCGCTTCCAGCCGCCGAAGGTGTGGTAGGCGAGCGGCACCGGGATCGGCACGTTGATGCCCACCATGCCCACGTTCACCTTGGAGGCGAAGTCGCGGGCGGCATCGCCGTCGCGGGTGAAGATGGCGACGCCGTTGCCGTATTCGTGCTCGGTGGGAAGGCGCAGGGCCTCCTTGTAGTCCGGCGCGCGCACCACGGACAGGACGGGGCCGAAGATCTCTTCCTTGTAGATGCGCATGTCGGCGGTCACATGGTCGAACAGGCAGCCGCCCATGTAGAAGCCGTTCTCATAGCCCTGCATCTTGAAGCCGCGGCCATCCACCAGCAGCTTCGCGCCTTCCTGAACGCCGAGGTCCACATAGCCGCGCACGCGCTCCAGCGCCTCGCGGGTGACGAGGGGGCCGAAGTCGGCGGAGCCGTCGGTGGACGGGCCGATCTTCAGGTTCTCTACACGGGGAACGAGCTTCTCCAGCAGCTTGTCGGCCGCCTCGGGGCCCACCGGAACCGCCACGGAGATGGCCATGCAGCGCTCGCCGGCGGAGCCGTAGCCGGCGCCGATGAGGGCGTCCACAGCCTGGTCCATGTCCGCGTCGGGCATGATGATCATGTGGTTCTTGGCGCCGCCGAAGCCCTGGATGCGCTTCCCGTTGGCCGCGCCGCGGGCATAGATGTACTGGGCGATATTGGACGAGCCGACGAAGCCGATGGCGTGGACATCGGGATGGTCGAGAAGGCCGTCCACGGCCTCCTTGTCGCCGTTCACCACGTTGAGGATGCCGGGGGGCAGGCCGGCTTCCAGCATCAGCTCGGCGAGGTGCATGGGTACGCCGGGATCGCGCTCGGACGGCTTCAGGATGAAGGCGTTGCCGCAGGCGATGGCCGGGCCGAACTTCCACATGGGGATCATGGCCGGGAAGTTGAACGGGGTGATGCCGGCCACCACGCCCAGCGGCTGGCGCATGGAATAGATGTCGATGCCCGGGCCGGCGCTGTCGGAGAAATCGCCCTTCATCAGGTGCGGGATGCCGATGGCGAACTCGATCACCTCCAGGCCGCGCTGGATGTCGCCGCGGGCGTCGGGAACGGTCTTGCCGTGCTCGCGGGCGAGCAGGTCCGCCAGCATGTCGTAGTCGCGGTGCACCAGCTCCAGGAACTTCATCAGCACGCGGGCGCGGCGCTGGGGATTGGTGGCGGCCCAGGCGGGCTGCGCGGCCTTGGCGTTGGCGACGGCGGCGTTCAGCTCGTCCTTGGAGGCGAGGGCCACGTGGCCGACCACATCGCCCGTCATGGGCTGGTAGACGTCGGCGAAGCGCCCGGACGTGCCGGCAACGTGCTTGCCGCCGATGAAATGGCCAATCTCGCGCATGATGCGGTTCCTTCTTGGGAAAAACGTTTCCAGACGAGGGACGCCGTTTTGAGACGACGTTCGTTGGCCGGCACACTGCCCTATCTTTTTGTGCACAGCTACGGCAATCTCCGCACCATTGATGTGCGCCCTTTCACAGTCCTGAGAGCCATGCCCGGCGGCGATTTCGAGTGGTCCGACCTCACCTTCTTCCTCGCGGTGGCGCGGGCCGGGCGGCTCACGGTGGCGGCGGCGCGGCTGAAGGTGGAGCACTCCACCGTGAGCCGGCGCATCGCCGCGCTGGAGACGGCGCTGGGGGCGAAGCTGTTCGACCGGCGCCCCCATGGCTATGCGCTGACCGCCGCCGGGGATCGCCTGCTCGCCGCCGCCGAAGGCATGGAGACGCTGGCGCTTTCCGCGCAGGGCGAGATCGCCGGATCGGACCTCGGCGTCTCCGGCACGGTGCGGATCGGGGCGCCGGATGGCTTCGGCACCTTCTTCCTCGCCCCGCGCATCGGGGCGCTTTCGGATCTGCACCCGGAGCTGGACA
This sequence comes from Xanthobacter sp., assembly GCF_041911315.1. Taxonomy (NCBI): domain Bacteria; kingdom Pseudomonadati; phylum Pseudomonadota; class Alphaproteobacteria; order Hyphomicrobiales; family Xanthobacteraceae; genus Xanthobacter; species Xanthobacter sp. The sequence goes on along the minus strand of NZ_JAYRPE010000039.1, from coordinate 8,727 downwards.
TCCAGCTCCTCGCCATGCCGCGCCTGTTCTCCCTGTCGAAGCGCGAGGCGGACATCGCCATCTCGCTCTCGCGGCCGAAGGAGGGGCGGCTCCATGCGAGAAAGCTCACGGACTACCGGCTCGGCCTCTATGCCGCCCGCGCCTATCTGGAGAAGCATGGCGCCATCGAGAGCCGCGCCGCGCTCCAGCGCCACCGTTTCATCGGCTATGTGGACGATCTGATCTATGCGCCCGAGCTGGATTACGTGCCGCTAGTGGCCAAGGACCTCAGGGTACGGCTGAAAAGCTCCAGCCTCGTCGCCCAGATGACGGCGACCCGCGCGGGCGCCGGCGTGTGCGTGCTGCCCTGCTTCATGGCCGACCTGTTCGCGGGCGAGGGGCCGGAAGGGCTGGTGCCCATCCTGCCCACGGAGGTGGGCCTCACGCGCACCTTCTGGCTCCTCACCCACGCCGACACGCGCGACCTCGCCCGCATTCGCGTGGCCGCCGACTTCATCGCCGAGGCGGCGCAGAAGGGCAGGGGCGTGCTGATGCCGGGGTGAGGCGCCCTACTTCAGGCGCCAGTATTGGTCGGACGGCCCTCCGGCCACCTCGCACGGCGCGAGCTGGAGGGGCGCGCCGTTGGCGGTGGCTGGGGTGCCGCGCACATCGAGACACAGGCCGGACAGCTTGTGGCGGATCAGACCCTCTTTGGTGAACTGCCACTGCTGGTCGGTGGTCGAGCCATTGGGGTTCCGCCCCGACATCTCGCAATCATAAAGGATCAGCGCCGTGCCGGCCTTGATGCCGGGGGCGCCGGGCACGTCGATGCACTTGCCGGAGAGGGCGTTGCGGATGAAGCCCTGGGGCAGAACTTCCCACATCTGGTCGGTGGGCGACCCGTTGGGGTTCAGCGCGGAGAACTCGCAGGTATAAAGGATCAGCGGGGAGCCGTTCTTGACGCCGGGCGCACCCGAGACATCGATGCACTTGCCCGAGAGCTGGTTGACGATGAACCTGCCCTGCGCGCTTGCCTCGCCCGCGCAGAAAATCCCCGCCGTCGACAGAGCGGCGGCGAACAGCCAGTTTCCGAACTTCATGAAATCCCCCATCCCGGCCGTGAAGCCCGACCCTTGTTCCCCGTCGAGCCTGACCGTAACGTCATTCTCACAGCAGGGGGCGGGCGGGCGCAATATGCTCCGCACCTTGACTGGCTCCCCCTCTCCCCCTATACGAGCCGCTTCCCGATAGAGCGGGTGAGTGCACGCGGGTCTTCTGGCCCCGACGCGTTCCCCGCGCCATACGAAGAAAAAAGGACTTTCGCCATGTCCCGGCGGTGTGACCTGACCGGCAAGGGGGTTCAGAGCGGCAACCTCGTGAGCCACTCGAACCGCAAGACCAAGCGCCGGTTCCTGCCGAACCTGTGCAACGTGACGCTGGAGAGCGAGACGCTGAAGCGTTCCGTGCGCCTGCGCGTCAGCGCCAATGCGCTGAAGAGCGTGGACCACCGCGGTGGTCTCGACGCCTTCCTCGCCAAGGCCCGCGACGAGGAGCTGTCTCCCGTCGCCCTCGACCTCAAGCGCCAGATCGCCAAGGCCGTCGCGGCCGCTGCCGCGGCCTGAGCTTTCGGCTTTCCGAGACGTTTTGAACCGCGGACGGCAACGTCCGCGGTTTTTCGTCGTGGATGCATTCCTCAGCGAAGGGGCGTGCCGCCGCCCGCGCTGCGCCCGGCCACCGCCCAATAGGCAAGGCCGCCGCCGGCACCGGCGATGAGGAGGTCCATCGTCACCCGCCCCAGCAGCGGATCGCCGAGAGAATCGGTGACGAGGGAGAAGCCCAGCCAGCCTGCCGCGGCCCAGATCGCGCCCGCCGCCACATGGGCCAGCGGGTGACGCAGGCTTTTCCGCTCCGAGATGGCCATCCACACCAACGCCGGCGCAAGTCCGCACACGGCCGCCAGCAGGTAGGCGAAGCCGGCGGACGCGATCGCCACGCCATAATACAGCGCCAGCCCCTCGGACGCGCCGGGCGCGGGCGCCACGCGGTCCATGGCGGCGCCCACGAGCGGCAGCAGGCTTACGGTGACGAGGACGGACGCGAGATAGGCCAACGCCAGACGACCCGTGCGCCGGGCGGCACCGGGGGCGTCGGCGGCGGGGCTCATCTGGGGGGCGACTCAGGGGACGGCGGCGACAGGTCCGGCCGGTGCGGCGGCGGGGGCAGGGCGCCGGCCCGCTCGGCGGGGGAGCGCAGGATGGGCTTGAAGAAGCCCGCCGTGGAGCCCGCCACCAGCCAATAGGCGAGCCCGCCGGCAAGGCCAGCCGCCACCACGTAGAAGGGATCGCCCGCCACCGCCGGTGCGCCATCGCTGGGCGAGAAGAGCTGGGCGCCGATCCAGGCCGAGACCACGCCGTTGGCCACGTGGAACATCCACGAGCGGATGGCGAAGGCCTCCGAGAACAGGATGCCCACCGCCGCCACCAGCCACATGAGCATCAGCAGCAGGAACAGCACCACCACCGTGGTGACGATGGCGATGATGATGCCCCACGCCCGTACATTGGGATCGTCGGCGCTGAACAGCGTACCGATGCGCCATTCGCCTATGAGGATCACGCACGCCCCGGCGATCACCGACGCGAAATAGCCGAGCGGTACCAGAACGAAGCGCAGCAGCAGGCGGACGAGGTTGTCCATGGGCTCAGGCGGTCTCGGGCATGTGGCAGACGGCTTCCACGTTGAGCCCGTCCGGGTCGAACACGAAAGCCCCGTAATAATTGGGATGATAGTGCGGCCGCAGGCCCGGCGCGCCATTGTCCCGCGCACCGGCGGCCATGGCGGCGGCGTAGAAGGCGTCCACTACCGCGCGGTCTTTCGCTGCGAAGGCCAGATGCAGGTGCCCGGTGGCGACCGGCGCATCGCCGATCCAGAAGTCCGGCTTGCCGGAGCCGATCACGCCGAAGCCAATATAGGTATGCCCGCCCGGCGGGCTCGCCTCCATGAGGATGCCGTAGCCGAGGGGGGCGAGCGCCGCGAGGTAGAAGGCGCGGGAGCGCGACACGTCGCGCACCGAGATCCCCACATGGTCGAGCATGGCACGCGTCTCCGGAAAGGGGTGGGGGCTAATCCTCTGCCTGGGCCATCATGGCGCGATAGGCAAGGCGCTCGCGGGCGGTGAGCTTCTCGCTCTCGCTCTTGAGCTGGCCGCAGGCGGCGAGGATGTCGCGTCCGCGCGGCGTGCGCACCGGGCTCGCATAGCCGGCGCGGAATACGATGTCCGAGAAGCGCTCGATGGTCTCCCAGTCCGAGCACTCATATTGCGTGCCGGGCCAGGGATTGAACGGGATGAGGTTGATCTTGGCCGGAACGCCTTCCAGCAGCTTCACCAGCGCGCGGGCGTCGGCGGGCGAGTCGTTCACGCCCTTCAGCATCACGTACTCGAAGGTGATGCGCTTGGCGTTGGAGGCGGCCGGATAGGTCCGGCAGGCCTCCATCAGCTCCCTGATGGGGTATTTCTTGTTGATGGGCACCAGCACGTCGCGCAGATCGTCGCGCACCGCGTGCAGCGAGATGGCGAGCATGGGGCCGACTTCGGAGCCCAGCCGCTCGATCTCCGGCACCACGCCGGAGGTGGAGACGGTGATGCGCCGTTTGCCGAGGCCGAGGCCGTCGCCATCCGAAAGGGTCTCGATGGCTTCCTTCACGCTGTCATAGGCATAGAGCGGCTCGCCCATGCCCATGAAGACGATGTTGGTGACGAGCCGGTCGCCCTCGGTGGGCAGGCCGGGGCCGACGGCACGCTCGCGGCCGGGATAGTCGCCCAGCCGGTCGCGGGCCACCATCACCTGCGCCACGATCTCGGCGGCGGTGAGGTTGCGCACCAGGCGCTGGGTGCCGGTGTGGCAGAAGGAGCAGTTCAGCGTGCAGCCCACCTGCGAAGAGACGCACAGGGTGCCGCGGTCGCTCTCGGGGATGTAGACCGTCTCGATGTCATGGGGCCGCTCGCCGGGATGATCGGCCGGGAAGCGCAGCAGCCACTTGCGGGTGCCGTCCTGCGAGACCTGCTCGGCCACGATCTCGGGGCGGGCGAGGGTGTAGGCCTCTTCCAGCCGCGCGCGCAGGTGCTTGGAGACGTTGGTCATCTCCGAAAAGTCGAGGGCGCCGCGCAGGTAGATCCAGTGCCAGAGCTGGTTGACGCGCATGCGCCGTTCCGAGCCCTTCACGCCGATGGCGTCGAGCGCATCGCCCAGCTTGTCCCGGTCGAGGCCGACGAGGGACGCGCGGCCGGGCGCGACGTCGCCAGCGAGGGGCGGCACGTTGGTTTCAGGCGTGAGCGTGGCTTCAGGCATGGTTTCGGGCGTGGGCATCATCCGCCACACATAATCCCTCGCGGCCCACCTTTCCACGGGAAGAATGCGGGAGCCGTCCCGCGTCCGCCTCAGGGCTTGGTCGGGCCGGCCCCATCGCCCTCGGCAAGCAGCGCCTTCAGCCGGGCCTCTTCGGCCGCCGAAAGGCGCGGGGCCGGGGGCGCGGCGCTGCGGCGGCGCATGGCGAGGATGGCGCCGAGGCCGCCCAGCAGCAGCACAAGGATGGGCGCGCCCCACAAAAGCGCGTTGCGCCAGGACATGCGCGGGCGCAGTAGCACGAACTCGCCGTAGCGGGCCACCATGAAGTCCAGCACCTGGCTGTCGCTGTCGCCCGCCTTCAGCCGCTCGCGCACGATGATGCGCAGGTCTTTGGCCAGCGGGGCATCGGAATCGTCGATGGACTGGTTCTGGCAGACCATACAGCGCAGCTCCGCCGAAATGGTCCGCGCCCGGCTCTCCATCACCGGATCGCCCAGCACCTCGTCCGGCTGCACGGCGAAGGCCGGGGCGCCGAGGCAGGCGAGGAGCGCGAGAGCGGGGAGGAGCGGGCCCAAGTGCGCCTGGAAGTTCCGTGCCATACCCGTCTACTCCGCCGCCGTGGGGACGGCGCCGGGCGCAAGCCGCTTGCGCGCGTCGAGCACTTCCATGGCCACGATCCGCCCTTCGGCATCGAAATCAAGTACAATGCCGGGCGAGACTTCCTCGCTCTCCACGATGGCGCCCGTGGCAAAGCGGACGAACATGGCGTCCGTCTCTTTATCGTAGTCCACTTTCATGGCCGTCGCGCTCCGCGGTCGAAAAAGACGGTCACAACGAAGATGTCCGTCTCGTCGGTTCGATATACTACGCGCAGGATGCGGCCGCCGCGCTCGGCAATGGCGGCATAGGATCGCCGCAGCCTGGGATCGTTCGAATCCTCCACATCCCAGTCCGGGGCGGCGAGGGTTCGCTCGATCCACGCGGAGGCGATATCGCGCTCGCGCATGACCACCTCGGCATGCTGCGCGAGCCGTATGCGCGGTGCCACGGCCTACTCCGCCGGCGCCACGGCCTGCCGCTGCTTCTTCGCCGCCGGGCGTGGCGCGCCCACCCGCAGGCGCCGGTCGGCGAGGGAGAGCACGCCGCCCAGCGCCATCACCACCGCGCCGAGCCAGATCAGCGTCACGAACGGCTTGAAGGTGGCGCGGACGGAGACGTGGCCGTCGGCGGCTTCCTCGGCCATGCTCACATAGAGCTGGCTGAAGCCAAAGGTGCGCAGGCCCGCCTCGGTGGTCGCCATCTGCCGCGCGGCGAAGGTGCGGCGGGAGGCTTCGACGGTGCCTTCCGGGACGCCGCCGTCGCGGATGGAGAACACGGCGGTGCGGGCGCGGAAGTTCGGCCCGGTGCGGTTTTCCAGCCGGTCGAGGGTGAGGGTGCGCGAGCCGATGGTGATGGTGTCGCCCAGCTTCACCGCGGCGATCTTCTCAAGGCTCCACGAGGTCTCGCAGACAATGCCGAGCAGGCACACGCCCACGCCGAAATGGGCGATGGCCGTGCCATAGGCCGAGCGGGGCACGCCAGCGAGCCGGGCCAGAGCCACCTTCGCCCCCACGCGGCCGAGGCCGGCACGTTCGGCGAGGTCGGTCAGGGCGCCGAGCATGATGAAGGCGGCAAGGCCCACCGCCAGCGGCGCCAGAACCGGGCCGCCGGTGGTCGCGGCCGCCGTCACCACCGCCGCCACGATGGCGAGGCCGGCGGCGAGCATCAGCCGCTGCGCCGCGCCCAGGATGTCGCCCCGCTTCCAGGCCAGCAGCGGGCCGAACGGCATGGCGAAGATGAGGGGCAGCATCAGTCCGCCGAATACCAGATTGAAGTAGGGCGGGCCGACCGTGATCTTGGCGCCGGTGAAGGCTTCAAGCGCCAGCGGATAGAGCGTTCCCACCAGCACCGCGGCCGCTGCCGCGGTGAGGAACAGGTTGTTGAACACCAGCGCCCCCTCCCGCGAGATGGGCGCGAACAGGCCGCCCTGCTTCAGCTCCGAGGCGCGGAAGGCGAACAGCGCGAGCCCGCCTGCGATGAAGAAGGTGAGGATGCCGAGGATGAACACGCCGCGCGCCGGATCGGTGGCGAAGGCGTGCACCGAGGTCAGCACCCCCGAGCGCACCAGGAAGGTGCCCACCAGCGACAGCGAGAAGGCGAGGATGGCGAGGAGGATGGTCCACACCTTCAGCGCGTCGCGCTTCTCCATCACCACGGCGGAGTGCAGCAGCGCGGTCGCGGCGAGCCACGGCATGAGGGAGGCGTTTTCCACCGGGTCCCAGAACCACCAGCCGCCCCAGCCCAGCTCGTAATAGGCCCAGTAGGAGCCGACCGCGATGCCCAGCGTGAGGAACACCCAGGCCGCCAGCGTCCACGGACGCACCCAGCGCGCCCAGGCGGCGTCGATCCGCCCCTCGATCAGCGCCGCGATGGCGAAGGAGAAGGAGATGGAGAGCCCCACATAGCCGAGATAGAGCAACGGCGGATGGATGGCGAGGCCGGGGTCCTGGAGGATGGGGTTGAGGCTGCGCCCCTCGGCCGGCGGCGGCACGATCCGCGCGAACGGGTTGGAGGTGAACAGGATGAAGGAGAGGAACGCCGACGCCACGGCGCCCTGCACCGACAGCACCAGCGCCTTGAGCCGGTCCGGCAGGTTGGCGCCGAACACCACCACCAGCGCGCCGAAGATGGCCAGCACGAAGACCCACAGCAGCATGGAACCTTCGTGATTCCCCCAGGTGGAGGTCACGCGGTAGATGAGCGGCATCTGGGAGTGGGAATTCTCCACCACGTTCACCACCGTGAAGTCGGAGGTGACGTAGAGCTGCACCAGCGCGCCGAACGCGAAGGCGACGAAGCCGAACAGCGCGAGGGCGATCGGCCCTGCCGACCCCATGAGAACCGCATCGCCCCGCGTCGCGCCCCAGCCGGGCAGGATCACCTGCGCGAGGGCGAGGGCGAAGGCGAGGGCGAGGGCGTATTGTCCGATCTCGGCGATCATGCCTCAGCTCCCGGGCTGGCGGGTGGAGGGGGAGGCGGCGCCCGGCGCGGGCGCGCCGTCCTTCCACAGACCCTGCTGCTTCAGCGCGTCGGCGACCTCGCGCGGCATGTATTTCTCGTCGTGCTTGGCAAGCACGCTGTCGGCCTTGAACTGGCCGTCCGGTTGCAGCGCACCTTCCGCCACCACGCCCTGACCCTCGCGGAACAGGTCCGGCAGGATGCCCTGATAGGCGACCTTCACCGCGGCGTTGCCGTCGGTGATGGAGAAGGTGGTGAGCGTGCCGGCCTTCACCACGCTGCCGGTCTCCACCAGCCCGCCGAGTCTGAGGCGAGCACCCGGCGTCACCTGCTTCTGCGCTACCTCGGTGGGGGTGCGGAAGAAGACGATGGTGTCGTTGAGCGCCGAGAGGATGAGGCCGGCGGCGAGTGCGAGCACGCCGAGCCCGGCGCCGATGAGGATCAGCCTGCGCTGCTTGCGCGTCATCCTTTTCCTCCTGTCGGCAGGGCCTTCTCCGCCGCGTCGAGACGGGCGAGGGCCGCCGGATCGTCCTTGAAGGCGGCGCGCGCCGTCTTGAGCGCGGCGTCCGCCTTGTCCTTGTCGCCGAGCACGCCGTAGGCGCGGATCAGCCGCTCCCAGCCGTCGATGTCGTTCGGCTCCTTGTCGAGCCGGGTGGCGAGACGGTCCACCATGCCACGTATCATGGCGTTCCGGTCCTGCGGCGACATTTGGGCGGCCGCATTGACATCGGCGGCACCGGGACCCGGTGTCGCAGGGGAGGCGGCTGCGGGCGGAGCCGTGCCGCCGACCCGGGCCAGCGCCTCCGCCACCACGGGCCGGTAGGGGGCCGAAGCCGGCGTGCGGGCAAGCAGCTCGCTCCAGATGCGCGCCGCATCCTGCGCGCGACCGTCCTGCTCGGCGGCGAGGCCGAGGAAATAGGCGGCGCGCGGCTCGTCCGGGTTCAGCGCGAGCGCGGCGGCGAAGGCCTTGGCGGCGTCTGCGGTGACGAGGCCGTCCGCCGCCACGACAAGCGCGTCGCCGCGTGCCGACAGGCGCTCGGCGGTGGGGCCGAGGATGCGGATGGCTTCGCCGTAGGCGCGGGCGGAATCCTCCGGCCGGCCAAGGCGCAGATAGATGGGGGCGAGGATCTCATAGCCCTGCCCGTCATTGGGGTTCTTCTGGAGGTGCTCCTCCACGCGGCGCACCAGGATCGCGACGTCGCTGCGATCCGGCGCCGCCGACAGGCGCTCGGCGAGGGGGGCGCCGGGGATTCCGGGCGAGCCCATGAAAGCATAGAGCGCGGCGGCACAGACCGGCACGAAGACCAGCGCCACGATGGCTGCCGCGCGCCGGCGTCGGCCGGCG
>NZ_JAYRPE010000038.1:0-38453 GCF_041911315.1 Xanthobacter sp. | reverse complement strand
ATGGCAACTCGGGCAACGGCATCATCCCGACCCCGATCACCATGGACGAGCTGGAAGACCTGCTCATGGAGCACGGCATCATGAAGGCCGTGGACGAGAGCCAGATCGGCAAGACCGCCGCCGAACTCGCCGTCGGCTGAAGCCATCGCGTCGAGTGACCTGGGGCCGGCCTCAATTGCGGGGCCGGCCTGCCAAACGGCAACCCAACGAGAGCGAGATTGCGAAATGAGCTTGGCCCAACCGCAAAACGTTGCTGAAATCAAGGCGCGGAACAAGGAACTCATCGCGGAAGTCCTCAAGGTTTATCCCGAGAAGACCGCGAAGCGCCGCGCGAAGCACCTCAATGTCCATGAGTCCGGCAAGTCCGACTGCGGCGTGAAGTCGAACATCAAGTCCATCCCGGGCGTGATGACGATCCGTGGCTGTGCCTACGCCGGCTCCAAGGGCGTGGTGTGGGGTCCCATCAAGGACATGATCCACATCTCCCACGGCCCGGTGGGCTGCGGCCAGTACAGCTGGGCCGCCCGCCGCAACTACTACATCGGCACGACCGGCATCGACACCTTCGTGACGATGCAGTTCACGTCCGACTTCCAGGAGAAGGACATCGTCTTCGGCGGCGACAAGAAACTCGCCAAGATCATGGACGAAATCCAGGAGCTGTTCCCGCTCAACAACGGCATCACCGTCCAGTCCGAGTGCCCGATCGGCCTCATCGGCGACGACATCGAGGCCGTGTCCAAGTCCAAGTCCAAGGAATACGACGGCAAGACCATCGTTCCGGTGCGCTGCGAAGGCTTCCGCGGCGTGTCGCAGTCCCTCGGCCACCACATCGCCAACGACGCGGTGCGGGACTGGGTGTTCGACAAGCTGGACCCGAACAAGGCGCCCCCGTTCGAGCCGTCGCCCTATGACGTCGCGATCATCGGCGACTACAACATCGGCGGCGATGCCTGGTCGTCCCGTATCCTCCTCGAGGAAATGGGCCTGCGCGTGATCGCCCAGTGGTCGGGCGACGGCTCCCTCGCCGAGCTCGAGAACACTCCCCGGGCGAAGCTGAACGTCCTGCACTGCTACCGCTCCATGAACTACATCTCCCGCCACATGGAAGAGAAGTTCGGGATCCCGTGGTGCGAGTACAACTTCTTCGGTCCGTCCAAGATCGCGGAGTCGCTGCGCAAGATCGCCGCTTACTTCGACGACAAGATCAAGGAAGGCGCCGAGCGCGTCATCGCCAAGTACGCGCCCCTCATGGACGCGGTGATCGCCAAGTATCGTCCGCGGCTCGAAGGCAAGACCGTCATGCTGTACGTGGGCGGCCTGCGTCCCCGTCACGTGATCGGGGCCTACGAGGACCTCGGCATGGAAGTGGTGGGCACGGGTTACGAGTTCGCCCACAACGACGACTATCAGCGCACCGCCCAGCACTACGTCAAGGATGGCACGCTCATCTATGACGACGTGACCGGCTACGAGTTCGAGAAGTTCGTCGAGAAGGTCCAGCCGGACCTGGTCGGCTCGGGTATCAAGGAAAAGTACGTCTTCCAGAAGATGGGCGTGCCGTTCCGCCAGATGCACTCCTGGGACTATTCCGGCCCGTACCACGGCTACGATGGCTTCGCCATCTTCGCCCGCGACATGGACATGGCCATCAATTCCCCCGTCTGGAAGATGACCAAGGCCCCGTGGAAGCAGGCTCCCGGCCAGGCGGGGCTGCTCGCCGCCGAGTGAGGCGGATTTTCGAGCGCCTGAACCAGAAGCCCCTCCCTTCGCGGGGAGGGGCACCCGGGACGGGCTCCCATATTTGACCCACATATTAGGGGTTCGAGATGCCACAGAATGCAGACAACGTGCTCGATCACTTCGAGCTGTTCCGCGGTCCCGAGTACCAGCAGATGCTGGCCAACAAGAAGAAGATGTTCGAGAACCCCCGCGATCCCGCCGAAGTCGAGCGCATTCGCGAGTGGGCCAAGACTCCCGAGTACAAGGAAAAGAACTTCGCCCGCGAGGCCCTGACGGTGAACCCGGCCAAGGCCTGCCAGCCGCTCGGCGCGGTGTTCGTGGCGGTCGGCTTCGAGCACACGATCCCGTTCGTGCACGGCTCCCAGGGTTGCGTCGCCTACTACCGTTCGCACCTGTCCCGTCACTTCAAGGAGCCCAGCTCCTGCGTGTCGTCGTCCATGACGGAAGACGCGGCGGTGTTCGGCGGCCTCAACAACATGATTGACGGCCTCGCCAACACCTACAACATGTACAAGCCCAAGATGATCGCGGTTTCCACCACCTGCATGGCGGAAGTGATCGGCGACGACCTCAACGCCTTCATCAAGACGGCGAAGGAAAAGGGCTCGGTCCCGCAGGAGTACGACGTTCCCTTCGCCCACACCCCGGCCTTCGTCGGCAGCCATGTCACCGGCTACGACAACGCCATCAAGGGCGTGCTGGAGCACTTCTGGGACGGCAAGGCCGGCACCGCCCCCAAGCTGGTGCGCGAGCCGAACGAGAAGATCAACTTCATCGGCGGTTTCGACGGCTACACCGTCGGCAACCTGCGTGAAGTCAAGCGCATCTTCGGTCTGATGGGCGTCGACTACACCATCCTCGGCGACAACTCCGAAGTGTTCGACACGCCGACCGACGGCGAGTTCCGCATGTATGACGGCGGCACCACCCTGGAGGAGGCGGCCAACGCCGTCCACGCCAAGGCCACCATCTCCATGCAGGAATACTGCACCGAGAAGACCCTGCCGTTCATCGGCAACCACGGCCAGGAAGTCGTCGCCTTCAACCACCCCGTGGGCGTGAAGGGCACTGACGAGTTCCTGATGGCGATCTCGCGGATCTCTGGCAAGGAAATCCCGGAGGAGCTCGCCAAGGAGCGCGGCCGCCTCGTCGACGCCATCGCCGACTCGAACGCCCACATCCACGGCAAGAAGTTCGCCATCTACGGCGATCCCGACCTGTGCCTGGGTCTCGCCGGCTTCCTGCTGGAACTCGGCGCCGAGCCCACCCACGTCCTTGCCACCAACGGCAACCAGAAGTGGGCAGACAAGGTCCAGAAGCTGTTCGATAGCTCGCCGTTCGGCCAGAACTGCAACGTCTATCCCGGCCGCGACCTCTGGCACATGCGCTCCCTGCTCTTCACGGAGCCGGTGGACTTCCTGATCGGCAACACCTACGGCAAGTATCTCGAGCGCGACACGGGCACTCCGCTGATCCGCATCGGCTTCCCGGTGTTCGACCGCCACCACCACCACCGCCGTCCGGTGTGGGGCTATCAGGGCGGCATGAACGTCCTGATCACCATCCTCGACAAGATCTTCGACACCATCGATCAGAACACGATCGTGCCGGCGAAGACCGACTATTCGTTCGACATCATCCGTTGATCGCATAGGTGAAATGATCGATCCGGCCCGGGGCCCCGCCCGGGCCGGCCCGACAGGGAGAGTGAAGTCCGCCCCATTTCATGTCCGCCCCCATGTGATGTTCGCGCCCGCGATCTTTGCACAGCCCGTCCGCCGAAGGAGAGATCCATGAGCTCGGTTTCCGCCACGATCCAGCAAGTGTTCAACGAGCCCGGCTGCGCGAAGAACCAGAACAAATCGGAAGCGGAAAAGAAGAAGGGGTGCACCAAGCAGCTCCAGCCCGGCGGCGCCGCCGGCGGCTGCGCTTTCGACGGCGCCAAGATCGCCCTTCAGCCGCTGACCGATGTCGCGCACCTGGTGCATGGCCCCATTGCCTGCGAAGGCAACAGCTGGGACAACCGCGGCGCGCGCTCCTCCGGCTCGCAGATCTGGCGCACCGGCTTCACCACCGACATCAACGAGACGGACGTGGTGTTCGGCGGCGAGAAGCGCCTGTTCAAGTCCATCAAGGAAATCATCGAGAAGTACGACCCGCCCGCCGTCTTCGTCTACCAGACCTGCGTGCCCGCCATGATCGGCGACGACATCGACGCGGTCTGCAAGGCGGCGAAGGAGAAGTTCGGCACGCCGGTCATCCCGATCAATTCCCCCGGCTTCGTGGGCCCGAAGAATCTCGGCAACAAGCTGGCTGGCGAGGCCATCCTCGAGCACGTCATCGGCACCGAGGAGCCGGAATACACCACGCCCTACGACATCAACATCATCGGCGAATACAATCTCTCCGGCGAGCTGTGGCAGGTGAAGCCGCTGCTCGACGAGCTGGGCATCCGCATCCTCGCCTGCATCTCCGGCGACGGCCGCTACAAGGATGTGGCCTCCTCCCACCGCGCCAAGGCGGCGATGATGGTGTGCTCCAAGGCCATGATCAACGTGGCCCGCAAGATGGAGGAGCGCTACGACATCCCCTTCTTCGAGGGCTCCTTCTACGGCATCCAGGATTCCTCGGATTCGCTGCGCGAGATCGCCCGCATGCTCATCGAGCGCGGCGCCGATCCCGAGCTGATGGACCGCACCGAGGCGCTCATCGAGCGCGAGGAGGCGAAGGCCTGGGCGGCGATCGCCAAGTTCAAGGATCGCTTCAAGGACAAGAAAGTTCTCCTCATCACCGGCGGCGTGAAGTCCTGGTCGGTGGTGGCGGCGCTGCAGGAGGCCGGCCTCGAACTGGTCGGCACCTCGGTCAAGAAGTCCACCAAGGAGGACAAGGAGCGCATCAAGGAGCTCATGGGGCAGGACGCCCACATGATCGACGACATGACGCCCCGCGAAATGTACAAGATGCTGAAGGACGCGAAGGCGGACATCATGCTCTCGGGCGGCCGCTCGCAGTTCATCGCGCTCAAGGCCGCCATGCCGTGGCTCGACATCAACCAGGAGCGCCACCACGCCTATATGGGCTACATCGGCATGGTGAAGCTCGTGGAGGAGATCGACAAGGCGCTCTACAATCCCATCTGGGAGCAGGTGCGCAAGCCCGCCCCGTGGGACAACCCGGCCAACAACTGGCAGAACCGCGCCATCGCCGAGATGGAGGCCGAGGCCGCCGCGCTCGCCGCCGATCCGGTCGCCGCCGAGAAGGCCCGTCGCGGCAAGAAGATCTGCAACTGCAAGAGCGTGGACCTCGGCACCATCGAGGACGCCATCAAGGCGCACAGCCTCACCACGGTCGAGGGCGTGAAGACCCACACCAATGCCTCCGGCGGATGCGGCGCGTGCTCGGGCCGCATCGAGGACATCTTCGAGGCGCTTGGCGTCGCGGAGCCCACGCCGGCTGATCCGGTGCTGGCCGAGGCCGCGCGCCGGGCCAAGAAGGTCTGCAACTGCAAGAGCGTCACCGTCGGCACCATCGAGGATGCGGTTGCCGCCGGCGCCGCGAACTTTGCCGAGGTCACCGCCCGCACCGAGGCAGGCTCCGGCTGCGGCAAGTGCGGTGAGCGCATCGAGGACATGCTGGACGAACTCGTCGCCCCGCTCGGCACGCCGGCCGCTCTCGTGGCCGCCGAATAGGAGGGCGCGATGGCCAAGTTCGTCCAGGCGAAGAAGAGCTGCGCGGTCAATCCGCTGAAGATGAGCCAGCCCATCGGCGGCGCGCTCGCCTTCATGGGGCTGAGGGGCGCCATGCCGCTGCTGCACGGCTCGCAGGGCTGCACCTCGTTCGGCCTCGTGCTGTTCGTGCGGCACTTCAAGGAGGCGATCCCGCTCCAGACCACAGCCATGAGCGAGGTGGCCACCGTGCTCGGCGGCTATGAGAATGTCGAGCAGGCCATTCTCAACATCTACAATCGCACCAAGCCCGAGATCATCGGCATCTGCTCCACCGGCGTCACCGAGACCAAGGGCGACGACGTGGACGGCTACATCAAGCTGGTGCGCGAGAAGTATCCGCAGCTCGCCGACTTCCCGCTGGTCTATGTCTCGACCCCCGACTTCAAGGACGCCTTCCAGGACGGATGGGAGAAGACGGTCGCCAAGATCGTCGAGGTGCTGGTGAAGAAGCCCGCGCCGGACGCGCCGAAGAACCCGAAGCGCGTCAACGTGCTGCCCGGCTGCCACCTGCAGCCCGGCGATCTCGACGAACTGCGCTGCATCCTCGAGGATTTCGGCCTTGAGCCGTCCTTCCTTCCGGACCTCGCCGGCTCGCTGGATGGACACATCCCGGACGACTTCACGCCCACCACCATCGGCGGCATCGGCGTGGACGAGGTCGCCGCCATGGGCGAAGCGGCCTGGACCGTCGCCATCGGCACGCAGATGAAGACGGCGGCCGAGGCGATGCAGAAGAAGACGGGCACGCCCTATCGGCTGTTCGAGCGGCTCTGCGGGCTCGGGCCGAACGACGAATTCTTCATGTTCCTGAGCGAGATCTCGGGACGCGAGGTGCCGCGCCGCTATCGCCGGCAGCGCGGCCAGCTGGTGGATGCCATGCTGGACGCCCACTTCCACCTCGGCGGCCGCAAGCTCGCCATCGGCGCCGAGCCGGACCTCCTGTTCGATGTCGCCTCCGCTCTGCACGAGATGGGCACGCACATCACCGCCGCCGTCACCACCACCCAGTCGCCGGTGTTCGAGAAGCTGCCCTGCGATGAGGTGCTGCTCGGTGATCTCGAGGACCTGGAGACGCTGGCGAAGGAGCGGGGCTGCGACCTGCTGCTCACCCATTCCCATGGGCGCCAGGCGGCGGACCGGCTGAACATTCCCTTCTATCGCATCGGCATTCCCATGTTCGATCGCATCGGCTCCGGCCACAAGATGACAGTCGGCTATCGCGGCACGCGCGACCTCATGTTCACGCTGGCCAACATGTGCATCGCCGACCACGAGCAGAATCACGACGCGACCCCCGACACGTGGAAGAACCCGTGGGACGGCGATGGCCACGGCCATGGCGGGGCCCATGTTGCCACCCCTGCCGGCGCGCCCGACCTCGGACCCGCACCCAGCACCGCCCACCACTGAAGTCCGCAAGGACCGAGACCGCGAGAGAGGCGAGCCTTCCATGAAAGTCGCATTCGCAACCCAGGATCTCAAAAGGGTCGATGCCCATTTCGGCTGGGCGAAGAACATTGCCATCTACGAGGTCGGCCCGGAGGGCCATCACTTCATCGAGGCCATCGAATTCGACGGCGACCTGAAGGAAGACGGAAACGAGGACAAGCTGGCGCCCAAGATCGATGCGATCAAGGATTGCACCATCCTCTACGTGGCCGCCATCGGCGGCTCCGGCGCCGCCCGCGTGGTGGCCAACAACATTCATCCCATGAAGGTCAACCAGCCCGAGGAGATCTCCGATCTCATCGGCAAGCTGGAGGTGGTCCTTCAGGGCAATCCGCCCCCGTGGCTGCGCAAGGTCATGTCGAAGGGCCAGGAGCGCACGTTCGATTTCGACGAGTGAGGGATAGTCATGGCCGAAGCAGCGCAAGTCATCGAGCCGACAGAGGCCGCTGACTCCCCGTTCATCAAGGAACTCATCAAGGTCTGGCGCGCCCAGGACACCCACGGCGCGTGGGAAGGCAAGGCCGATCTCGATCTGATCGAGCCCTACATTGTCGACAAGGAGGCACGCCGCGCGCTCCCCCTCATCGGCGATCCCGACCCGGAGACCATCTGGCGCCTGGAGCTGTTCTTCAATGCGATCTGCCTGATGATCGAGAAGGAGACGCGGGTGATGATCTCGCCCATGCTCAAGATGAGCCACGAAGGCTTCGGCCGCATGGTGCTCATCGGCGGCCGGCTGATCGTCGTCAACAAGCAGCTGCGCGACGTCCACCGCTTCGGCTTCGACAATCTCGGCAAGCTCGCCGAAGAGGGCACGAAGTTCGTCCAGCAGGGCGTCGAGATGATCAACAAGTTCCCCGAAGTGGCGAAATACTGACCAGACCCAAGGTGCACCCATGAGCGACGTGGACGAACTCAAGGCCGAGATCAAGAAGCTGTCCGCCAAGGCGACACAGTCCAAGATGGACCTCCACGATCTGTCCGAAGAACTCCCGATCAACTGGGAGCAGATCATGGTTGTGGCCAAGAAGGCGCATGATGCCTTTGCCGAGCTTGAGAAGAAGCGCGCGGACTTGAAGGGACTCGAGGCCGCCTAGCATTTTTTGAAAGGCGATTTTCAGATGTCTAACGAAACCAGGGATGGTCGAGCCTGGCAGCCAGACTACCTGCTCGACATCGACAAGGACAAATGCATCGGCTGCGGCCGCTGCTACAAGGTCTGCGGCCGCGACGTCATGACCCTCAAGGGCATCAACGAGGACGGCGACATCGTCGCCCTCGATGATGACGAGGACGATGAGGTCGAGAAGAAGGTGATGGTGATGAACGACATGGGCGCCTGCATCGGTTGCGGTGCATGCGCGCGCGTCTGCCCGGCCAATTGCCAGATCCACGGCCTGGAGAAGGCCGCCGCCTGAGGCGGCAGCGCCCGAGCGCGGGCTTTTTCGGCCCGCGCGTGTCGCTCAAGGAGTGCCGCCATGCGCGCCGAAGAGGTCTATGACTGGTTGATCGCGTCATCGTCCTCCTCGGCCGCGGACGCGTTCGACGTTCACGTGGCGGCCTCCATCATCGGCCTCGCCTTTGCCGAGGCGGAGGAGGAGGGCCGGGACCGGCTCGAGGCGGTCGGCCTCGACCGCGCGGCCTTCCTCGACCTCGCCGCCATTCTGTTTCCGGCGTCCGCCCCGATGCTGGCCGCGCAGGTCGATCCTCGGGCGATCGAGGTGACGCCCGAAGAACAGTCGGTGCGCGACATCCTCGGCATCTATTCTTCCGATGCCGGCCGGCTGCAGACCCATTTCATTGCGATGATTTCCCGGCGCTGCCAGTCCCCCCACCATCTATGGCAGGATCTGGGGCTCAGGAGTCGTGCCGAGCTGCGGGAACTGATGACCCGCCGCTTCGCCCCGCTCGCCCGCAAGAACAGCCAGGACATGAAGTGGAAGAAGTTCCTCTACCGCATGGTCTGCGGCTCGGAGGGTTTCACCCTGTGCGCGGCGCCAGTGTGCTCGGATTGCGATGAATTCCACATCTGCTTCGGCGCCGAGGATGGGGAATCCCGCCTCGCGCGCAATGCCCGCGCGGCCGCCAACGGCAACGATCCGCTCGCGTTGCCGGAGGCCGCGGAATAGGCGGCTCTCACAGGCATCGAAACGACAAGAGCCCCGGCATGCCGGGGCTCTTTGGTTTTTACCTGGTCCGCGTGCAACGCCGGTGGGTCAGCCCTTCACTCGATGCCTTCGCTGCGGGCCCGCCACATCATGGCAATGCGGAAGCGCTCGTTGATGGCGGCGGGGCTGGCGAGGATCTCCGCCTCGGCCTTCTTGAAGGCGGCTTCGACCGCTTCCGCCTCTTCCTTGGTGAGCGTCACCCGGCCGGCGATGTGGGTGGCTTCCGGATGCACCTCCCAGATCTTGCGGCGGTTGGGGTGCATCTTCACCTCGGTGAGGTCGAAGGCTTCGAGCTGGCCGTCGAACAGGATCGCGAGGCCGGAGACCTCGAGCTTTCGGCCGTCGGAAGTGGTCTTGATGAGCGTGGTCGCCATGTTGTTCTCCCGTTGGCTTTCACCGGTGTTTCATCTGCGCGCGGCGTGCGCCTCAGCCTTCCGGCGATGCGAGCCAGCTGTAGCCGCCCTGATCCCAGAGCTGGGCCAGGACCTGGTCCGAACTCCAGCCCGGATACTGCGACCGGACCGTTTCATAGTCGCCGCGGAACCGTTCCGCGTCCTCTCCGGAAATGTCCGCAACCATGCCGTCCGGCTTGAAGCGCAGGACGAAATGGGTCTGGTCGCCGGCGCCGTGCAGCGTGAATTCGTCGCCGTCGCCGAGGAGGGTGAGGTCGTCGGTCGCCATGGCGGGTTTCCTTTCAGGCCGCCGCCGCGATGGGCGTCTCGTCCTTCAGTCCCCATTCGGCCCAGGAGCCGTCGTAGAGCGCGACGTCCGTCTTGCCGATGAGGTAGAGGGCGAGCATGACCACGCAGGCGATGGTGCCGGAGGCGCAGGTGACGACGATGGGCTTTGCCAGATCGACACCAGCGGCGGCGAGGCGGGCCTTGATGGCGTCGGGCTGGACCAGTTCCCCGCTCTCCTCGATGATGAGGTCGCCCCAGGGCAGGTTGATGGCGCCGGGGATGTGGCCCTTCTTCTTCGCCGGGAAGACGTCGTCCTGGCTGCCGGCGAATTTCGCGGGGCCGCGCGCATCGATCACCTGTTCGGCGCCGGAGGCGACGTTGGCCAGCATCTGGTCCAGCGCGCGCACGAGGGCCGGATTGAGACTTGCGGTGAAGGTCTTGGGCTCGGGCCGCACCGGCGACATGTCGGAGGGGAGCTTCTCCTTCACCCATTTGCCGTAGCCGCCATCGAGCATGGCGACGTCGTGATAGCCGAAGGTGCGGAACATCCACCACACACGCGCCGCGGCCGCGCCGCCGCACATGCGGTCGTAGACGATCACCTTGTCGCCGTCGCCGATGCCCAGCAGGCCCACCTTCTTGGCGAACTCCGCCGCCGGCGGCAGCATGTGGGGGAGGGGGCTGGTCTTGTCGGCCACCGCATCGATGTCGAAATGCACCGAGCCCGGCAGATGGCGCCCGCGATACTGGGTGCGGCCGTCCATGTTGGAGCTTTCATGCAGCCAGGTGCAGTCCAGAATCTTCACGTCCGGGGCCGACAGATGGTCCGCCAGCCATTGGGTGCTCACCAGCGGTCCGGGAAGAACGGTGGACATGACGCAAGGCTCTCCTGTGGCTGTGGGATGGTCTGCAGGTGACGTCGCTTCCGGGGGCAGTCACGTCCCGGGGCGGGGGCCCCGGGACGGCATCGGGTGGGGCTCAGCGCACCTTGGGCAGGCTGTAGCCGGGACGCGGATGGGCGTCGTAATAGTCGGGGCGCTCGGGCCAGCCGCCTTCGGGATTGAAGGTGAACTTCACCACCTTCACCGGCGCGCCGGGCGAGCAGGACACTTCGGCGAGCTTGATTTCGCGGGCGCCGGGGCCGACCGAGAAGTCCGCGACGGTCTTGCCGTCGGCGGTCACGGCGCGAGCGAAACCGGGGGTGCCCACTTCGCCCGCCTTCACGGCCGCATCGACGAAGCTCGGCACTTCCGAGCCGTCTTCGGAGGGCGTGGTGAAGGCCGGGGTGGCGAAGGTGAACGCCGCGAGCTTTCCGCTGCGGTCCACCGGATGGTCGGCATTCACCGGGCGGGCGACGGAATAGAAGGTCAGGGTTCCGCCCGCGAGGGCAGCCTTTATATCGTCAAGGGAGGACGAGGCGAATTCGGACGCGACGAGCATTTCCAATCTCCGGGGCACTATCGGTCAAACGAACTGTCCGTTGAGGGGATCAAGTTTCGTGCCAGCCGCCGGGCGGGTCGGCGCCATGACTTCCGCTCGTCTTGTGAAAACGCCGGAAGTCTTGCGTCGATGCGGGTTCGCGGCCGTGGACGGACCGGAAGACGCCCCATCGATCGGAGGTAAAGGCGGGCGCCGTGTCGGAAATCCGTCGCACCACGCGGGAAATGCGACGCAGCCGAGGTGGGCGATCCCACAGGGCGAGGCCCAAAGCCGACCGTGTCTGCCGTCACAGTGCGTGGGAAATGCCCGGAAGGCCATATTTTCCGGGACTGTGCGCGAATCTTGCAAGGGCTCCAATCAGCAAGATTTGCGAGGACTGTTCCATGCTGGATACGGCGATCATCGGCGGAGGGCTCTGCGGCCTCGCGCTGGCGCGGCAGTTCAAGAAACAGGACCGCAGCTTCACCCTGTTCGAGGCGCGTCCCCGGCTCGGCGGGCGCATCCTCTCGGCCGTCGCCTCCAGCAACGGCGCGGCCTTCGATCTCGGTCCCACCTGGTTCTGGCCCGACACCCAGCCGCTCATTGCCGCCTTCGTCGCGGAACTCGGCCTGGCGTCCTTCCCCCAGCATGACGAAGGCACGGTGCTGCACCTCACCGAGGCGGACAAGAACCCCCAGGGGTTCGCACAGGAGGTGCATGGTGGCGCGCGGCGGGTCGCTGGCGGTATGGCGCGTCTGGTGTCGGTTCTCGCCGAAAGCATCGGCGAGGAGCGCCTGCGCCTCAACCACGTGCTCCACAGCGTGGAGGACAAGGGCGACCATGTGGTCCTGACCTTCCGGGTAGACGATGCGTTCTTCATCGTCGAGGCACGCCATGTGGTGGTGGCGCTGCCGCCGCGCCTCGTCGCGGAGACGGTGCGCTTCATTCCGGAACTCGACGGCGCGACCTTCGATGCCATGGGCGCCGCGCCCACCTGGATGGCGCAGCAGGCCAAGGTGGTGATGGCCTATCCCTCCGCCTTCTGGCGGGTCGCCGGCCAGTCGGGCAACGCCTTCGTCACCCACGAGCAGGCCGTGGTCGGCGAGATCTTCGATGCCTGCGACGTCACCGGCGCCAAGGCGGCCCTCGGCGGCTTCCTGAGCTTTCCTCCCGATCTGCGCGAAGCCTTCGCCGATGGCCTGCCCATGCTGATGGACAGCCAGATGGTGCAGGTGTTCGGCTCGGCGGCGGAAGGCGGCGAGCAGCTCTATCAGGACTGGGCCGGGGAGGCCTTCACCTGTTCGGCCCGCGACAAGGCGGAGCCGCGGGGCGAGCACGTGGCCTTTTCCAATCCCCTGCTGCGGCGGCCGCTGTGGGACGGGCGGCTGCATCTCGGCAGCTCCGAGACGGCGACGCAGGGGGCCGGCTACCTCGAAGGCGCGCTGGAGGCGGCGCGGCGCATCGACCGAGCCCTGTCGCGCGAGCGGGCGGAAGAGGCGGGGGCCGCCGTTCCCGAGGGTCTGCCGCTGAATGCCGCCAGCCTCGCCCGCTTCGCCAACTGGGTCGGCGGTCAGAACGATGCGGCGTTCGAGGCCTATCGCATCCGCCTCAACCGGGCGCTCGCCAGCCAGGATCGCGAGCAGCTGACCCAGAGGGCGATGCTGGGCGCCATCGAGGACATCTATGAGCGCGCGGCCGACCTCATCGAGACCCTGCCCTTCGACATGAGCGACGTGCCGGTGGAGAAGGGCCGTTCCGCGCTGATGAGCGACGTGCAGCTGCCGTTCCGCGACTTCATCCAGACGCTGCTCGACGATGTTGTCGCGTTCAACCGCACCTCCTGTGCGCTTTCCAACTTCCCCGGAGAGCATCACCTCTCGCGCGACTATGTGCAGACCATCCTGCGCGACGTCGCCGCGGCCTGGCGGGACTTCTGCCTCGCCGCCAACCGGCGCCTGCTGGCCAAGGCCGAGGCCGGCGCTCCCCTGACCCCCGGCGCCGGCAGCGGCCCGGTCCTGACGCGTGCATCGTGAACGAGGATAAGATGGAACCGACCGTCATCGACAACGAGGCCCCCCAGGATGCCCTCCCGGACGAGGCGGCCGCCGTCGCCTACGTCATCTGCTCCATGAGCGACATCCCCAGCCAGCGGGCGCGGGGCTTCGAGCTGATGCAGGTGGTGGAGGACGGCACCGAGCAGCCGTTCAGGATCGTGGTGGTGCGGTGGGGCCGGCAGGTGTTCGGCTACATCAACCGCTGCCCGCACGACCAGGTGCAGCTGGACTGGGAACGCAACCAGTTCCTCGATCCCAACGGCATCCGCCTGATGTGCGGCAAGCACGGCGCCCTGTTCGAGCTGGGCACCGGCGTGTGCCTCGAAGGCCCGTGCAAGGGCAAGAGCCTCATTCCGGTGGCCCTCACCGTGCTCGACAACGACATCTGCGTGACCGGCGTGACGCTGGCCGAGGAGGTAGACGACGACGAGGAGGAGATCACCTCCTGCTCTGACGAGGGCGGCGGCGTCTGAGAGGCGCTCCCTATGGGACTGAAAATGGCCGGGCTTGCCCGGCCATTTTTGTGTCGCGACGCGCTGCCGAAGACGGCCCGGCGTGCCACCCGGTGCTGCCGGGCGGCACGGGCGCAGGCCCCTGGATCAGACCGGGCGGTTCTCGTTGCGGTTCTTCACCGGCTCCATGATGGAGACGCCCTTCTCGTAGGTGATGATCTCGTAATCCTCGTGCCACGCCGCGGCGGCATCGAGCACCACGTCGGTCTTGCCGCCGGTGTCCATCTTCTTGATGTCGTTCTTGTCGATGGAGAGGAGATCGGTCATCTCCTTCCAGACGGTGCTCTCGTCGCAGGGCAGGACGTAGAAGGTCTTGCCGTTGTGGGTGACGCGATATTTCGCCAGCAGGTCGATGTTGTTGCAGAACAGGAAATACTTGCCGTCGGGCGCCAGCGCGTCGCCGAGCACGTCGACCACGTCGGAGAGGAAGGCGAAATTCTGCAGGTAGCCGGCGAGCACCGGGATGGTGGACTTGCCCTCTTCGGCGAAGGTCAGCACCTGCTCCATGGTGTATTCCGGCGGGCGCTTCTCGTCCGCGACCTGCTGCTGGAACTTCAGCGCAATGTCGCCGCGGAAATCGAAGCGGCCGGGCTTGGTGGGCTGCTTGAGCACGGCATTCAGGAGTCGCCCCTCTTTATCCAGCCGGCCCAGGGGGGTGTTCTCGATCGCGGTCATCAAAAAGGTCTCCGGTTCAGCACACGACTGTTCAGACGGGTCTTGGGTTCAACACGGGCGCGAGCCGCGCTCGTCCCGGACAGGATCGCCCGGGAGAGAGTGCAGCCCTCCACCGAATGCCGTTCGGCGGGCCACCCGCGCAGGGGCAGGCGCTGCGCTTCATGCAAGCCCTTTGCCGCTTCGCCTGACGGGCGAGGTGAAAGCCGCCGCCAGCGACAATCGGCCCCGTGCGGGCACACGCCGAGGGCTTCCGGCAAGGCGCGGGAAGTCCGCACGGGCACGGAAATGCGGGGCTCGCCCGGCATTGCGGCGGGGTGCGCTTCGTCCATCCGGCGCGCCGCGCGGGGCCGGCGGGAGGGGGTCGCGCCCTTGTCCGAAACCGGACACGCGTCGCAAAGGCAACAGCTTCGATCCTGAAAATCGAAAGAAATCAGCCCGTTGCCGTCTGGCACGGGGCTTGCTGCTGTGCCGGCAGACCAGTCTTTCAAGCGAAGGTCGAGCAATGATCAATTTGACCGACAGCGCACTTCATGCGGTCCGCGACGCGATCCATGATGCCGACCAGCCCGTCAGCGGCCTGCGCATCATGGTCGAGACCGGCGGCTGCGCCGGCTATCAATACAAGATGGGCCTCGTCAGCGACGCCGAGCCCGACGATACCGTGGTGGAGCGCGAGGGCGTGCGCGTCTTCGTCGACAACAAGAGCCACGAGCTGCTCGCCGGCACCACCATCGACTTCGTGGTGGCCCTGGAAGGCTCCGGCTTCACCTTCGAGAATCCGAACGCCACCTCCAGCTGCTCCTGCGGCAAATCCTTCGGCTGACCGCCATCCGCGCGCCGTCCTCTAACGGGCGGCAGAACAGAGAACACAGAGAGGATATTGCGATGTTGGCCGAGACCGAAGCGCCCGCGCTCAGCCGTGAAGCCCGCCGCGAGGCGATCATCCGCGAGGTGATCGAGGAAATCCGTCCCAACCTCGTCCGCGACGGCGGCGACTGTGAGCTGGTGGAGATCGACGGCACCAAGGTCATGGTGAAGATGACCGGCGCCTGCGTCTTCTGCAAACTGGCGAGCGAGACCATCGAGGGCATCCAGTCCAAGATCGTCGAGCGCCTCGGCGAGCTGATCCGGCTGATCCCCGTTGCCGGTGCGCAGAACAAGCCGCTGGTGAGCCTGAAGGGCCCCGGCCCGGCGCTTTCCGCTGCGCCCAAGCCCGCCGCTCCCAAGCCCGTTGCGACCCCCGCCGCGGCTGCCCCGGCCGTTCCGGCGCCGGCGGCGCCGTCTCCCATCCGCTGACGGCCTGCCACACAGCAAGACGCCGCAGCCGACCCGAGGGGTGAGCGCCGTGCGCCCGGTCTATCTCGACAACAACGCGACGACGCGCACCGACCCTGCCGTCGTCGCGGCGATGCTGCCGTTCTTCTCGGAGCATTTCGGCAACGCCTCGTCCACCCACGCCTTCGGCGAGCATGTGGGCGAGGCGCTGAAAAAGGCCCGCAAGCAGTTGCAGGCCCTCCTCGGTGCCCAGTTCGACCACGAGATCATCTACACCTCGGGCGGCACGGAATCCGACAACGCCGCCATCCTCTCCGCGCTGGAGACCCAGGAGGGGCGGGACGAGATCGTCACCACCACGGTGGAGCATCCCGCCGTGCTCACCCTCGTCGCCCATCTGGAGAAGACGCGCGGCATCAAGGTCCACCTCATCGGGGTGGACCGGCAGGGGCGGCTCGACCTCGACGCCTTCGCCGCCGCGCTGTCGCCGAAGACGGCGCTGGTCTCCGTCATGTGGGCCAACAACGAGACCGGCACGCTGTTTCCGGTGGCGGATCTCGCGCGCCAGGCCCATGCGGCGGGCGCCCTGTTCCACACCGATGCGGTGCAGGCGGTAGGCAAGGTCGCCATCGATCTCAAGTCCACCGAGATCGACATGCTCTCGCTCTCCGGTCACAAGCTGCACGGCCCCAAGGGCATCGGTGCGCTCTATGTGCGCAAGGGCGTGAAGTTCCGCCCGCTGGTGCGTGGCGGCCATCAGGAGCGTGGGCGGCGCGGCGGCACCGAGAACGTGCCCGGCATCATCGGCCTCGGCGCGGCGGCCGAGCTGGCCCTTGCCCACATGGAGGAGGAGCGCACCCGCGTGAAGGCGCTGCGCGACCGGCTGGAGCAGGGCATCCTGCAGCAGGTCAGCCACACCCTCCTCAACGGCGACGGCGACAACCGCCTGCCCAACACCGCCAACGTGGCCTTCGAATATCTCGACGGCGAGGCGGTGCTGCACAATCTCAACAAGGCCGGCGTCGCGGCCTCCACCGGCTCGGCCTGCACCTCCGGCTCCACCGAGCCCTCCCATGTGCTGCGCGCCATGAACCTGCCCGCGAGCGCGCTGCATGGCGCGCTCCGCCTGTCCCTGTCGCGCGAGAACACGAGCGATGATGTGGACCGGGTGCTGGAGGTTCTGCCCGACATCGTCGCCCGCCTGCGCGCCATGTCGCCGGCCTGGGCGGCGGCCACGGGCGATGCATCTGCCGTCGCCGATCATGTCTGATGTCGGCCATGCCGAACGTCCGGCGCGCGGCGCCACACCCCTTCGTGCTCCGTGCGGTGCCCCGCGCCCGGCGCGCATCACCAGCGTCCCCGTTCGGGCTTCGGTCCTGCCGGGTCACAGCGGCGAGTAAAGCCCGATCAAGGAGCCAATAAATGAAAGTCATGATTCGCCGTTCCCCGGAAATCGGCCTGTCCATCTACGTCCCCAAAAAGGACCTGGAGGAGCCGATCGTCGAGTTCGAGCACGAGTCCCTGTGGGGTGGTTGGATCAAGATCGCCAACGGCTGGGTGCTCGACCTGCCTGAGATGGCCGAGGGAACCACCCTGCCCATCACCGTCAACGCGAAGAAGCGTGGCGAGGAGGAGTGAGCTGAGATGAACATTTCCGTCGCCAATATCGAGACGCTGAAGCTCGCCGACGCCGAAGCCGTCCTGAAGGACGTGGCGGCGGAGTTGCGCGCCGACAAGGTCGTGCCCTACCTCGGGCCCGGCCTCCTCGCCCTCGGAGCCCCCGCCATTCCGGTGACGCCGGAAGACCTGTCGGTCTTCTTCGGCACCAAGGTGGCGCTGCCCAAGCGCGCCAAGGGCAATTGCTGGGCCGCGGCCCAGCACATCGAGAGCATGAAGCACCGCAACACCGTCTCCGCCTTGATGGCGGAGGCGTTCGGGCCTGAGGTGCCGCCGCTGCCGTTCCATACCTTCCTCGCGGGCCTGCCCCTCGCGCTGATCGTGGACACCTGGTACGACGGCGCCATGCGCGCAGCCCTCGCCGGCCGTGCCGACTGGGGCGAGGCGCAGGGCATCACCCGCGCCGGCATCGGCGAGGACCGCTGGTATCGCTTCTATGATCCCGCCGGCACCGAGAGCGACCGCGCGACGGTCGAAGGCTGGAAGACAGTGCTCTACAAGCCCCACGGCAGCGCCGCGCCGGCGAAGAACTGGCTGATCTCCGACGCGGACTATGTGGAAGTCCTCACCGAGATCGACATCCAGACGCCCATCCCGGACGTGGTGAAGAACCGCCGCACCGAGCGCAGCTTCCTGTTCCTGGGCTGTCGCTTCCACGACCAGATGCTGCGCACCTACGCCCGGCAGATCTCCAAGCGTTCGCGCGCGCCGCACTTCGCCATCGTGGACGAGGCGACGCTCACCAAGAACGAGCTGCGCTTCCTGCTCACCCACGCCATCACGCCCATCGCCATGTCGCTGCCGAAGGCGCTCGACGTCATCATGTCGGCCTGATGCGGGCTGCGTCCCGGCGTGACCAATGAGAGGGAGCATGTCCGGCACCGGACATGCTCCCCTTGCTTTTGGGGTTGCGGCCTTCGCCCGGAAGCAGGCGAGGGAAGGGGATTCTCGGGCTCGCATTGACCTCGATCAAATGCGCGCCGGGACAGGCCGCAAATCGACGCCGAGCATGTAACTTTTCCAACATGTCAGTCGTGTCGCGGCTCGATGTTCACAAGCCGACAGCCAGATGCCTCGCCTCCAGGTGATTGATATTTATCAGGTATCTGTCCCCTGTCGGGCTGGCACGGCTGTTGCTCCTCTCTCAGCCAAGGATTTATCGGGATCCTGCTGCAAGCGAGGAGCAGATAGATGCACGCGTCGACACAGCAAGAAAACGCGGTTGGCATGAACGCCGTCGGAATGGACGAGAAGCTGGCCGAGGTCATGCAGGCCAAGGCCGAGCACCAGGGCTGCGGCACCTCGGGAGGTTCGGGCAAGGCGAGCTGCGGCTCGTCGGCCGGCCAGGGCGACCTGCCCACCGAGATCTGGGAGAAGGTGAAGAACCATCCCTGCTACAGTGAAGAAGCCCACCACCACTATGCGCGTATGCATGTTGCCGTTGCCCCGGCGTGCAACATCCAGTGCAACTACTGCAATCGCAAGTATGACTGCGCCAACGAGAGCCGCCCCGGCGTGGTCTCCGAGAAGCTGACGCCCGAGCAGGCCGCGAAGAAGGTGCTGGCGGTGGCCTCCACCATCCCGCAGATGACCGTGCTCGGCATCGCCGGCCCCGGCGACCCGCTCGCCAACCCCGAGAAGACCTTCAAGACCTTCGAGCTGATCAACCGGACCGCCCCGGACATCAAGCTCTGCCTGTCCACCAACGGCCTTGCCCTGCCGGACCACGTGGACACCATCGCCGGCTTCAACGTGGACCACGTGACGATCACCATCAACATGGTGGACCCCGAGGTCGGCGCGAAGATCTATCCCTGGGTGTTCTGGAAGCACAAGCGCTACACCGGCTATGAGGCGGCCAAGCTCCTCACCGACCGGCAGATGCTCGGCCTCGAGATGCTCACCGAGCGCGGCATCCTGTGCAAGGTGAACTCGGTGATGATCCCGGGCATCAACGACAAGCACCTCGTGGAAGTGAACCGCGCTGTGAAGTCGCGTGGCGCGTTCCTGCACAACATCATGCCGCTCATCTCCTCCCCCGAGCACGGCACCGTGTTCGGCCTCAACGGCCAGCGCGGCCCGACCGCCCAGGAGCTCAAGGCGCTCCAGGACGAGTGCGAGGGCGAGATGAACATGATGCGTCACTGCCGCCAGTGCCGCGCCGACGCCGTGGGCCTCCTCGGCGAGGACCGCTCCGCCGAGTTCACCACCGACAAGATCATGGCCATGGAGGTCAATTACGACCTCGACAGCCGCAAGGCCTACCAGGCCCTCGTCGAGGAAGAGCGCGTCGCCAAGGTGGCGGCGAAGCAGGAGGAGCTGGAGGCTCTCGCCGGCGAGCAGAGCGACATCAAGCTGCTCACCGCGGTTGCCACCAAGGGCTCGGGCCTCATCAACGAGCACTTCGGCCACGCCAAGGAGTTCCAGGTATGGGAACTCTCCACGGCGGGCGCCAAGTTCGTCGGCCATCGCCGCGTCGACCTGTATTGCCAGGGCGGCTACGGCGAGGAGGACAGCCTCGAGACCATCATCCGCGCCATCAACGACTGCCACGCGGTGTTCGTGGCGAAGATCGGCGGCTGCCCGAAGGCGGACCTCATCAAGGCCGGCATCGAGCCCGTCGACACCTTCGCCCACGAGTTCATCGAGAAGTCGGCGATCACCTGGTTCAAGGAATACCTGAACAAGGTGAAGACCGGCGAAATCGTCCACACCGCGCGCGGCGACGCCGAGATCCGGCAGGGCGCGCTCATCAACGCGGCCTGACCGGCGAAGACAAGGAGCATCGCCATGACCCTCAAAATCGTCGCGTCGCAGTGCACGAGCTGCTCGGCCTGTGAGCCGGAATGCCCCAACGTGGCCATTTCGGAGAAGAACGGGACGTTCGTGATCGATCCGAAGAAGTGCACCGAGTGCATCGGCCACTTCGACGTGCCGCAGTGCGCGGCGGTCTGTCCGGTGGACGATACCTGCGTGATTGACAACGCATATCCCCGCTACCAGCCCACCGCCTGAGGAGCTGCGCGATGAACTTCACCATGACCCGCTCCGCCGCCCGCTTCATGCGCATGATGATCATGGCGGACGGCGGCCCCACCGCCGGCTTCCGCATGCATGTGACGCCCGGCGGATGCTCTGGTCTCAACGCCGACATCTCTGTGCTGCCCGAACCGCAGCCCGGCGATGTGGTGGTGGAGAAGGACGGGGTGAAGCTGTTCCTGCCGGCGGAAAGCCGCCTGCTGCTCGATGGCGTGACCATCGACTTCACCGACACGGCCGCCAAGACCGGGCTCGTCTTCAACGATCCCAAGGCGACTACCTGCTCATCCCACGCCCACTGACGGCGGGGAGAACCCTCTTCCGGGGCGGCCTGGCGCCGCCCCGGACTTCACCGGGCCGGGGTTCGACCGGCACCGGCTCAAGGACAGGACGGGGACAGGGGATGGAGGGTTCCGCACAGGCCTTTGGCGAGCCCGACGTCCTGACCCCCGAAGCGCTCCTTGCGAGCGCGGTGATGGGCGGAGGATTGCCGGAGGACGCACAGTTCCATCTGTGGGAAGCCGGCCTCTCCTACCAGCAGGACGAAGTGGCGGAAGCGCATCTGCGCAAGGCCGAGGCCATCGCCCCGGGCCATGCGGCGGTGCTCATCGGCCTCTATCGCTTCTACTTCTACAAGGGCCGCCTGCGGGAGTGCCTGGGGGTGGCGCGGGAATGCCTCGCCAAGGCGCAGCGGGAGACCAATCTCCCGGCCAACTGGCGGGACGTGCGGGCGGAAGATGCGGAGTTTTCCCGATACGACCGCCTGATGCCGCGCTTCTTCCTGTTCACGCTGAAGGGCTACGCCTACCTCAACATGCGCCTCGGCAATCTCGACGAGGGGCGCGCCGCGGTGATGAAGCTGCTCGAGCTCGATCCGTCCGACAAGATCGGCGCGAAGCTCTTGCTCGACGTGCTGAACAGAGCGGGGCAGGACGATGAAGACTGACGACGACATCGAGGATGCCAAGACCTGGCTCGGCGAAGACATCGATTGCCGGAGCTGTGTCCACGCGGCGGACCTTCTGCCGGCGGGCAAGTGCCAGCTGAGGCGCGCCTGCGTGAACGACCGCTATGCCCGGCGCATCGACCGCTTCTTCAACTGGAATCCGAAGCTCGCCAATTCCTACGTGGGCCACGAACATTTCGAGGTCCGCGCCATCGCAGCGAAGCACGCCGACGTTTTTTTCCTGAAGCCGCTCCTCAATGATCCCGAGGAGACGGTGCGCTGGAATGCGGCGCGCCGGCTGCCCAAGCGGCTCATCCTGCCGCTGCGCAACGATCCCCATCGCGAGGTGCGCATCCGCATCGTCTCGCTGCTGGAGGATGCGGAACTCGCGCCCATGCTGGCGGACGACGATTACTATGTGCGCCTGGTGGTGGCCCGCCGCATCGCGCCGCCGCTGCTGTCGCGCCTCGTGGATGATCCCGAGCCGGAAGTGCGTAAGGTGGTGGCCCAGCGGCTGCCGTCCGAATGGCTGATGTGCATGGCCGGTGACCGCAGCGCGGCGGTTCGCCTGGAGGTGGCGCAGCGCCTCGCCCCGGACCTTCTTCCGGCCCTCGCGTCCGACGCGGACTGGCGGGTGCGCCACGAGGTCGCCGGCCGGGTGGCGCCGTCCCAGCTCGCCCGGTTCCTGGAAGATGACGACGAGTTCGTGCGCGAGGTCGCCCGCTCCCGCATCGAGGCGGGCGGGCAGCTCTTGAGGGAGATGCCGCTATGAGCAACATCGTCCGCGACAGCGATGTGGTGGAGATTTCCGAGCCGCCCTATTTCAATTTCGGCGAGAAGGTGAAGGCGAAGCGGGTGATCCGCAACGATGGAACCTATGCCGGCAAGGAGATCGGCGAGATTCTCGCGAAGAAGGGCGAGATCGGCTACGTCGTCTCCATCGGCACCTTCCTCCAGCAGTTCTACATCTACGGCGTCGAGTTCACCGAGAGCGGCAACCGCGTCGGCATGAAGCGCAAGGAACTGGAAAGCGCCGTTCCGCGCGAAGAACAGGACATCCCGCTGCCCCCCGCCCCCGGAGTTTGATTGCCATGATGCTCGAACCGCGCCTGCCCAAGTATGATTGGGGCATGAAGGTCAAGACCCTCATCGACCTCTACAATGACGGGTCCTATCCCGACATGCCGGACGAGGGGCTGCTGGTGGGTGTCGGCACCGTCGGCGAGATCGTGCAGGTAGGCCAGCACACGGACACGAACACGCCCATCTACCTCATCGAATTCAACGAGCGCCTGGTGGTGGGCTGCCTCGAGGAAGAGATCCAGCCGCTCTGACCCTGGAGCATTTTCGGCGAACACCGGTCCGCCGAAAATGCTCCAAGCTTTTGACAATACGCATTTTATCCGCGCGAACCGGACTCCACTTCGCTCGAAAATGCTCCAGATGCGCGGCGCCGGCCGCGCGCGCCACACAGCCGCGAGAGATAGGACGATGAGGCTGCCCGCTCATCCGAACGATCTCGACAGGAAGCGCATCGAGCGCGCCATAAGGGCGCGCAAGCGCTATCGCTATGTCACGCCCCGCGTCGTCGCCACGGAGGGCGGCTACCGTATCGAGAGCGCGTGCTGTTCGCGCAACATCGATCCCGAGGGCGGGGTGGTGGACATCGCGCTGATGATCTTCGATCCGGAGCAGGCCTCCTGGCAGCTGTTCCGCAAGAACCACGGCAAGCGCCTCTGGGAGCTCGACAGTATTCACGAGCGGCTGAAGGAATTGCTGGAGCTTCTGAACGACGACTCCGAGCGTCGATTTTGGCAGTGATCCAAACTGGCAATGATCCTGCATGGCATGGGACGGACCGCGACAAAGCCGCCGGTCGTGTCTCATTCCGGCACGGGAGAGTAAGGTTATGGCCCTGAGCGACAGCGACCTCACCGAGATCGAGAAGGTGCTCACCGCCGAGGAGCCGGCGGGCCCGGTCTTCGCCGAACTGCGCAAGCGCTTTCCGGCGCTCTCCTGGACCCAGTGCGACGCCTCCGACGTCACCGAGGCGCCGTTCCGCACCTATCCCAGATACGACGTGCATCTGCTCGACACCGCGGACCACTGCGCCCACATCACCTCCGATCCCGGCGCCGCCACAGGCGTGATCCTCGCACGGCGGAGCGCGTGATGAGCGACGCCGATTTCCTGGACGATTTCGACCTCGGCGAGAGCGAGTGCGAGGGGGGCGAGGCCACCAGCATCCTCCTGTCGGATCCGGACATCACCGTCATCGAGCTGCAGGCGGTGACCGAGGCCATGCAGGCGCCGCGCCTGTCCAGCGGGCCGCTCGCGGAGCAGTTCGAGGCGGAGTTCGCGGCCTATCTCGGCCGCAAATATGCCGTCGCGGTGCCGAGCGGTACGCTGGGCCTGCTCTACACCCTGAAGGCCTACGGCATCGGCCCGGGGGACGAGGTGATCGCCTCGCCCTATTCCTTCCGCGAGACGGTGCACGCCATCAGCCTGTCCGGCGCGCGCCCGGTGTTCGCCGACATCGACTATTGGGCGGGGACCCTCGTGCCGGCCAAGGCCGAGGCGAAGATCACCGACAAGACCAAGGCCATCGTCGCCGGCAACACCAACGGCCATCCCGCGCCGTGGACGGACTTCCAGGAGCTGGCCCGCAAGCACAAGCTGGCGCTCATCGAGGATTCCACCGAGGCCATCGGCTCGCGCTACAAGGGCGCGCTGGTGGGGACGTTCGGCGACACCGCCGTGTTCGATTTCTCACAGCCCTTCCCCATCGTGTGCGGCGAGGGCGGCATGGTGGTGACGGACGACATCGACGTCGCCGTGGCGCTGCGGCGCTTCCGCTCCCACAAGCTGGAGGAGCGGTCCTCCGTCGTCGTCAGCATGAGCGCGCCCTACCAGGGCGCCATGAGCGACATCACCGCCGCGCTGGGCCTGACCCAGCTGCGCCGGCTCGAGGAGATCCTCGAGCAGCGGCGCACGGTGGAGCACCTCTACCAGAAGTACGTCCAGTCCTTCGAGGGCATCAAGGACCCCTTCATCGGGCCGGACGTGACCGAGGTGAACTGGTTCCTCTACGTGGTCCATCTCGGCACCCGTTTCTCCAAGTCGAGCCGCGATTCCATCGTCGAGGATCTCAAGGTGGAGAAGGTTGAATCCGCCGGCTACAGCACGCCGCTGCATGTGCAGCGGCACTATTTCGACCTCGGCTATCGCCGGGGCGACTTCCTCGTGACGGAGAAGGTGGCCGACCGCGCGGTGGCGCTGCCGTTCCACACCCACCTGAGCGAGGAGGAGATCGAGTTCATCGTGGCAACGATGAAGGATGCCTCGGTCAATGTAGGGGCGGGCGCCGCCATCTACTGAAGCGCAACAAGATCGCACCCCAAACACTAAGACGAAACGACAGGAGTTGTTGATGTCCACGGTTACGCTGAAGGTCCTCCCCATGGGCAAGACCATTGAAGTCGGGGAGGGCACGAACCTCCTTGAGGCGCTCATCACCGTCGAGCCGGGGCTCGCGGAGCGCCAGAAGAGCGACAAGGACGGCAGCGCGTCCCACGTGTTCGTCCAGGAAGGCCGCAAGGGCCTCTCCAAGACCACCCGTGAGGAGAACGAAAGCCTCGACGCGATCGTCGGTGTCGGCTCCAAGTCCCGCCTCGCCAAGCACGTCACCGTGCTCGGCACAGAGAACGTGACCATCGAGCTGCTCGGCGAGTTCTCGGGCTTCTGATCGCGCTGGGCGGCGCTCCCGCGGGGCGCCGGGACTGTCGGCGGCGGGAAGGGCGGAGCCTTCCGGCCGTGGCTGAAGACAATAGCTTCCGGTGGCGCGCTGCCGGGGGCTCAACAAAAAGCGTGCCGGGTAATCAAGTCGTCGTGCGGGCTTCGGGCGGCCAAGTCCTCCCCTTCGGGTCCGCGCCAGTGAAGAACGTTGAGAGGAGAGATGAGATGAGCGACGAAGCAGTCATCATTCACGCCCGCTTTGCGGCCAACGGGACCATCGCCGAAATCAGCGAGCGGCCCCAGGGCCTGAACCCGCAGGAATGGTTCGATTTTCTGTCCTACCGTGTTCCGCTCACCTACCAGGCTCTGGCCGGCGGTCGCGGCGTGTTCCGCCTGACCCGCGCCGATGTGGACGCCTTCAAGGTCGAGGCGGCTACCAAGGCGGCGTGAGCCGGCCTGGACGAATGGCCGGTGCAGGGTCTTTCGGTTTTGCGAATACTTGAGGGCCGACTGTTTCATCCGGCCCGGCATGTTTTCGAGGTCGTTCCATAGTGCAGCAAAAGGGCCCGGATGCGCTCGCGTCCGGGCCCTTTTTTCTGGATCAACCCGTCAGGCGGTGACGGCGACGCCCTTGTCGGCGAGGAGCTGGGTCAGCTCGCCGGCCTGGAACATCTCGCGGACGATGTCGCAGCCGCCGACGAACTCACCCTTGATGTAGAGCTGGGGGATGGTCGGCCAGTTGGAAAAGGCCTTGATGCCCTCGCGCACCATCGGGTCCTGCAGGACGTCCACGGCGCGATAGGGCACGCCGACGCCGGCGAGCACCTGCACCACGGCGGCCGAGAAGCCGCACTGGGGGGCGGCGGGAATACCCTTCATGAACAGGACCACATCGCTGGAGGCAATGATGTCTTCGATACGTTCGGCAGTTGTGGCCATGGGGCAGTCTCCTGATTGAAACGAAGCGGATGAAAATGGGAATTTGAAATGGGCCGGAACCCGCCGCGACGCGTATGGCGCTGCGGACGATCTCACTTGGGGATCAGCGTCTCCAGCTTGAGGGCGTGCAAGGTGCCGCCCATGTGCTCGCCAAGCGCCGCATAGACCATCTGGTGCTGCTGGACCCGGCTCTTGCCCTTGAAGGCTTCCGAGGTGATGCGGGCGGCGTAGTGGTCGCCGTCGCCGGCGAGATCGATGATCATCACCTGGCTGTCTGGAAGAGCCTCCTTCACGAGGCGCTCGATTTCGTCTGCGGCCATGGCCATCGCGCTGTCTCCTTCGATGTGCGACGCCCCCATGCAAGCGCGGCACCACTTGCCATTGGTGCAAATGCGGCCGCAGCGGCGGCAGGGCTGTCGCAAATCTGACAGCGCGACGGGCCGGAGAGGGCAGACCCGGCCGCCGGAGGGCGCGGCTCGGGGGGGCATGGGGGCGAGCCTGGGGCTGTTCCAAACGGCCCGCCTCTTGCTTACGCCTTGTCGCCCCGGGGAAACGAGAACCGTTATGAGCGATTTGCTACAGCAGGGACGCGGTGCGGCGCGCAATGGCTTTGCAACCATACTCGGCACCAACGAGATCGCGTCGGCCGTGGCCGTCGAGCTGCATCGCGGCGGCTATGGCGTTGTGCTGTCGCATGATCCGGTGCCGCCGGTGATCCGGCGCAAGATGGCCTTTCACGACGCTCTGTATGAGGACGACGTGCGCGTGGACGGCGTGCGCGCGGTGCGGGCTGATACCGGCGTGGATGTCCGCAAGGGCCTGTTGCGCGGCGACGTGCTGGTCACCACCCTCGGGCTGCTCGATCTCATCGTCCTCGGCCCCATCGAGCTGCTCGTCGATGCCCGCATGAACAAGTATCAGGTGACGCCGGACCTGCGCCGCCTCGCGCGGCTCACCATCGGCCTCGGGCCGGGGTTCGGCGGCGGCACCAATTGCGATCTCGCCATCGAGACGCGCCCCGGCAAGGAGGGGCAGGTGATCCAGCACGGCCCCACGGACGAGCCGGACCACATCCCCCGCGATCTCGGCGGCGTGACGAGCGAGCGCTTCGTGCATTCGAGCGTGCCCGGTCGCTGGCACACGGCCATCGAGATCGGCACCCGCGTCTACAAGGATTTCCATATCGGCTTCCTCGGCAACGAGCCCATCCGCGCTCCGTTCGACGGTGTGGTGCGCGGCGTGGTGCGGGACGGTACGGAGGTTCCGGCCGGGGTGAAGCTTCTGGAGATCGATCCACGCGGCCGCGGCGCCGACTGGACCGGGCTCGATGCCCGCGCCCTTGTCATCGCCAAGGCGGTGAGCCGGGCGCTGACCTTCCGCGGCGCCCGGCTCACCGAAGCCGCGCCCAATCCTCATCTGGTCAAGTAGAGCGGCGCCCTTCGCCGGCCCCACCGAAGGGTAGAAACGTGAGCGTCGATCTTTTCCCCAACACCGATGTCATCAATTTCGGCGAGGTCTCCGGCCCCGTGAACGCCCTGCTGCAGCAGGGCGTCATTGCCTATCGCAAGGACAGGAAGCGCGCGGACGAACTGTTCCGCCAGGCGCTCGCCACGGCCCCGTCCGAGCTGCCGGTCTATTTCTGCCTCTACAAGATCCACACCTACCAGGGCAATCTGGACGAGGCGGAAGCCGCGGCACGGGGCGGGCTTATCGAGGCGGCGACCCAGGCGGGCTGGGATACGGACTGGCGCAATTGGGTGCCCTACGACCTCCTGCCCGACGGGCCGGGCCGGTTCGCCCTCTACACGCTCAAGGCGCTCGCCTTCATTCACCTGCGCCAGAACCAGCCGGAGCTTGCGGTGGAGAAGCTCGAGGCGCTCAAGGTGCTCGACCCCACCGGCGCGGTAGGGTGGCCAGTTGTCGCGGCCCTCGCCGAGGGTCTGGATTGAAGGCCGGGGCCATCGTTGGCATCGTGCTTGCTACGTTATCGGGTACGATGAGGGGGCAGGAGGCATTGGTCACATGACTCAGCCTGTGGAGCACGGCCTTGCCGCACCGACGACCATGATCGTCCACGGCGAGGTGCGCAATTTCGAAGAATTCGCCGAGGATGATGCCGTTCTTCTCGAAGGCATCGTCGCGGCGCTGAGAACCGTCAACGACCCGGAAATCCCGGTGAACATCTATGATCTTGGCCTGATCTATCGGATCGAGGTCAAGGAGGATGGCGGGGTCGAGATCGACATGACGTTGACCGCGCCGGGCTGCCCGGTTGCCGGGCAGATGCTCGGCTGGGTGCAGGAGGCCGTGGTGGTAGTCCCCGGCGTCAGCGACGTGAAGATGAAGCTGGTGTTCGATCCGCCATGGGACAAGTCGCGCATGAGCGACGAGGTCCAGCTTGAGCTGGGGTTGCTCTGAGGCACCTGACAGAAGCGGAGTGGCCGGCCCCGCGCCGGCCATTTTCGTTGCTGCCGGCGTTCGGCACGCTTCCTGCTAATCCCGGATGGTTTCACGTCGGCCGCGGATCTGCCGCTCCAGCCGGTCAGGGACTGTTTCATTTGCGACAGGGGCCGGCGCCTCCGGGAGGGGCGGGCGGGGAAGTGATGTCTGCCGAACAATCTGCCGAGCAACAGGACACCGAAGCCGAGATCGCGGTCTTCGCCATCTGCGGGACGCACCAGTTGCCGCCCGGCGAGGCGAAGGCGTTCGATCTCTCCCGACTGACCCCGGAGGGGGACGCGCGGCCGTTCCGCATCGTGGTAGTGCGCACCGGCGCGCGCGAGGTGGTGGGCTATGTGAATGCCTGTCCGCACAAGGGCGCGTGGCTCAACATCGGTGGCGGCCAGTTCTTCAATGCCGAGCGCACGCATCTGCGCTGCGGCCGCCATGGGGCGCTGTTCGACATCGAGAGCGGCGCCTGCACTGAGGGCGCGTGCGAGGGGGCGCATCTGGAGCCGGTGGCGGTGGCCATCGTGGGCGCGGATGTGTGCCTGTGCGGCGTGCCGCTGGTGGAGGCGGAGGTCGCCGGCTTTCCCTATGACGATTTCGACGAGACCATGGAAATCATGATTTCTCCCGACTGATCGGCAGTCGTGATGGCGAAGGTGCAGGTGTCGGGAGACGGACGAATGAGTGCAGAGGCCGCCAGCGCGGTGCCGCCGGACATGCCGGGCGAGTGCCGCTTCTTTATCACCTATACCGGCGTGAAGATGCCGTTCCGGCTGGTGGAGCCCATCCCCGAGGCGCAGCTCACCCACCGCAACACCTTCATCCGGGCCTGGTTCGACGAGGCTGGCCAGCTGACCGGCTTCGACAAGATGGTCTATGGCGAGGTCGAGCTGGCCCATCGCTACAGCTACCATGGCAACGGGACGCTGAAGCGCGCCGAGGTGCGCATGGTGGATGAGGACACGGTGATCGTCGCCTTCGACGAGGCGGGATCGCCGACGCGGCCGGAATAGCCCGGCGCCGACAGGAGGGCAGGACGGATGACGGTGGCTCAGCTGGTCGAGGCGCTCGGCAGGATGCCGCCGGACGCCGTGGTGCTGATGGAGGCGGACGGCGGCCTTTCGCTGGTCTCGGCCCTGGATTTTGTCGCGGCGCAAGGCGCCGGCGCGCCGGCCGAGGTCATCCTCTTGCCCAACATGGACGAATAGGGCCGAGCCCGAGGGAACAGATCATGTCGGACGTCGCCGAGACCACAACCATGTATGAGCGCCTGGGCGGCGCGGTCGTCATCGATCGGCTGGTGGAGGCCTTCTATGCGCGCATGGACACGCTGCCCGAGGCGGAGGGCATCCGCGCCATGCACGCCGATGATCTCGGCAATACCAAGCAGGTGCTGAAGCGCTATCTCAGCGAGTGGACCGGCGGCCCCAAGCTCTATTCGCCGGAGAAGGGCCATCCCCGGCTGCGCCAGCGGCACATGGGCTTCTCCATCGGCAATGGGGAGCGCGACGCCTGGCTGCTGTGCATGCATGGCGCGCTGGAGGAGACGGTGGCGGATGCCGCCGCGCGCGCCGCCATCTATGACGCCATGGCGAAGCTCGCGGACTGGATGCGCAACACCGCCGGCAATCCGCACGACACCGTGGGCCACGCCGCGCGGCCCTGAAACGGCAAGGGCTGCGACGGGGCGGCGAGGGGCGGCGCTAGAGCGGCACGCCGAAGAATTCCTCGTCGGACCCGCCCCAGGCCTGGTGCAGCGCGAGGGCATCCTTCCACTTCGCCATCTCGTCTTCGGCCGCGGTGCGATGGGTGATCTTGCCCTCCGGCTTGTCGGCGAGGAGGAAATCCTTCGCGTTGCGCAGGAAGCGGTTGAGGGCCTTGGTGTCGTTGGGGCGGACGACGCAGCGGGGGGCCTCGTCGATGAGAATGGTCGTCGGGAGCATCGCCAATTCTCCGGGGTTGTCAGCTGTGTGGGGAGGGCCGGCGCGAAGATGACCGCGCAGGCCCGGCGCCGGCAGGCTTAGAAGCCGTCCTGCTTGGAGCCCCAGGGGTGGGAGCCCGGCACGAAGCCGGCCTTGATGCCGGCCTTCGCGATGTCTTCCATGGTCTTGTAGAAGGTGCCCTCGTGCACCAGCGTGCCGGTTTTGGTGGTCACCGCCACATATTTCGCCACGCGGTCGGTCTCGCACAGATATCCGCCGCCGGGATCATCGACGCTGCGGGCGTTGCCGTCCCAGTCGATGAAGAAACCTTCGCTCGTCGACATGCCTCACTCCAAAGGACGCGCTCCGGGAAAGGACTTTCCGGAGGCCGGGGCTCCAAACGGGTTTGGCGGGGCGATCGACTGTCCCCGCGCGGTGCGCGCAGCAAGGTTCTTGCCAAGCGGCGGCGGCCTGCCGGCAGCGGGGCTGGGTGTCGCGCATCGCACATCCGCCGGATGTGGGCGTATGCTTCATGACACTGTCGTGCGGTCAGGTGAAGGCATCGGCTTATTCTGGGATCATGAGCGGTAATTATTGAATTTACTAGCCTTTGATCTAAGATAGTCACGTTGCTTTTTCTGTCTGCTCCGGAGATACATTTCATGGCTGAATTGACTCGCCGTATGGCGTCCCTCAGCGACGTCCAAGGCCTGTGGGGGCTGCTGCGGCAGGCCGCCGCCGCTGTCCCCTTCAACGCGGAAGACGAGGCCGACCAGGAGACGCTTCTGTCCGAGCTCGTCGCCTGCTGCACGTCCGGCCTGTCGCCGGTGGTGGTGGACAATGAGAAGGGCATCGTCGGCGCGCTGCTCGCCCGGCGCGATACGTTCGAATGGGGCTTCCGCAACAGCGAGGCGATCCATGTGACCTACGCCGCCGTCGCGCCGGCCGCCAAGGGTGATGCGGTGCTCCCCGCGCTGCTCGGCGAATTGCAGGGCCGCAAGGTGCCGCTGCTCGCCAGCGTGAAG
The DNA here is from genome assembly GCF_041911315.1 of Xanthobacter sp. Classification (NCBI taxonomy): domain Bacteria; kingdom Pseudomonadati; phylum Pseudomonadota; class Alphaproteobacteria; order Hyphomicrobiales; family Xanthobacteraceae; genus Xanthobacter; species Xanthobacter sp. The sequence continues at coordinate 7,019 of NZ_JAYRPE010000038.1, read as the reverse complement.
AGCGGCGAGCAACTGGGCTTTGCCGCCGCACTCGGCGACCTCGGCTTCACCCACGAGGTGAAGGCCCTCAACGGTTGGGGCGATCTCTATCAGTGGACCCCGCCGCCCTCCGTCCATAACTGACGTGCACACCGTGGGCGCGTCCGCGCGCTCACGGATTTCTAGGCCTCAACGGGGCTCTTCCTCCGGCCGCGCCTGGATCTCGGCGAGCGCGGAATCGATGATGGCGCGGCAGGCGAGAAGGCGGTCGTATTCCGCCTTGCTGAGGGTCACGGTCGGCCCCTTGTCGTCGGCCTCGGCGCCGAAGGCCGGGCGGGCCGCCAGCGCCGCCTCGAAGATGGTCTTTTCGAGCTGATAGATGCGCTCGCTCGCGCGCTCGAGATAGGGCAGGGGATTGGCGCGGACATTCTGCTCGTGCAGCGCATCGAGGTTCAGGAGGTCGCGGAAGCGCTTTTCCGTCCGCCGCTTGCCTGCCCCGAAATCATGCTCGATCACGCTCATGTCCGACGCTCCGGCGGATGTGCGCCCCCTGATCCGGGGTGATGAACCGGACCCATCGCCCGCTACCGGGATGAAACGTCCGGGCCGGCGGCGCGTCAAGAGGAACGCCCGCCGGCACGCGGATTGGGAGGGCCAATGCTTGGCCCTCGCAGGTCAGTCCATGGGCGGGCCCATGTCGTTGGCCTCGGACTTCTTCTTGCCCTTCTTCTCGGTCTTCGCGAGCGCATAGGCGCCGGCATTCTTCAGCTGCACCGGGCCCTGTCCGACCACGTACTGGGAAATCCAGAACAGGGTGCGCTCCATGGCCTGGTCGGCGGCGGCGGCGTCATAGGCCGGGTTCGCCTTGTAGCTGAAGCCGCGATTGGCACCGGGGTAGGAGAAGGCCGACACATCCGGCCGGCGGGCGCGGAACTGGATCATGTCCGCTTCCGCGATGGCGGGGTCGGCCTCGGCGAAGTGCATGAGGGTGGGGATGCGGCGCTTCTCGGACATGCCGTCGAGGATGCCCTCCTCGGCGTGATAGCCGATGGCGCAGGCGAGGCCCTTCACCTTGTTGGCGGCGGTGTAGGCGAGAAAGCCGCCCCAGGCGTAGCCGACGAGGGCCACCTTGCCGGCATCCTTGACCGTATCGACGGTGGCCTGGATCGCCTCCAGCGACCAGTCGGTGCCGACCTCCTCGGTCAGGGCCTTGCCCTCGTCGGTGGCGGCGGCGTCGAGTTCGATGTCGGATTTCACCTTGTCGAACAGGGACGGCGCAATGGCGACATAGCCGGCGGCGGCGAAGCCGTCGGCGATCTGGCGGATGTCCGAATTGACGCCGTAGACGTCCTGCAGGACCACCACCGCACCCTTGGGCGCGCCTTCCGGATCAGCCCGATAGGCGGAGAATTTCACGTTGCTTGCTGTGACTTCGACCATGGCATCCTCGATTTCCGAGCGGCGAAAAGGGGGCAGGGCCGCTCGCTCTGCCAGTCTGAAACAGCTTCGACATGCAAATTGGGCGCCAGAGGACAAGAAATACGTGCGGTGCAGCGTTTCTTTTGCGCTGAACACAAATAAATACCGCGTCGCAGCAAAAACTACTTCGCGAGCGCCAATCATTTGCGTTATGAGGCGCGCAAACGAAAACGGCCGGCCCTGGGAGGCCGGCCATCGGGTCGCTAGGCGGGAAACTCGGCTCAGCCGGCAGCGAGGCGCTCCCGCGCCACCTCGGCGATGGGCGGCACGTCGTCGTGGGTGAGCGGGGCGAGGAACGCCGGGGAGATCCGCTCGGCGACGACAAAGCGCACCCGCATGTCGGGATCGCCACGCAGAGCGACGAGCCGTTCGGGATCGAGATGCTCGGCCACCACCACGCGCACCAGCGGATCGGCGTCGTCGGCCATGCGGGCGAGGGGTACCTGCGCCAGGCGCGCGGCCACGATGCGCCGCACGTCCACTTCCGGGTCGTGCATCAGATAGACCAGCGCATCCGCCGGCGCGCGACGGGCGGCCGCCATGCGCACGGTGTAGTCCACATCCGACATGAGGGCGACGAGATCGCTGCCTTCCAGACGCTGGGCGACGGCGATGCGCACCCGCGGCTCGGGATCGAACCGCATGTCGCGAATGCGGGCGATGGGCAGGCGCTCGGCGCAGACCATCCGCACGTCCGGTTCGGCATCGTCCTTCAGCGGCGTGATGAGGAAGACGCTGGCGTGTCGGGCGGCCAGCGCCCGCACCTCGAAATAGGGATGGTCGAGATAGCGTGCGGCCAGCGCCGCATTGTTGGCGAAGAAACGGTCGATGCGCTTGCGCCGACGGTCGAGGACGCACGCCTTGCCGAGATCGCAGCGCCCTTCGGCCTTGATGTCCTCATGGGGACAATCCTGGCAGCGCAGGGGGCGCCCCTGCCAATCCAGCGCCTCGACGGCGAAGTCGGATGCGAAGCCTTCGGCGAACCCCGGCTCTCCGGCCGTTGATCCTGACGAAAATGCGGACATGAAATCGTCCTCCCGCCCCCTAATCTAGGGGCGAAGGCGACTTGACGCCAGATGGCGTACCGGAAGCCGTGCGCCGGCTCCCGATCGCTATTTCGCTACCGCTGGGGGCCGAAGGCCTCAGCCGAACTTGAACAGCACGCCGTAGCCGCCGCGCGGATAGTTCCACTCGATGTCGCCGGAGGGCTCACCGATGATGCGGCAGGTGCCGCATTCGACACAGCCGTCGGCGGTGATCTCCACCTGGCCCTTGTCGTTCAGCTCGTAGCAGCGGGCCGGGCAGGTGGTGAGCAGGGAGCGCAGCGCGGCGGAGGGGGTGGTGTGGGGCCGCACCTTGATGTGGGCGCGCCCGGCATCCACCAGATAGCGGTTCTGGAAAAGCTTGTCCTCGACACGGACGGCGGTTTCGGTGGCCATGAAAAATCTCCCGGTAATCGGGCGACGGGCGAGGCCCGTCGCGCAAGGTGGGAAAACAGGACGCGCTGAGCTGAAAATCCCTCAGCGCCAGGCGCGGGCGAGTTTGAAGGCGTCGCCGAAAAGGCCCGCCCACGACCGCGCGGAGGTGAAGGACTTCACCGTCATCTTCTCCTTCTCCTTCTTCGGGGTGCCGTCGACACGCACGAAGTTCTGCATGGCCTTGTTGACCAGCTGGGGATAGGTGAGGAAGAAGTTCTGCGACTGGATGTGCAGAAGCTGCGGCATGTCCTTGTACTTCTTGAGGTCTTTTATCACGAAGCTGTCGTCGAGCATCTTCTTGTAGAGCGAGAGGTTCGCCGTGGTCATCGGCTCCTTGCGCGATTTGACCTGGAAGATGGCCTCGCCGGCGATGCGGCCGGAGGTCATGGCGAGGTTCGAGCCCTCGCGATGGATGGCGTTGTTGAGCTGGGCGGCGTCGCCCACCACCACCCAGCCCTCGCCATAGAGCTGCGGGATGGACTTGAAGCCGCCCTCGGGGATGAGGTGGGCGGCATATTCCTTCACCTCGGAGCCTTCCAGCAGCGGGGCGATGGAGGGGTGGCGCTTGAACTTCTCCAGCAGCGTGTAGGGCGACTCCCCGCTCTTCTGGAAGTCCGACACCAGGCAGCCGAGGCCCACCGACACGCATTCGCGGTTGGTGTAGAGGAAGCCCATGCCGGTCATGCCTTCCGAGATGGTCCCGGCGGCCTCGATCACGGCGCCCTCATTGCCCTTCACGTTGAAGCGCTGCTCGATGACTTCCTGCGGCAGGAAGTGCATCTCCTTCACCGCCAGCGCCACCTCAGTGGGCTTGGGGATCTTGCGCAGGCCGGCCCGCGCGCCGAGGAGGCCCGTGACGCCTTCCGCCAGCACCACCACGTCCGCATGGATCTGGCCGCCGCCGCGATCGGTCTTCACGCCGATCACCTTGCCGTAGGCGTCCTGCACCAGCTCGGTCACCGTGGTCTCGCACACCACCAGGGCGCCGGCCTCGCGGACCTTGGAGGAGAACCACTTGTCGAACTGTGCGCGAATGATGGTGTAGCGGTTCGGCTTCTCCTCGTTGAAGTCGTCGGACCGGTAGTGCAGGCCGGTGTGGGAGTTCTCGCCCATCATCCAGAAGCGCTGCTCGATCAGGTGACGCTCCAGCGGCGCGTCCTCCCGGAAGTCCGGGATGATCTTTTCCATCATGTCGGCGTAGAGGATGGCGCCCTGCACGTTCTTGGAGCCGGAATATTCGCCACGCTCCAGCTGCAGCACCTTCAGGCCGCGGGAGGCCATGGTGTAGGCGGCGGCATTGCCGGCCATGCCGGCGCCGACGACAATCGCATCGAACCTTTCGTCGATCATCGGATGTTCCTTTCGCTGGCTGTCAGCTGGCGAGCTTGTCGCTGGAGTGGGCCGAGAGGCGCTTGGCGAAGGCTTCCGTCAGGGCCGGGAGGAGGCGGATGGCGTCGGTGACGATGCCCACGTGGGCGAAGTCGAAGATCGGCGCGTTCTTGTCGGTGTTGATGGCGACGATCAGGTCCGCGCCCTCGACGCCCACCCGGTGCTGGATGGCGCCCGAGATGCCGGCGGCGATGTAGAGCCGCGGCCGGATGGTCTTGCCGGTCTGGCCGATCTGGCGGTCGGAGGTGACCCAGCCCTTCTGCACCAGCGGGCGCGAGCAGCCGTATTCGGCGCCCATGGCTACCGCGAGGTTGCGCACCAGCTGGAAATTCTCCGGCGAGCCGAGGCCCATGCCGCCGGCCACCACCACGTCCGCATAGGCGAGGTTGGCCTTGTTGGAATCGCGGTCGGGGATGAAGTTCAGGATCTTGGTGACGATGTCGGCTTCCACCACGCCGAGCTTGTGCTCGATGACACGGCCGATGGGCTTCTCGACGCGGATCGGCATGGGCATCACACGCGGGCGCACCGTCGCCATCTGCGGGCGGTAGTTCAGCGTGTAAATGGTGCAGAGGAGCGAGCCGCCGAAAGTCGGGCGGGTGGCGGCCAGCGAGCCGTCCGCGTCCACGTCCAGCTCGGTGGAATCGGCGGTGAGGCCGGTGAGCAGCGTGGTCGCCACCGCGCCGGCGAGGTCGCGGCCAAGCGTGGTGGCGCCGAGCAGCAGGATCTCCGGCTTGTAGGTGTTCACGAGGTCGGTCATCGCGGCCGTGTAGGCCTCGTTGCGATAGTCCGTGAGCACCGGGTCGGCCACCACATAGGCGAGGTCGGCGCCGTAGCAGAAGGATTCGGCCACCGCGCCGCGCACGGTCTCGCCCTCGGCACCGACCACGACTGCGGCGAGTTCCACGCCCAGCTTGTCGGCGAGCTTGCGGCCCGCGCCCATGAGTTCCCAGGACACGGGATGGACCTGGCCACGCTCCTGCTCGATGAACACCCAGACGTGCTTGTATGCCTTGAAGTGTTCCGGCAGCTCTTTCTTGGTGGACGCGCGTCCACCGGCGGCGGGGGCTGGGGGTGTCTTGGGCTCGCTCATGATGGTCGGCTCACTGATCTTGGTGCAACGAAGGGCGCGCGGGCTCTGCGGCGGAGGCCGTCAGAAGCCGCGCGCCAGCGCGGTCAGGTCGGCTTCCAGACTGGGCTGGCGGGAGAAGATTTCGGCGATCAGCGCCTCGGAGAGGTTGCCGCCCTCGCCGGCCTCGATGAACTTGGCCTTCTCGGAACGCGCGCTCGGTGCGAACACGCGCTTCACGATGGTGGGCGAGCCCTTGAGGCCGCACATGTTGAGATCGGTGACGCCGGCGTCCTTGGCGTTCCACTTCACCACCTCGGCACGGGCGGCGCGCAGGGCGTCCACCATGGTGCCGCGGCGCATCTCGTTGGTGGCTTCCAGCATGGCGACCAGGCAGGGCAGCTTGGACTTCAGCACCTGCGTGCCGCCCTCGGCGCGCCGTTCCAGGGTGATGGTGCGCTCGGCGGGATCGAACTCGGCGATCTTCGCCACATAGGTGATCTGCATCAGACCAAGACGCTTGGCGATGCCGGGGCCGACCTGGGCGGTGTCGCCGTCGATGGTCTGCTTGCCGGTGAAGACAAGATCCGGCACGCCCCAGGTCTGGCCGACCTTGGTGATGGCGGTGGCCAGCGCGAAGCTGGTGGCCAGCGTGTCCGAACCGGCGAAGAAGCGGTCGGTCAGCAGCACGGCGCGGTCGGCGCCGAAGGTCAGCGCCTTGCGCAGGGAATCTTCCGCGGAGGGCGGGCCCATGGTGAGCACCGTGACTTCGCCGCCGAACTTGTCGCGCAGGCGAAGCGCTTCTTCCAGCGCGAACAGATCATAAGGGTTGATGATCGTCGGCACGCCCTGCCGCATGATCGTGTTGGTGACGGGATGGACGCGGATCTGCGCCGAATCCGGAACCTGTTTGATGCAGACGACGATGTGCATGAATTCGCTCCGAGCCAAACCCAACGGCTCCTGAGCCCTGACTGGCAAGCGGCGTGCCAAGCCGATGTCACTTGTGAATCGCTCGCATTTTCAGTGATTTGTCATGCCGATCAGCCGATTGTCGGGTCTCGACGACACGCGAATACATGGAACAACGTGCGTCCGTGTCGGGAAGGTGACAGGTCGGGGCCGTCGTGAGGTGATGAGGGGAGTGTCGCATTTGCGCGCATCGGCGGCGCGTCGCGAACGCGACGTCGGGGCTGATCGGCGATGTGTCGGGGAGGGGACGATGGGCCGGAGCCCATTGTGTGCGACACGGCCGCGGCGCGCGAGGGATGGTTTTGAAGTATTCGGCGTCGCTGATGGGAGGTTCTCGCAAAAGGTCCCCCGCCTTGCGGCGAGGGACCGGAACCTAAAATAGTCTTCAGCGTACGGTGTGTGAAAAGGCGTATTCGCAAAGGTCACGCCCTGTCCCGTTCAAATGTGCGCGGCAAGCCGCGGGGACGGACGTCGGGTGGACGGGCCGGCGGGGGCCGGCCCGTCGATCCTCGTTCAGCCGACGGCGAGTTCGGCGGCGGTCTTGCCGATCTGGCTCTCGTCCACGGCCTTCATGATGCCGTGCTCCATGAGCAGGTCTTCCAGCTCGTCCATGGTGATCGGGGTCGGGATGATGCCGTTGCCCGAGTTGCCAT
>NZ_JAYRPE010000037.1:0-16696 GCF_041911315.1 Xanthobacter sp. | reverse complement strand
GGTCGAGAACCTGTTCGCCAAGCTCAAGGACTGGCGCCGCATCGCCACACGCTACGACCGTTGCGCTCACACCTTCTTCTCTGCCATCTGCATCGCAGCTGTCGTCATCTTCTGGCTCTGATCAATGAGTCCTGAGCCTAGGCGGGAGCAAACCCATAGGAAGGATGTCATCCCCCGGTTTATCCGGGGGATCCACGGGGTGGCCAGGCCGGCTATCCCTTATCGCGCACCGGACCGACGGCGGGGTGGATGCCCCGGACGAGCCGGGGCATGACGGCGCAAGGCATCACCGCGCAAAGGGATGACGGCGCGCGAAATGAAAAAGGCCGGCCCCAGCGGGACCGGCCTTTTCCGGACCTTTGAAACCGCCGCGCGATCAGAGATCGACGCCGCGCTTCTTCATCTCTGCGCGCACGCGCTCCACGGCCTGGGCGTTGATCTGCGCGCCCCACACCTGGATGCCCTGCACCGCTTCCTGCACGATCACCGGACGGTCCTGCACCAGCTTGATGCCGGTGGGGCTGCGGAAGAAGGCGATGGCCTCCTTCAGCTCCGCCTCGGTGAAGCGGGTGGCGTAGGAGGTGGCGAGGATGTCGATGACCTCGGCCTGACGCTTCTCGAACTCGGGCCGCACCAGCACCGCGACTTCGCGGAGCTGCTTGGCGAGGTCGGGGTTGGTCTGGAGGAAGGAAAGGGCCGCGCCGTCCACGATGTTCGGGATGACGCCGTCGAAGGCCCGCGCCTCGCCGTTGGCGGTCACCAGATCGCGCGCGAGCTGGAGCAGCGCCGGGGACGGCTTGGCCGCGGGCGCGGCGGCGGGGGGAACCGGACGGGTCTGGGCCTCGGCCACCGGCGCGAGGAGCGCGGCTGCCGGAACCGAAAGGGCCGCAGCGAGGAAAAGCTGCCGGACGAAGCGGCCGGAAAGGGGGTGACGCATGGAAGTCTCCGGAAAGGGAAAAAGCCAGAAGCGTTTCCGAGCGAAGTGGATACCGGTTCGCGTGAAGGAAACGCGTCAAACGAAGATCTGGAGACTGTCCCCGGGTCCGTGAAACGGGGTCAGTCTCTAGAAGCTGCCGGGCTCCAGCTCGGTGATGCCGTCCTTGCCCGCGAGCACGGCGCGCCGGGCGAGGCCGATGAACAGGCCGTGCTCGACGACACCGGCTACCTGCGCCACCGCTGCGGCCAGCGCGGCGGGGTCGGGAATGCGGCCGAGATGGGCGTCGAGGATCAGGTGCCCCTGATCGGTGACGAAAGGATGACCGTCGCCATCGCGGCGCACGGTGATGTCACCGGCGCAGCCGGCGCTGCGGATCGCCTCGATGACCTGGCGGGTTATGGCGCCGACGCCGAAATCCACCACCTCGATGGGCAGCGGGAAGCGGCCGAGCACGTCCACCTTCTTGGTGGCGTCGGCGATGACGATCATCTCGCGCGCGGCGCTGGCGACGATCTTCTCGCGCAGCAGCGCGCCGCCGCCGCCCTTGATGAGGGCGAGGCCGGGGCCGATCTCGTCCGCGCCGTCGATGCACAGATCGAGCGGGCCGGCCTCGTCCAGCGTGGCGATCGGCACGCCGAGGGACACCGCCTGGGCTAAAGTCTGCTCGGAGGTGGGCACGCCGAGCACGGTGAGGCCGCCGTGCACCTTCTCGGCCAGAAGCTCGACGAAATGCCGGGCCGTGGAGCCGGTGCCGAGGCCGAGGCGCATGCCGTCGGTCACGTAGGTCAGAGCATGGGCGGCGGCCCGGCGCTTCAGGTCTTCGGCGTGGACCATTGGATTTCTGCCTCGATTTCCTTGCCGCAACGGCGCTTCTTGTCTGGCGGGACGGTCGAACCACCCTGCTCCGGCTCTAGCCCCGATCGGCGCCGCCGACAAGCCGGCGCGGTGCCTCAGCGCGCCGCCGGGGTGCAGACGAGGCTCGAATCCGTGCCGCCCGCGGCGCGCGCGGTCTCACGCACGTAGCAGATGCTCATCTCGCCGGTGTCCCGATTGACCCGGAAGATGCCCGTTTCCCCTTCGTAATGGGTGGGCATGAGCGCGTAATTGCCGGCCTTCTGCGGCCCCGCGCCCTCGCCCTGGGCGAAGCAGAAGGTGACGCCCACGCCGGCCGCGTTGGGCCGCTCGAACTGGCAGACGTTCATCTCGCCGGTCTGGCGATTGATGCCGTAGACGCGGTTGGCCTGGGCGGAGGGGGGCGCGGCGAACTCGAATCCGGGCCCGTTCGCCCCCTGTGCGGCCGCGGGCTGGGCGACGACGGCGCCGATCCCGCCAAGACCGGCGGCGGCGACCGCCACCGCGAGCAGCACCACCGGGTTGCGGCGCGCCGCGCGCCCGGTGCGAAGGGGAGTGGTCCGCATTCATGCCTCCTGACTGTTCCGCTGTCGGCCTTGGCCGACAGGCCGCGCGCCCGGGCGCAGCCGTGAACTGCGCGCCGGGGCCGCAGCCCTCGAATCCCCGCGACGCTGGCGCGAAAAAGCGGCAGGATTTAAGGCAGAAGGCGAGGATATCCTCCTCATCGCCCCTTTCCCCGCTGCCGGCGCGAGCGCAACGGAAGGGGCAGCCGACCGGAACCTGCGGATATCATCTGCCCCGATACCGCCACGCTGAAGGACCGCGCCCGATGACCCAACTCACACAGCCCGCCCCCCGCCCGCTCGTCGCCTTCGATCTCGACGGCACGCTGGTGGACACCGCGCCCGACTTGCTCGACGCCCTCGACCTCGTGCTGTCCGCCCACAAGATCCCCCCCGTGGACCGCGCCGAGGCGCGCAACATGATCGGCGGCGGCGCGCGCCTCCTCATCGTGCGGGCGCTGAAGAGCGAGGGTATCGCGCTGCCGGACGACGAGATCGCCGCGATGACGCAGCGCTTCATCGCCCATTATGCGCAGAACATCGCCGTGGGCTCCCGTCCCTTCCCCGGCCTGCTGGAAGCGCTGGACCGGCTGGAGGCCAAGGGCGTGGCGCTGGCGGTGTGCACCAACAAGCTGGAGCACCTCGCCCGCCTGCTGCTCGACGCGCTGGAGCTGACGCCGCGCTTCGCCGTCATCACCGGCGCCGACACCTATCCCCGCTCCAAGCCCGATCCGCTGCCGCTCCTCTCCACCATCTCGGCGGCGGGGGCGGACGTGGCGCGCTCCATCATGGTGGGCGACAGCATCACCGACGTGCTCACCGCCCGCGCCACCGGCGTGCCGGTGGTGGCCGTCTCCTTCGGCTACACGGAGACGCCGCCCGGCGAACTCGGCGCCGACCGGCTGATCCACCATTTCGACCAGCTGGAAGAGGCGGTGGACGCCTTGCTGGCCAACGCTTCGGCGTAAGTTCCGGCCGGACTTCGGCGCGGGCTCCGGCCCGAATGATCCACAGGCAGGCGCGGTCCTCATCGCGCCCGCCCTTGACAGGGGAGGCCCTGCGGCTCTAAACGGCCCTCCTCGCAATGGCGCGGGCGATTAGCTCAGCGGGAGAGCACTCCCTTCACACGGGAGGGGTCGCAGGTTCAATCCCTGCATCGCCCACCATTCCGCGCCGGCGACGCCTTCAGAACAACTGATCTTCAGCTGGACACGGCGCCGCGCCATAAGCGCAGCGCTCGCCCCTATTCACCGGCAGGCGCGCTCTTAATCCTTCGCGGCTACTTCCTTGCCGCCATACCCCACCCAACAGACGCTGGCCCATTTAGGCTCGCGCGCCCGGCTTCCAACAAAAAACCCCGCCGGCGGACCGGCGGGGTTTTCGTGGGGAGAGGAGCGGCGCCCTACTCGGCGGCGCGCATGTTCAGCTTGGCCTCGGCGAGGCCGGTGAGCTTGGCGTCGGCGGCCTTCTCCTCGTCCAGGTTGCGCTGGAGCACGGCGGCGCAGTCGTTGCGGCCGAGCTGCTTGGCCCAGGCGATGAGCGTGCCGTAGCGGGTGATCTCGTAGTGCTCCACCGCCTGCGCAGCGGCGGCGAGGGCCGCGTCCAGCACTTCCTGGTCCGCCACCTCGGAGGCGATCTCCTCGGCCTCCGCGATGATGCCGTCGATGGCCGGGCACTTCACCGTGCTGGCCTCGACGCCATGCATGCGGAACACCTCCTCAAGCCGCTTCACATGCCCCTCGGTCTCGCCGAGATGGAACTGGAAGGCCTGGCGGAGCGTGGAATTCTGCGCCTTCTCGATCATGGTCGGAAGCGCCTTCAGGATGCGCTTCTCGGCATAATAGATGTCGCGCAGCGTGTGGACGAACAGATCGTCCATGGAATGGATGTCCTTGGAGAAAAAGCCCATGTGGCACCTCCCGGGGATAGGAATGGGAAGGGGCGCGGCCTCTCTCTTGGAGTAGAGAGCGATTCACCGCGCGGATCGAAATCCGCTCGGATCGCGCTCCAGGCCGCGCCCCGTTCAGCCTCAGCGCTGGCCCTTGCGGGCGGCGTCCGAAGCGTCGTCGGGAGCCTGCGGGGAGCGCTTCTCCTCCGGCATGCCCTGCCCGGCCTTGCGGCCCGCTTCGGCAGCGCGCTCGCGGTCCTGGGCGTTGCCCGAGCCGCCCTGCTGGCCGCGATCGTGCTCCTGCTGGCTCTGCTGGCGGTTGTCGCCGCCCTGTCCGCCCTGCTGGCGGTTCTGGGCGGCCTGCTCGGCGCCCTTGCGGCCGGCCTCGGAGGCGCGCTCGCGATCGTTCTCGAAGTTCCCGGATCCGCCCTGCTGACGAGTGTTCATCGGTTCGTATCCTCTCTTGTGTCCCCGTCAGAGAACGGAGGGTGGAGAGGATGGTTCCGATGACGAACATTACAAAACAGAAGCAATCGCGGCGTCAATGCGCAGCTTGAGCCCGACGCAAGCACTTTCCGAAAAGTAATGGATCACAAATATCGCACAGCTTGACCGTTCATAACTTGAACGGAACGGCACCGCCGCCAAGCGTGACTAAACACCGGAAACAGAAATGCCCGGCACGGGGCCGGGCATTTCGCAAGATCAGGAAAGCGGCACAGCTTCAGCCGCCCGCGCGGCACCCGGGGCGGACAGCCTCAGTTGTCGTCGGCGGCGCTCACGTCGTCGAGGGCGAGGTTGGTGCAGGAGAGGCTGCCGTCCGGCTCGTCGAACGCCGTCTGGGTCAGGAAGCTGCACCGCGTGCCTTCGGCGGCGGCGATGTAGGAGACGAGGCGGTGGCTGATGGCCGCCACCTGCGTGGAATCATCAGCCGGCTTGAAGGCGGCATCCGCCGGCGCCTGCGGGCCGGACTTCTTCGCCACCTTGAGATCGATGACGAGGGGCACCAGCGACACCGAGGCGGCCGTATCCGCCGGCGTCACCACCGGCTGGAGCAGCACGGTGAACTGGTCCCAATTGCCCTTGGCGAGGCGGCTCGCCTCGGATTCGGCGGAGACGGTGGCCTTGTAGGCCGGCCCCGCCTCGCCGGGCACGACCGATCCGGCCACCTTGAACTTGCGCGTGCCGTTGCCGCCCTCGGGCGCGGCGCCGGAGAGGACGCGCGCCAGCATGGCGTCGCCATAGGCCTTGAGCTTCGCCTCGGACACCTTGTCGCCGTCCATCAGCTTGGCGCGCGGAACGGCGGCGAACGCCATCTCCCCGCACACGGAGGGCAGCGTGACGGTGGCCACCAGCGGCACCTTGCGCAGCTCCTGCGCGATCTTCGCCTCGGCGCCCAGCGGCACGGCCACGTCCACCGACACGTCGTCGCCGTCGCGGGCGGCGAGGCGCAGGCGGCTCCAGGCTTCCTTCAGCTTCACTTTCGCGGTGCCGCCCTGCTGGGGCGTGACCACGAGATCGATGTCGGCAAGCTCGGCAGGCGCCACCGGCGTGCGGGCGAGGTCGGCCGCCTTGAGGTCCACGGCGAGGCCGCCGGTGACGAGGCCGCACCAATTGTCCTCGTCATGCTGGAGCACCAGCGCCGGCTCGGAGAAGCCACCTTCCGGGCGGAACACCGCCACCGCCGCGAGGCCGGGGATGGCGGCCGTCTCCTCATAGATGTGGTGCAGGCCGCGCTGGTTCTCGGTGAAGGCGAGGGCATAGCTGTCGTCCCCCTGGCCGATGGTGAGCTTCAGCGCCCCGCCGGCCAGCGTGCCGGACACCGGAATCGCGGCCCGCGCATCGCCCGACGGCGGCGCGAGTGTGCCGGAGACCTTGCCGGCGCCGTCCACATCGAGGGTGGCGATGGCCGCCCGGTACGGCTTGAAGAAGGGGAGGCCCAGCACCATGAAGCGCTCGCTGGCGGCATCGGCCACCGTCGGCATGACGAGCGCGGGCACGAGCGCAAGGGCGGAAAGGGCGGCGAGAACCGTCCGGCGGTGGGCGGTGCGTGTCACGGCTGAGGTGCGCATTCCGTCGCCTCTCCTTGTGATGCTGGTCTTCGATTCGAGCTGTGCTGTGCAAGGCGTTGTATAGCACTGCCACATGGCGCCCCAAAGGCGGCGCGCGGGGGCGGAGGGGCGCGCACTCGCAAGCCACTCTCTCCGCCCGCGCCGTCATGCCCCGGCTTGTCCGGGGCATCCACTCCGTCTTTTGCTCCTTGCCTCAGAACCGAAAGCCAACCCGGTCGCACGGTGGATCCCCCGGACAAGCCGGGGGATGACGCCGGTGCGGAATCCCCGAACCTGCATGCGGTGTCCCCCTTAAGCCCGCGCCCTGGCGATGCTAAAGCGGTCGCCGAACACCTCGCGCCGGAACCCTGCCATGACCACCCCTCCTCCCGCCGACCGCGAGGTCCGCCGCATCCTCACCCCCGATGGCGTGGGCATCGCCAGCACCGCCTTCGGCCCGCCCGGGGGCACGCCGGTGGTGTTCATCCATGGCTTCTCCCAATCCGGCCTGTGCTGGAACCGGCAGACATCCAGCCCGGCGCTGGCCGGCCTGCGGCTCGTCACCTACGATTTCCGCGGCCATGGCGCCTCCGACCGTCCGTCCGATCCCGCCGCCTACCAGTCGGCCGAGGTGTGGGCGGGGGAGCTGGATGCGGTGATCCGCGGCTGGGGGCTGGAGCGGCCGGTGCTGGTGGGCTGGTCCTATGCCGGGCGCATCATCGGCGATTATCTGGCGGTGCATGGCACGGCGGGCATCGGCGGCATCGTCTTCGTGGATGCCGTGACCGCCAACGAGCGCCGCTTCTACGGCACCTGCAACCGGCTGATGCGCCTCATGTGCAGCACGGATGTGGAGGAGAACATCGCGGCCACCCGCACCTTCCTGCGCCGCTGCTTCGCCGCCCCCATCCCCCAGCCGCTGTTCGAGCAATTGCTGGCGGTGAACATGATGGTGCCGCAGCAGGTGCGCTCCGCCTTGTTCGGCCGGACCGCGGAGTATGAAGACCTGCTGAAGCGCCTCGACGTGCCGGTGCTGGTGGCCCAGGGCGCGCTGGACGAGGTGGTGGCCCCGGCCATGGCGGAGCATATCGCCGCGACCATTCCCGGCGCCCGGCTGGACCTTTATGCGGGGGTCGGCCACGCCCCCTTCATCGAGGCGGCGGACCGCTTCAACGCCACGCTCGCGGCCTTTGCTGCCGCTGCGGCAGCAACTTCAGGGATGGTAGCGCGTTAGGAGAAGACGGCTTCACACTCCCGTGGGACGGGAACCCGTTCGCCACAAAGCGGTTGCAGTCTTGTCCGTTTTGTGGCGACAAAGCGGTGTTGCCGACGTTTCCGGGCGTGCTCGATGGTCGTTCGCGCTCCGGTCCATCCGAGACGCAGAGCCATGATGAAGCTGAAATCGCTTGTTTTCGCAGGCATCGCCGCGCTGGTGGCGACGGGCTCGGCCAAGGCCGACGATCGCTACGACATCTTCAATTTCAACAAGTTCTTCGGCGGCGGCAATGTCGGCGTGGTGGGCAGCACTTCGCCCATCGGCCGCCAGATGGTCTCCATCGACCCGAAATATGCGCCGGGCAACATCGTCATCATGACCTCGGAGCGCCGCCTTTATTATGTGACGGCGCGGGGCCAGGCCATCCGCTACGGCATCGGCGTCGGCCGCGACGGCTTCCGCTGGTCCGGCGTGAAGACGGTGAGCGCCAAGAAGGAATGGCCCTCCTGGACGCCCCCCTCCCAGATGCTCAAGCGCCGCCCCGATCTGCCCCGCTACATGCCCGGCGGCATCGACAACCCGCTCGGCGCCCGCGCCATGTATCTCGGCTCCAGCCTCTACCGCATCCACGGCTCCAATGAGCCGGAGACCATCGGGCAGGCGGTGTCGTCGGGCTGCTTCCGCATGACCAACGACGACGTGGTGGACCTCTACAACCGCGTGCGCGTGGGCGCGACCGTCTACGTGCTGCGCTGAGGCCCTTTTGAAACGAAAATGGCCCGGCCGTCGTGAGACAGCCGGGCCATTTAATTCAACGCTTGAGCGCGTCAGAGGGCGGCGAGGTTCGCAGCCTTGCTCTTGCCGCGGTTGTCCGGGACGACATCGAACGAGACCTTCTGGCCGTCGTTCAGGCTGTACATGCCGGAGCGCTCCACGTCGGAGATGTGGACGAACACGTCGGGGCCGCCCTCATCCTGAACGATGAAGCCGAAACCCTTCTGGGCGTTGAAAAACTTGACAGTACCCGTGGCCATGGAGGCCTCCTGTGGAAACGCTCTCCGGGAGTTTCCCGAAAAGCGCCGATCGTCCCGGCGACACGCGACCACAAGAGAGTCACGGCGCAACGGGACGCAGTTCAGGACAGGTTCGTACTTGGGGAAGGCTTTTGCGTCGCGGCCCGAAGGAAACGAAGAAGGCCGTCGACGAACTTGTCCGCTCGGCTCGCCCCTCCGCACATCCATGAAATGGAAAGCGGAGGAACGAACGCCCCATGCCTTGGTGCAATCTGCTCAGGCGGGATCGGAGTACATCCGTCCGTCTCCCGGAAGCGTCTGCGCTCAAAAGCGCGCCGCATCCATCGGCTGGGGTTGATGGGAAGATAGGGATCAATCGCGGCGGTTCAAGGGCGGCGGGGAAGATTTTTGCCCGCCGCTCCTGAACCTTTTGCCGAACCCACCCGATACCGGGGGTGAACGCCCACCGGCAAGGTGGTGAAACACACCCGAACCGGGGCCGGACTATTTGCCTGCCGCCGCCTTCGCCACGAAGGTGCCGTCGAACGTCTTGCCGAGGTCGATCTTCGCCGCCTTCAGCTCAGGATCGAACTCCACCAACATGTTGAGGGCATTCTGCATGCCCTTTTCGGGGATGAGGCCGGTGCGCGAATAGATCGGCAGGGAGTTCTTGACCGCGTTGAGGTAGAGCGCCTTGTCCCCGAGCAGATATTCCTCCGGCACCACCGCCGCCACATCCTCGGGCGTGGCGGTCTTAAGCCATTGAAGCGCCTTGTAGAAAGCGTTCACGAGCTTCTGGGTGGTGACCGGATTCTGCTCCATGAAGTCGCGCTTCATGTAGAGCACGGCGGCCGGGTTCGCTCCGCCGAAGATCTTGTCGTTTCCGGCTTCCGTTCGGCTGTCCGCCAGAACAATCACGTCCCCGTCGTCTTCCAGCTTGGTAATGACGGGGTCGAGATTGGACATGGCGTCGATTTCGCCACGCTTCATCTGCGCCACAGCCGAGGCTCCACCACCGACACCTACGTAGGAGGCATCATCCGGCTTCAGACCATCTTTCGCCATCAGGAAATTGACGAAAAAGTTCGTGGAGGAGCCCGGCGCGGTGACGCCGATCTTGGCCCCCTTCAGGTCCTTCACCGACTTGATCGGCCGATCCTTCCGCGCCACCAGCACGATCCCCGGGAAGCGGCCCAATTCGATAACGGAAACAATGTCCTGGCCCTTGGCCTGCATACGGATGGTGTGCTCGTAAGCCCCCGTCACCACATCGATGGAGCCGCCGATAAGTGCCTGCAAAGACTTGGCTCCGCCGCCGAAATCGTTGATGGCGACGTCCAGCCCCTCCTCCTTGAAGAAGCCCTTCCGCTCGGCGATCGTCAGCGGCAGATAATACAGCAGCGGCTTGCCGCCGACGCCCAGCGTGAGCTTCGGCTTCTCGATCTTGGCGGCCTGCTGGGCCGCCGCAGGAGCGGCGAAGGCGAGCGCGAGGGCGGCCACCGCGAGCTTGAGCATCTTCATGATTTTCCTCCCGTTTTTCTTCACGCCTGCGTCGCCGGCGCGGGGCGCCAGACGAGCAGGCGGTTCTCGATTGCGCTCACCACCGTGTCGATGATGATGACGAAGATGGAGAGCACCAGCATGCCCGAGAACACGCCGGTGACATCGAACACCCCTTCCGCCTGGTGGATGCGATAGCCGAGCCCCGCCGCCGAGCCGAGATATTCCCCCACCACCGCCCCCACTAGCGCAAAGCCAACGGCGGTATGGAGCGAGGAGAACATCCAGGTGAGCGCGGAGGGCCAGAACACGTTCCGCATGAGCTGTCGCTCGCTCATCCCCAGCATCCGGGCGTTGGCGAGCAGCGTCGGGCTGACTTCCTTAACGCCTTGATAGACATTGAAGAAAACGATGAAGAACACCAGCGTGACGCCAAGCGCCACCTTGGACCAGATGCCGAGCCCAAGCCACAAGGCGAAGATGGGCGCCAGCACCACGCGCGGCAGCGCATTGGCCATCTTCACATAGGGGTCGAACACCGCGGCGATCACCGCCTTGCGGGCGAACCAGAAGCCCACCAGCACACCGCCGAAAGCGCCGATGGCGAAGGCGAGCATGGTCTCCAGCAGCGTGATGCCGAGGTGATACCAGATCACCCCCGTGTAGAAGTCCTTGAAGGTCCTCTCGAAAACGGCGATCGGCGTCGAGAAGAAGAAGGGGTCGAGCGGGTAGAAGGGCTTCGGCGAGAGCGCCGGAATCGAGACCTTCACCGTGGAGCCGAAATGCCAGATGGCGATCAGCACCACCGCCACCAACACCTGCAGGGTGAACAGCGTGAAACGGTTGCGCATGATTCAGCTCGCGACCTCGGACTGGCGATATCCCTTCACCACCTCATCCTTCAGCGCCGCCCAGATCTCGCGGTGAAGGTGGTGGAAGGCGGGCTCCAGCCGCACATCGATGTCACGCGGTCGGGGGATCGGCACGCGCCACTGGCCGATGATGCGCGAGGCCGGCCCCGCGCCCATGATAACCACCCGGTCGGCCAGCGAAATCGCCTCCTCCAGATCGTGGGTCACGAACATCACGGCCTTGCGGTCCTGGCTCCACAGATCGAGCAACAGGTTGCCCATGATCTGCCGTGTCTGGGCGTCGAGCGGGCCGAACGGCTCGTCCATGAGCAGGATCTTGGGATCGCGGATCAGCACCTGGGCGAGGCCCACGCGCTTCCTCTGCCCGCCGGATAATTGGTGGGGATAGCGATCGGCAAAGGCCGCGAGCCCCACGCGGGCCAGCCACTTGCGGGCGCGGGCGCGCGCCTCGTCCGTGTCGGTGCCGGAGACCTCGAGGCCGATGGCCACGTTGTCGAGCGCCGTCTTCCACGGGAATAGGGCCTCGGCCTGGAAGAGATAGCCGGCCGCGCGGTTGAGGCCGGCGAGGGGCTTGCCGTGGATCGTGACCGTGCCGGAGGCCGGTTTCAGCAGGCCGGCCGTCGCGTTGAGCAAGGTGGACTTGCCGCAGCCCGTAGGGCCGACGATGGCGACGAACTCGCCATCCGCAACCTCGAGATTGACGCCCTGCACCGCGACGAAGGGCGAAGCCGCACGGCTGGCACCGGGAAAGGCGATGGAGATGTTGCGCAGCCCGACCGCGCATGCCTGAGCCATGCGGCCTCCCTGGACCACGCTGAAGGGTTGCACCACTGAACGTCTCCCGATCCCGCGCCCCGACCGCGCGTCCGGTTGGCCCGGATCAAGCGGACAAGGTAGCCCAGGGCGCGCGGGAGGCAAGGGTGGAGGATCGCCGGTGGAGCGAACCTCACCCCGGTCGCGAGAAGGTGAGGATTTCGCGCTTTCCGGCGTGGTTGGCGGGGCCGACGATGCCTTCGGTCTCCATGCGCTCCATGAGGGAGGCGGCCTTGTTGTAGCCCACCTGCAAACGGCGCTGGATGTAGGAGGTGGAGGCCTTGCGATCACGCATGACGATGGCCACAGCCTGCTCGTAGAGGTCGCCGCCCGCATCGGCGATGCCGGAGCGGTCGAACACCGCCTCGTCATCGTCCTCGGCCACGGCATCCTCGTCCAGCACGACCTCGTCGATATAGTCCGGCCCGCCTTGGGCCTTGAGGAAGGCGACGACCTTCTCCACCTCGCCGTCGGAGACGAACGGGCCGTGGACGCGGCTGATGCGGCCGCCGCCGGCCATGAACAGCATGTCGCCCTGCCCCAGCAGCGTCTCCGCGCCCATCTCGCCGAGGATGGTGCGGCTGTCGATCTTGCTCGTCACCTGGAAGGAGATGCGGGTGGGAAAATTGGCCTTGATGGTGCCGGTGATGACATCCACGGAGGGCCGCTGCGTCGCCATCACGAGGTGGATACCGGCGGCGCGGGCCATCTGGGCGAGGCGCTGGATGGCGCCTTCGATTTCCTTGCCCGCCACCATCATCAGGTCGGCCATCTCGTCCACGATGACGACGATGTAAGGCAGCGCGGTCAGGTCCATCTCCTGTTCCTCGAACAGGGCCTCCCCGGTCTCGCGATCGAACCCCACCTGGACGTTGCGAGTGATGATCTCAGCCCTGGCCGCCGCCTCGCGGACGCGGGCGTTGTAGCCGTCGATGTTGCGCACGGCGAGGCGGCTCATCTTGCGATAGCGCTCCTCCATCTCCTTCACCGCCCACTTCAGCGCGATGATCGCCTTCTTGGGGTCGGTGACGACGGGGGTGAGGAGGTGCGGGATGCCCTCGTAGACCGAGAGTTCCAGCATCTTCGGGTCGATCATGATGAGCCGGCAGGCTTCCGGCGTGTGCCGGTAGAGCAGGCTCAGGATCATGGTGTTGATGGCCACCGACTTGCCGGAGCCAGTGGTGCCGGCGACCAGCAGATGCGGCATCCGCGCGAGGTCGGCGATCACCGGCACGCCGCCGATGGTCTTGCCGAGACAGAGACCGAGCTTGGGATGGGCCTCGGCGAATTCGTGGCTCGCCAGAAGCTCGCGCAGCCACACGGTCTCGCGCCGCCGGTTGGGCAGCTCGATGCCGATGACGTTGCGCCCCTCCACCACCGCCACACGGGCGGAAACGGCGCTCATGGAGCGGGCGATGTCCGGCGACAGGCCGATGACGCGGGAGGACTTCACCCCCGGTGCCGGCTCGAACTCGTAGAGCGTGACGACCGGGCCGGGATTGGCATCGATCACCTCGCCGCGCACGCCAAAATCGCGCAGCACCTGCTGCAGCATGGTGGAGGACTGGTCGAGGAATTCCTCGGACAGCTCATAGTCCGGCTCCACCACCGGCGGCTCGCGCAGCAGGTCGAGGGGCGGGAGGAAATAGGGGCCTTCCGTGCCCTCCGCAGCTGCGGGCGCGAGATCGGGCGGGAGGGTTGCAACGGCCTGCACCGGAACGGGGGCGACGGCATCCAACGCTGCAGGCACTGCTGCCGAGGTCGCGGGAGCGGACGTGGCAGCCGAATGCAGGGCACCGAAGAACTGGGCGCTGATGCTCTGCTGGTAGGGCCGCCAGGATGCGAACGCCTCACCCGAAAGGATCGGCGCGACCGCGAGGGGTAGGGATTCGTCCTCGGCTTCGGCCTCGTCATCAGCCTGATCGTCGTCTTCAAGCGCGGCGGCGTCTTCCGCTTCTTCCTCGTCGAGTTCGGCGTCGATTTCCTCGTCTTCCTCGTCTTCTTCGTCTTCCGTCAGCTCCGCGTCCTCGAAAGCATCGTCTTCGAGTTCGTCGTCTTCGAGGTCATCCTCCTCCAGCTCGGAGGAGAGTGCCGTGTCGTCCTCGTCCAGTTCGTCGTCGTCCTCGGAAAGGTCGATCTCTTCGTCCTCCTCCTCGGCGTCGTCCGTGTCGCCGTCCAGTTCGGCGACCTCATCATCCTCGGAGTCCTCGTCCTCTAACGCGTCATCCTCGAGCTCGTCATCCTCGAGTTCATCCTCTTCGGAGGCGGCCGCCTCTAAGACCTCGTCTTCGTCGAAGTCGGCAGCCTCCTCGGTATCGGACAGCGCCTCGAAAGCCGTGTCCTCGTTCTTCACAAGGTCGTCTTCCGCATCGACCGTCTCTGCGGGCGCGGGATCGAGGTCCTGCTCCCCGGCCGGAGCGGGCGGGGTGGCGGCGCGGCCGAGAACGACGAGGCGCAGCAGGCTCCAGAGGTGGTCGGGGACATCAGCCGTGTCGACCTCCGAAGCCGCCTCGGCCACAGCCTGCGGCGCGGTGTCGGCTTCAAGGAGCACAGGCGCTGTCGTTTCAGTCAGAAACTCCTCGCCCGGGGCAGCCTCTGCAAGCGCGACCTCGGAAGCGGGAGCCTCGCAGGCCTCAGCTGTTTCTTCCTCGACGGGAGGCAGGACGACGGGAGCCGCCGTCACCTCTTCCGGCGCGGAGGCGGGCGCGGCGAAGGCGGTCTCCTCGGGGATATCCGCAAGCTTGGCGACGGGCTGTGCCACCGGCTGGACCACGTCGTCCGCCGGCTCGAACAGGAAGTGCCAGCCGCGGCTCGACCCCTGGGTCGTGACCGGGGTGGGGACCTGCGGCAAGACTGGCGGCAACGGGGCCGCGCCCGGCTCGCGGGGACGCAGCAGATGGTCCGGGGTGCGGGTGAAGCGGGTGTTGGCGTCGAGGGTGAACGGCCGCAGCCAGCTCGGGACCAGCTCCAGGTCGATCCAGCTGTGGGTTTCGGTAGCCTCGAAGGCGCCGTCGTGGATGGCCGGGTCGTATTCCGGAATCCGCTCGTAGAACGAGGGCAGGCCACGTTCGGTGCCGGAATCGGCTGGTGGATCGAACGAGTCGTCCGGAGCGTAGGAAGGATACGCAAGAGGTCTCGGAGGACGGTTGAAGGAAGACATGGGAATCCGAAATCCGCAGCACCGGCGCCGTTTCGAGGACACTAGGGCGGGGGCGTTAAGGGGAGGTTTGCACCTCACAACAACGGTTTCAGGATACCTTGTCTGTGAATCATGGGGACAAGACCGCGCCGCTTCACCTGCCTGCGAAGGGCTCGCTCCAGCCCCCGCAGGCCCTGCTGCCGGACCTCCATACGGTTGACATTCCGCCCTCCCGGAGTCCTTTTAAAGAGAACAAAATAGGAACATTGATCCTTCATCCATGCACCCCGAGCAGGCTCCCCGCGAGGATCTGGCGGCCCTTCGCCGCCGCATCGTCGAGATGGAACGGCTGTCCGGCCCTCCGGACGGTCCTGCCCGGCCGCGCCTGTCCCTTGGGGGGCCGCTGGACGAGGCGTTGGGGGGTGGCCTCGCCCGCGATGCGCTGCACGAGGCTTTTCCGGCGGAGAAGGGCAATGCCGCCGCCGTGCTCGGTTTCGCCCTCGCGCTCGCGGCCGCTACCCGCAAGCCGGTGCTGTGGGTGCGGCAGGATATGGCGGCGCTGGAGGGCGGCGACATCTACGGCCCCGGCTGCGCCGCCTTCGGGCTCGATCCGTCCCGCCTGATCCTGGTGGCCGCAGCAGACGCCGCCGACACGCTGGGCGCCGCAGAGGAAGCCCTTGGCCATGGCGCCCTCGGGCTGGTGGTGGCCGAGCCCTGGGGATCCCCGCGCCTCATCGATCTCACCGCCACCCGCCGCCTCGCCTTACGCAGCGAGCGCTCCGGTGTGCCGTCCCTCCTACTGCGGCCGGGGGCGGACCCCGGTCCCTCCGCCGCCGCCACCCGCTGGCGGGTCGCCGCGGCCCCCTCCCGGGTGACGGGGGATGTGCCGGCCTTCTGCCTCGGCCCACCCGCCTTCGCGCTGGAGATCGAGCGCAACCGCCTCGGCCCCACCGGCCGATTCACCGTGGAATGGAATGCCCATGCCCGACGCTTCGTCCCGACGCCTCGCCGCGCTCTTCCTGCCGCGCCTGCCGACCGACCGGCTGCACCGCAGCCGGCGGGGACGTCGCATGTCGTCGGCTGGCGCCGCACCGGCTGACCCGCCGCTGGTCACGGTCGAGGTGAAGGCCAATGCCCGCCGCCTCGCCGCGGTGGACGCCGCCGCGGCCCGCCTCGGGCTCCATCCCGGCCTCACGCTGGCGGATGCGCAGGCCCGCGTGCCGAAGATCGAGGCGGTGGAGGCGGATGCGGCGGCGGACGCGACGCTGCTCGCCGCCATCGCCTCGTGGTGCGAGCGCTGGACGCCCTTCGTCGCCGTGTCCGGGCCGGACGGCATCGTGCTCGATATCACCGGCTGCGCCCATCTGTTCGGTGGCGAGGCGGACCTACTGTCTGCCATGACGGAACGGCTCGCCGCCACCGGTCTCACCGCCTGCGGGGCTGTGGCAGGCACCGCCCGAGCTGCCCTCGCCCTCGCCCACTGGAGGCCGGGTCGGGTGGTGCTGGCGGGAGGCGAACGGGAGGCCGTGGCGCCTTTGCCGGTGGAGGCACTCGGCCTGGATGCGGAGGCGGCGCGCAGCCTTTCCTATCTCGGGCTGGTGCGCATCGGCGACATCGCCGGCAAGCCCCGCGCGGCCCTCGCCGCCCGCTTCGGCAGCGCCCTGGTGGAGCGGCTGGACGAGTTGTGCGGCGCCGCCTCTCCGCCCATTTCCCCGCTCAATCCCCTGCCCGTCTATGTGGCGGAGCGGCGCTTCGCCGAACCCATGGGTGACGAGGCGACCGCCCGCGCCGTGCTCGCCGACCTCGCCCGCGACCTCACCGGCGTGCTGGGGCGGCACGGCGAGGGCGGACG
>NZ_JAYRPE010000036.1:0-13980 GCF_041911315.1 Xanthobacter sp. | reverse complement strand
GCCCCGGCCGGAAGGACGCGGCGGCGACTACGGCGACAAGCCCGCGCGCGGCCGCAGCTTCAGCGGCGAGCGGACAGAGGGCGAACGCCCCGCCCGCGCCCGGCCCCGGCCGGAAGGTCGCGGCGATTTCGGGGACAGGCCGCCGCGCGAGCGCAGCTATGGCGACAAGCCGGCCGGCCGCACCCGTTCGTTCGAGGATCGTCCGGGCGGCGGAAAGCCGGCAGGCCGGCCGGGGAGCAAGCCCGGCGGCTTCGGCGCGAAGGGTCCCGGCAAGGGATTTGGGAAGCCCGGCGGTCGTCCTGCGGGTGGCAAACCCGCTGGCAAGCCCGGCGCGGGGCGCTCCGGCCCCGGCAAGCCGGGCGGTCCGCGCGGCAAGCGCTGACGGGAACGTCTGACCCATGCGCATCGTGGGTGGCCGCCTCAAGGGACGGGCTCTGAAAGGCCCGTCCTCCAGCCTCACGCGCCCCACCTCCGACCGGCTGCGCGAGAGCCTGTTCAACATGCTCGCCCACGCCTATGGCGATCCGTGCGACGGCGCGCGGGTGCTCGACCTGTTCGCCGGCACCGGGGCGCTCGGAATCGAGGCCCTGTCGCGCGGCGCGCGTTTCGCATTGTTCGTGGAGGAGGCCGCGGAGGCGCGCGGGCTCATCCGCGACAATGTCGAAGCGCTTGGCCTTACTGGCGTCACCAAAGTGTTCCGCCGCGACGCCACCCGGCTCGGCGAAATGGGACCAGGCGAGCCCTATGGCCTCGTTTTCTGCGATCCGCCCTATGGAAAGGGCCTCGCCGAGCAGGCGATCGCCGCGGCCGTCGAAGGCGGCTGGCTCACCGCGGATGCACTGCTCATCATCGAGGAGCGCACCGGCCTGTTCGTGACGCCGGACGGCTTCCGCGAGATCGAGCGGCGCGCCTATGATGAGAGCGAGCTGACGTTTATCGAGCGGGCCTGAGCCCCTCCCCTCACCGCTCGCTGCGGACGATGACCTCCATCAGCTCCGCCACCTTGCGACGCTGGTCCTCCGCGTCGCCCGAGCGGATGGCATGCTCGACGCAATGCCCCACATGATCCTTCAGCACCTCCTCCTCCACCCGCCGCAAGGCGGCGCGGACGGCCGAGAGCTGGGTGATGATGTCGATGCAATAGCGGTCCTCCTCCACCATGCGGGAGAGGCCGCGCACCTGGCCCTCGATGCGGCTCAGGCGCTTCTGGACTTGCTCTTTGGTCGGGCTGCGCATGGCTTGCCATATACCCCCTATGGGTATATTGGACAAGAGAGGATACCCCCTGGGGGTTTATTGACGCCTTGAACATGAGCCAGCGCAAGGCCACCTGCCCCGATGCGGCCTAACGCTGGCAGCCGGATTTGCGGAGCCGCCATGGCACAGGACCACTCGTCACACGACCATTCCTCGCACGGCGGCGATTGCTGCGGTGGCAAGGCACCGCCCCCGCTCGACTTGTCGGCGGTGGCCAAGCCGGCCTTGCCCGAGACGGTGAAGGATCCCGTCTGCGGCATGGACGTGAAGACCGACCCGGCGGCCGGCAAGCCCACGACCGAGCATGAGGGGCGCACCTATTTCTTCTGCTGCAACGGCTGCAAGACCAAGTTCGAGGCGGCGCCGGAGACCTATCTCGCGCCGGTGAAGGACCCAGTGTGCGGCATGATGGTGTCGCCCGGCACGGCCAAATACTCGGCCCGGCACGAGAAGAAGCCCTATTTCTTCTGCTCGTCCTCCTGCGAGACCAAGTTCAAGGCCGACCCTGTACGCTACGTGGGCGGGGCCGCGCCGCCTCCGCCCGCCGAAGTCCCGGCCGGCACCATCTATACCTGCCCCATGGACCCGGAAATCCGGCAGATCGGCCCCGGCATTTGCCCCATCTGCGGCATGGCGCTGGAGCCGGAGGTCGTCAGCCTCGACGAGGGACCGAACCACGAACTGGTGGACATGACCCGCCGCTTCTGGATCGGCCTCGCCCTCACCCTGCCCGTCTTCGTGCTGGAAATGGGGAGCCACCTTTTCGGCTGGTCGCCGCTGCCGCAACAGATCTCGAACTACGTCCAGTTCGCCCTCGCCACGCCCGTGGTGCTCTGGGTGGGATGGCCGTTCCTCCAGCGCGGCTGGCTGTCGCTGAAAACGCGGCATCTCAACATGTTCACCCTCATCGCCATGGGCACGGGGGTGGCCTATCTCTATTCGCTGGTGGGCACCTTCGCGCCGGGACTGTTCCCGCACGATTTTCATGCCCATGGCGGCGGCGTGCCCGTCTATTTCGAGGCGGCGGCGGTCATCACCGTGCTTGTGGCCCTCGGTCAGGTGCTGGAGCTGCGCGCCCGCGAGCAGACCTCCAGTGCCATCAAGGCCCTCCTCTCCCTCGCCCCCAAGACCGCCCTGCGCATCCGCGCCGACGGCTCGGACGAGATCATCGACCTCGGCCTCGTCGCGCCCGGCGACCTGCTCCGCGTGCGCCCCGGCGAAAAGGTGCCGGTGGACGGCACGGTGGCGGACGGCCGCGCCGTGGTGGACGAAAGCCTCGTCACCGGCGAGTCGCTGCCCGTCTCCCGGGAGCCCGGCGAGAAGGTCATCGGCGGCACGGTCAACGCCTCCGGCGTCTTCACCATGAAGGCGGAGAAGGTCGGTCGCGAAACCCTCCTCTCCCAGATCGTGCAGATGGTGGCGCAGGCCCAGCGGTCGCGCGCGCCGATCCAGCGGCTGGCGGATCAGGTCTCCGGCTGGTTCGTACCGCTGGTGTTCGCCGCCGCCGTCGTCGCTTTCGCGGTGTGGATGGCGGTCGGCCCCGAGCCCCGCCTGACCTTCGCGCTGATGGCTGCGGTGAGCGTGCTCATCATCGCCTGCCCCTGCGCTCTCGGCCTCGCCACGCCCATGTCGGTGATGGTCGGCGTCGGCCGCGGCGCCCAGCTCGGCGTGCTGGTGCGCAACGCCGAGGCGCTGGAGCGCATGGAAAAGGTGGACGTGGTGGTGGTGGACAAGACCGGCACCCTCACCGTCGGCAAGCCCAAGGTCATCGCCGTGCGTGCCTTCAACGGCCGCAGCGAGGATGAAGTGCTGCGCCTCGCAGCCGCTCTGGAGCGTGCGAGCGAGCATCCCCTCGGCGCCGCCATCGTGCATGAGGCTGCCGCGCGCGAGCTGGTCACATCCGAACCGTCCGGTGTCGAGAGCCCGGCGGGCAAGGGCATCGTCGGACAGGTGGAAGGACACACGATCGCCGTGGGCCATGCCGCCTTCATGAGCGAAATCAGCGTCCACACCGACCATCAGACGGCCATGGCCGAGAGCTTCCGCCGCGAGGGGGCGACGGCAGTGTTCGTCGCCATCGACGGCAAGGCGGCCGGCCTCGTGGCCATCGCCGATCCGGTGAAGGACACGACCGAGGCCGCGCTGAAGCGGCTGCAGCAGGACGGCGTGCGCGTGGTCATGCTCACCGGCGACAACCGCACCACGGCCCTCGCCGTGGCCAAGCGCCTCGGCATCGTCGAGGTCGAGGCAGAAGTTCTGCCTGCCCGCAAGGCCGAGGTGGTCGAGCGCCTGCGCAAGGAGGGACACGTGGTGGCCATGGCCGGCGACGGGGTGAACGACGCCCCGGCTCTTGCCGTCGCGGACGTGGGCATCGCCATGGGCACGGGCACCGATATCGCCATGGAGAGCGCGGGCATCACCCTGCTCAAGGGCGACCTGGCCGGCATCGCCCACGCCCGCGCCCTGTCGCGCGCCACCATGGCGAACATCCGGCGCAACCTGCTGTTCGCCTTCCTCTACAATGCGGCGGGCGTGCCCATTGCGGCCGGCGTGCTCTATCCCAGCCTCGGCCTGCTCCTGTCGCCCATGGTGGCAGCGGCAGCCATGGCGCTCTCGTCCGTCAGCGTCATCGCCAACGCCCTGCTGCTTCGGGCCTTCACGCCGCGCTGAGCGGCAAGCCTTTACAGGCATCGCCCCCGGACGGAAGATCGATCCGGGGGGGCGACCATGGGGCTTTCGACAGGGGGCATTTCTGAGCGGATCGGCCGGGCCGGCGCCGTGGCGCGCGGCTTCGGTTCCGCTCTTCTTGGCCTCGCATTGCCGCCCACCTGCATCGCCTGCGGCAGCATCACCGGCGCGGCGGGGGGATTGTGCGGGCCGTGCTGGGGAAAGCTCTCCTTTATCAGCCGGCCCTATTGCGAGCGGACCGGCGCGCCGTTCAGCCACGATCCAGACCGCGTGTTCGGCGATGGCTGGCTCTCGGCCGAGGCGCTCGCCGATCCTCCGGCCTATGATCGTGCCCGTGCGGCCGTCACCTTCGATGACGTCGCCCGCGGCCTCGTGCACAAGCTGAAATATGCCGACCGCCTCGATCTCGCAGCGCCCATGGCGCGGCTGATGCTGCAGGCCGGCACCGATCTTACGGGCTCAGCCGAGATCATCGTGCCGGTGCCGCTCCATCCGATCCGGCTGTGGCGGCGCAAGTTCAATCAGGCGGCCCTCCTCGCCCGGCATGTGGCGGCTGCCACGGCCCTGCCCGTCGAGGCCGGCGCGCTGGTGCGGCGCCGCCGGACGCCGTCGCAGACCGCGCTGGGGCGCAACGCGCGGCGAGCGAATGTTGCTGGCGCTTTTGCAGTGCCGCATGGCGCGACGCATCGCATCGAGGGCCGTCGCGTGCTTCTGGTGGATGACGTGTACACGACCGGCGCGACGCTCGACGCCTGTGCGCAGGTGCTCCGCCGCGCCGGTGCCGCGAGTGTGGATGCGCTCACGTTTGCGCGGGTTGTCGAATTCGGCTGACCCCTTATGATGCGACGCTTTCGTGACGGCACGCCCCCGCGCCGTCCCACCTGTCGTGACATCATGAAGCCCATCGAAATCTATACCAAGAGCTGGTGCCCCTATTGCCATTCCGCCAAGGAATTGCTGCGGCGCAAAGGCTTGACCTTCACCGAGATCGACGTGACCACCGACGCCGAAGGTCAGCAGGAGATGATCCGCCGCGCCAATGGCCGCACGTCCGTACCGCAGATCTTCATTGGCGAGACCCATGTGGGCGGCTGCGACGACCTCTACGCTCTGGAGGACGCCGGCCGGCTGGACGCCCTCGCAGCCTGACCCCTGCACGGGGCGTGCGAACGGCAGGCCCCGTGCATTCCCGCCGGGAAGAGCCTATCTGTCGAAGATCGCGCCGCGCCGGGCGCGAAACGGCGATCCAGGCTCCAGCGGCAGCGAAAGAGCAAGCCCCATGACCACCTCGGAACCGACCCCGGCCAAATCCGCGCCCGAAGCGCGCACCGGCAAGACCCTCCGCGTGGGCCTGATCCAGCTGCGAAGCGGCCGCGAACCGGCGGCGAACCTCGATGCCGCGGCCGCCCTCATCCGCGAGGCGGCCCGGGACGGCGCGCGCTATGTCCAGACGCCGGAAGTGACCAACATCATGGAGCTGGATCGCAAGGTCCTGTTCGAGAAGCTCCAGGAAGAAGGCAACGACGTCACCCTCGCCGCCCTTCGCCAGCTGGCGCGCGAACTGGGCATCACGCTCCATATCGGCTCCCTCGCCCTGAAGGTTTCCGATGCGAAGGCCGTGAACCGCGGCTTCGTCATCGACCCCGACGGCGAGATCACCGGCCGCTACGACAAGATCCACATGTTCGACGTGGACCTCGGCAATGGCGAGAGCTACCGCGAGTCGAATGCCTACCGGCCAGGCGAGCGTGCCGTACTGACCGATGTGGACGGTATCCGCCTCGGCATGACCATCTGCTACGATCTGCGCTTCCCCTCGCTCTACCGGGCGCTCGCCGAAGGCGGCGCCAAGGTGCTCACCGTGCCGTCGGCCTTCACCCGGCCAACCGGTGAGGCCCACTGGCACATTCTGCTGCGCGCCCGCGCCATCGAGAACGGCGCCTATGTCCTCGCCGCCGCACAAGGTGGACGGCACGAGAATGGCCGCGACACCTATGGCCATTCGCTGGTGGTCGACCCCTGGGGCCGCGTCATCGCCGAGGGCGGGACCGACCCGGGCGTCATCCTCGCCGAGATCGACATGGCGGAAGTCGCCGCGGCACGGGCGCGCGTGCCGTCTCTCACCAACGGCCGCCGGTTCGAGATCGCCGAGCCGGGGCAGATCGGCCACCTCCACGTGGTGCGTGCCTCCTCATGATCCGCTACACCCTCAAGTGCGACGACGGCCACGAGTTCGAGAGCTGGTTCCCCTCCTCCACCAGCTACGACACCCAGCGTGCACGCGGCCTCGTCACCTGCCCCACCTGCAATTCGGCCAAGGTCGAGAAGGCCGTGATGGCCCCGTCCGTCGCGCGCACCGACAAGGGGATGCCGGACAGGGAGCCTGTCGGCGCGCCCGCGAGCGGGCCCGACGCTGGTGCGGCTGCCGAAGCGCCTTCCGCCGAGGCGACGCCCGTGGCGATGATGGCGCGGCCCGACAGCGAATTGCGCACGCTGATCCGCCAACTGCGCGATCACATCGTCGCCAACTCGGACGATGTCGGTGACAGCTTCGCCGATCTTGCCCGCAAAATGCATGACGGAGAGATCGAGCACCGCCCCATCCGCGGCGAGGCGACCGTGGAAGAGGTGAAGGCCCTGCGCGAGGACGAGGTGGAGGTGTTCCCTCTCCCCGTGCTGCCGGAAGATCGGAACTGAGGCCTAGGCCTCGCGCTCCGCCACCATGAAATAGTTCACCGAGAGATCCTCGGTCAGGCGGAAATCGCCGGAGAAGGGCTCGTAGGCGAGGCCCACCTTCTCCCGAGCGGCAAAGCCGGCTGAAGCCAGCGTCGCCTCCAGCTCTTCCGGTGTCACGAACTTCTCCCAGCGATGGGTGCCGGGCGCCAGCCAGCGCAGGACGTATTCGGCACCGACGATGGCGAGGGCGAAGCTCTTGGGCGTGCGGTTCAAGGTGGAGAGCACCAGCACGCCGCCATCTGCCACCAGACGCCCGGCGGTGCGCACGAACAGGCCGACATCGGCCACATGCTCCACCACCTCCAGCGCCACCACCACATCGAAGCGGGCGCCGCGCTCGGCCAGCGCCTCGGCGGTCTCGGCCGCGTAGGTCACGGTGAGGCCCGATTGCGCGGCGTGGGCGCGGGCGATGTCCACATTGCCGGGAGCCGGGTCGATGCCCGTCACATCGGCGCCCATGCGGGACAAGGGCTCGCTGAGCAGACCTCCGCCGCAGCCGATGTCCACAAGGGAAAGGCCCTTCAGCGGGCGCAGCGCGCGGGCATCACGGGAGAAATGCCGCACCAGCGTGTCACGCAGGAAGGCGAGGCGCGCCGGATTCATGGCGTGCAGGGGCGCCATCTTGCCCTTCACGTCCCACCATTGGGCGCCGAGCGCCTCGAAGCGGGAGACCTCTTCCGGATCGACCGTGGCGTTCATCTGCGGCATCACGGCCTCCTCGTCGGCGGGCAACATTCCCCACACTTAGGCGCCGCATCCGGCGCGGGCAAGGCCGCGCCGGCGGCCCTGTCAGCGCACCATGCCGACGATGTCCTTCACGTCGCGGATGGTCTGGTCGGCGATCACCCGGGCACGGTCGGCGCCGTCGATGAGAATGGCATCGATCGCAGTCGGATCGGCCATCAGACGCTGCATCTCGGTGCCGATGGGGCCGAGCTTTGCCACGGCCAGATCCACCAGCGCGGCCTTGAAGGCCGAGAACTGGGCGTTGCCGTAATCCGCCAGCACCTGCGCCTTGGTGGTATCGGACAGGGCCGCGAAGATGCCGACGAGGTTGTCCGCCTCCGGGCGCCCCTTCAGCCCCTCTTCCTCCGAGGGCAACGGCTCCGGATCGGTCTTCGCCCTGCGCACCTTGCCGGCGATGGCGTCGGCATCGTCGGTGAGGTTGATGCGG
Source organism: Xanthobacter sp. (assembly GCF_041911315.1). NCBI lineage: Bacteria > Pseudomonadati > Pseudomonadota > Alphaproteobacteria > Hyphomicrobiales > Xanthobacteraceae > Xanthobacter > Xanthobacter sp. The sequence goes on along the minus strand of NZ_JAYRPE010000036.1, from coordinate 6,125 downwards.
GAGAAGTCCGAGGCCTCCGACTTCGACATCTTCTTGGAGCCGTCGCGCAGGCTCATCACCCGCGTCGCCGGGCCCGCGATGAGCGGCTCGGTGATGGGGAAATAGCCCTCGCCATGGCCATTGGAGGCGATGGAGGGGGCGAAGTCCGTGTTGAACTTCTGGGCGATGTCGCGCGTCAGTTCCAGATGCTGCTTCTGGTCGTCGCCGACCGGCACGTGGGTGGCGCGATAGAGCAGGATGTCGGCAGCCATCAGGGTCGGATAGGCGAAGAGGCCCACGGAGGCGTTCTCGCGGTCCTTGCCGGCCTTCTCCTTGAACTGCGTCATGCGGTTCAGCCAGCCCATGCGGGCGACGCAGTTGAACACCCAGGCGAGTTCGGCGTGGCCGGACACCTGGCTCTGGTTGAAGACGATGTGGGCCTTGGGATCGATGCCGCAGGCGATAAAGGCAGCCGTCACCTCGCGGGTGTGGCGCTTCAGCTCTTCCGGGTCCTGCCAGACGGTGATGGCGTGGAGGTCCACCACGCAATAGATGCATTCGTGGCTCTTCTGCAGTTCCACGAAGCGCTTGATGGCGCCGAGATAATTGCCGAGATGCAGGTTGCCCGTGGGCTGCACGCCGGAAAATACGCGTTCTGCGACCGCCGCCATGGCGAACTCCCCAAAGAGCGGCGCGCCGCTCGACCTGAACACGGGCAACGGCCCGCAAAAGTGAATGCGGCGCGTCATGCCACCTGGGGCGGCACGGCGCAAGGGCACGGCCCGCAACGCTGCTGCCCGGTTCAGATGCGGCCCGTCCAGGCCTTCGAGACGGCCGCCTTCACCATGAGTGCGCCAGCGCCGTAGATGGCGCCGCCGCTGGAGACGAGCCCGACCAGCCGCAGGATGCCCGCCAGCGTCCCCTCCGGCACGGGCCACGTTGCGGCGAGCGCGCCGACCCCGGCCCCCATGGCGAGGCTCGCCGCCGCGAGGCCGGCGGCCGAGAGCAGCACCGGCGTCGAGAAGCGCAACGCGCCGCGAGCGATGAGGACGCCCCCCAGGGCTAGAATCGATGCCGCCGCGGACAGCGCCACGGCCCCCGCCGCGATCAAGGGGCCGCCGACCGTTCCGAGCCCGGCAGCGGCGACCATGCACAGCAGCAGCGAGCCGAGCGCGATTCGCTCCGCCGCCTTGATCTGTCCGGACGTGGAGGCGGCGGCCGAGAGGATGCGCTCCAGCCCCTGCGCCGGCAGCGAGAACGAGAGCACGGCCAGCAGCGCGGCGGTCAAGCGGGCGTCTTCACTGTCGAAGCTGCCCCGCTGGAAGAGCGTGACGACAATGGGCTCGGCCAGGACCGCAAGCCCGACCGCCGCCGGCAAAGCGAAGGCAAGCGCCGCCAGCACCGCCCGGCCGGCATCGTCCGCAGCCTCGGCTCTCCCGCGCCGGAGCAGGGCCGGCACCAGGACCGCCCCCGCGCTGGCACCGACGAGGCCCAGGGGGAGATCCATCAGCCGCTGGGCATAGTTCAGGGCGGCGGCGGCGCCAGGGCTGGCGGACACGGCTGCGACCACGATGATGAAGCGAAGCTGGCTCAGCCCGGCAAACAGCAAGGCGGGCGACGCCGCCCGAAGCACACCGAGCGCCGCCCGGAGATCGCGAACCGTCAACACGCGGAACAGCGGCTGCGCCGGACAGCCCCTTGCAGCCAGCCTCATGATGGCGAATTGGGCGCAGCCCGCCCCCACCTGCGCCGCCGCGATGGCGAAGGCGGCGGTGTCGCTCTCCATCAGCCCCTTGGCGAGCAAAACGCCGATGACCGCGAGCACCGTGACATTGGCCGCTGCGGGAGCCAATGCCGGCAGCAGCACGCGATGGGTGGCATTGGCGATGCCGCCGAAGATGGCTGCGAGCCCGGCGAGCGGGATGTAGAGCACCACAACCCGACCGCAGAGAATGGCGACACCAGCCCGCTGCCCTCCCGCCTCGAAGCCCGGCGCCATCAGGCCGATCACCTGCGGCATTAAGAGCGCGACGATAGCCGCGAACAGGAGGAGGAGACCGCAGAGCAGCAGCAGAGTCGCACCCGCGAGCCGGCCAGCCGCTTCATCGCCCGTTCCCGCGGCTTCGTTCGTCGTCCGGGCGAGCGCTGGAATGAAGGCGAGGTTGAACGCGCCCTCGGCCAGCAGCCGGCGCGCCAGCAATGGCAGCGCCATGGCCGCCGCCAGCGCATCTGCCACCGGCCCGACGCCCAGCACGGCGGCCGTGGCCGCATCCCGCGCAAAGCCCATAACGCGGGACGCGAGGGTTGCCGCCGAGACGATGGAGGTTCGGGCGAGGAGGGACATGAGCCCTGCCTATGACTCGCTAGGCCGGTTGTGTCGATGGGCTCCGCGCAGAACGCGCCCTCCAAGCCCAGGGCGCAAGCCGCGACGGAGAATGACCGTCACAAACGAAAAACGCCCGCTTGCGCGGGCGTCTTCCGGTCGATCATGCGTCTCAGGCCTGGGGCTGAGGCTCGATGGAGCCGCCGGCACCGCCGGGGCGGGGGCGCTTGGTGGTGGGAATGGCCGAGCCGCGCGGGTTGGACGGCTCGAGCACGCTTTCCCGGTTCGGCGTCTTGCCGTCGAGGAGGTCCACGATCTCGTCGCCCGAAAGCGTCTCGTATTCGAGCAGGCCGCGGGCCAGAGCTTCGAGGTCGTCGTACTTCTCGGTGAGGATGCGCTTCGCCTCAGTATAGCCCTCGTCCACGAGCCGCCGGACCTCCTTGTCGATGGTCTGGGCAGTGGCCTCGGACACGTTCTGGTGGCGCTGCATCGACATGCCGAGGAACACGTCCTCGTTGTTCTCGCCATAGGCCACCTGACCGAGCAGGTCGGAGAAGCCCCAGCGCGTCACCATCATCTTGGCGAGGCGGGTCGCCTGCTCGATGTCGGAGGCGGCACCGGATGTCACCTTGTCGTGGCCGAACACGAGTTCCTCAGCCACGCGGCCGCCCATCATGATGGCGAGGCGCGAGGTCATCTGCTCGTAGCTCATGGAGAGCTTGTCGCGCTCCGGAAGCTGCATGACCATGCCGAGTGCCCGGCCGCGCGGGATGATGGTGGCCTTGTGCACCGGGTCGGTCGCCGGAACATTGAGGGCGACGATGGCATGGCCGCCCTCGTGATAGGCGGTGAGCATCTTCTCTTCCTCGGTCATCACGAGGGAGCGACGCTCGGCGCCCATCATCACCTTGTCCTTGGCGTCCTCGAACTCGGCCATGGTGACCATGCGCTTGTTGCGCCGGGCCGCCATCAGCGCCGCCTCGTTGCAGAGGTTGGCGAGGTCCGCGCCGGAGAAGCCGGGGGTGCCGCGGGCGATGGTCTTGAGATTCACGTCGGGGGCGACGGGGATCTTGCGGGCATGCACCTTCAGGATCTGCTCGCGGCCGACCACGTCCGGGTTGGGGACGATGACCTGACGGTCGAAGCGGCCGGGACGCAGCAGCGCGGGGTCGAGCACGTCCGGACGGTTGGTCGCGGCGATGAGTATGATGCCCTCGTTCGCCTCGAAGCCGTCCATCTCCACCAGCAGCTGGTTGAGGGTCTGCTCGCGCTCGTCATTGCCGCCGCCGAGACCAGCGCCGCGGTGGCGCCCCACCGCGTCGATCTCGTCGATGAAGATGATGCACGGCGCATTCTTCTTCGCCTGCTCGAACATGTCGCGCACGCGGCTCGCGCCGACGCCCACGAACATTTCCACGAAGTCCGAGCCCGAGCTGGTGAAGAACGGCACGTTGGCCTCACCCGCAATGGCGCGGGCGAGCAGCGTCTTGCCGGTGCCGGGCGGGCCGACGAGCAGCACGCCGCGCGGGATGCGACCGCCGAGGCGCTGGAACTTCTGCGGATCGCGCAGGAATTCCACGATCTCGGTGAGGTCGCTCTTGGCCTCGTCGATGCCGGCCACGTCGTCGAAGGTCACGCGGCCGTGCGCCTCGGTGAGGAGCTTGGCGCGGCTCTTGCCGAAGCCCATGGCCTTGCCGCCGGCGCCCTGCATCTGGCGCGACAGGAAGATCCACACGCCGATCAGCGCCAGGAACGGCAGCCAGGAGAGGAGCAGGCTCACGAACCACGGCACGTTGTCCGACGGCGCGCGTGCAGTGATCTGCACGCCCTTGCCGTACAGGCGCTGCACGAGCGAGGGGTCGTTCGGCGCGTAGGTCTGGAACGAGCCCGAACGGTCGGAATAGGTGCCGGTGATGTTCGGCCCCTCGATCACGACCTCGCGCACCTTGCCGGCGTCCACGTCGGTGAGGAGCTGCGAGAAGGAGATTTCGTTCGCATTGGTGCGCTGGCCCGGGCTGTTGAACAGCGAGAACAGGGCCAGCAGCAGCAGGACGATGATCACCCAAAGGGCGAAATTACGTAGATTGGCGTTCATTGAACCCTCGTGGGGACAGAAGGTCGGTTCCGCTTCGACGCCTCACCATACGGAAAGGATACCTCCGCACAGCACCGCCGCCGGTGGAACCTCCCGCACCGTCCAGCGCCTAATTTAGGAGCGAGGCCCCGTCTTGCCAAGGAGAGGCGCCTTTTCCGCACTTGAATTCGTCGCGATGCCCTCGGTCGGGCGCCGGGGAGGTGCGCTGGATACGAGCACCCGCCCCTTCCGGACGGCCACACTGGCACCTGCCAGGGTGCGGCGAAATGGAGCAGCTGGCAAAGCGAGCGCAGCCAAAAGCGCGGCCAGCAGAACCTCAAGCTTGGCCAGTTCAACCGGGCCTTCCCTCCCCTGCGCCGTTACGCAGCGGCCGAGAAGACGCAGGGCGACTTCCTCCGGCAGTTCGGCAAATCGAGCGGCCTCGATGGCGACGCCCGACTTGTCGGCGGTAACGAGTTCCGCCTCTACCCTTTCCGTCACCGCCTCCAAGGCCGAGTCGGCACGGGCGAGACGGCGGGCGAGGCGGGCGAAGCCGCGCGCGTCGAGGCCCTCCTGCGCCAAAGCGGGAGCGAGCGACCTCAGGCGCGGACGCGCGAAGCGGGCATCGAGATTGGAGGGATCGCTCGCATAGGCGATGTTGGCGGCATCAAGCGTCGCCACGAGGCGCGCCTTCGGCAGATCGAGGAAGGGGCGCAGAAGAACGACTTGACCCCGTGCTGTCTCGGCGTTCATTGCCGCGAGGCCGGCAAGGCCCGAGCCCCGCGCCATCCGGAACAGCACGGTCTCCGCTTGGTCGTCGCGGGTATGGGCCAAAGCAAGCGCCGGCGCGCCGACCCGATCCGCCTCGGCCGTGAGCAGCGCATAGCGCGCGTCCCGCGCCGCCTCCTGCAGGCCACGATCGGGCTTTTCACCCTGCCAGCGAAGCGTGCGATGAGGCACGTTCAATCGAGCGGCCAAACGCGCCACATCGGCCGCCTCCTCGGCTGCCGCCGGCCTCAATCCATGATCGACCGTCGCCGCAAACAGCCGCGGTCCACCCGGGGACCGCACCCGCCAGCGGGCGGCGAGATGGAGCAGCGCGGTGGAATCAGGCCCGCCGGAAACAGCGAGGAGAACGGCTGAACGGCCGGCAAAGCTGGAAAAGAGGGCATCGAGTTCGCTGTCGGCGACCGCCGCGCGGGAGTCGGGAGACAGGCTTGCGGAATCCGCCGCCATCGGCCTCAGCAACCGACGCGCTTCTGCTCGCGCTCGACGGCCTGCCGGACGGAGGAGGCGGTGCGAGGATATTTCCGGTCCACCTCCTGGAAGGTGGCGCAGGCCGTCTCCTTTTCGCCGAGGCCGGCGAGTGACTGGCCGAGCCGCAGCAGCGCCTCAGGCGCGCGGGCGGAATTCTGGTACTTGGTGGACACCTCGAGGAACGAGGCTGCCGCATCGGAATAATTCTGCCGCAGGAACAGGCTCTCGCCGAGCATGAAGGTCGCGTCGGCGATGAGCCGGTCGTTGGGAGAAGACTGGATGATCTGGCGGAAGGTCTGCTCGGCGCCGGCATAGTCCTGTCGCTGAAGCTGGGACTGGCCGGCATCATAGAGCTCGCGCACCGTGGCCCCGGCGGACGGCAGCGCGGCCACCTGCTGCCCGGCGGCCGGGCGGATGGGAGCGACGTCCACCGCGCGCGGCGCGGGCGTGGCGCTTGCGGGAGAACCGAGCGGCTGGGGCGCACCCGGCGCG
>NZ_JAYRPE010000035.1:0-40483 GCF_041911315.1 Xanthobacter sp. | reverse complement strand
CGCGCTCGCCGCCCGCCTCGCCCAGGAAGGGGCCGCCGCCCTCGGCGCCGCCGCGCCCGCCCCGGCGAATACCAGCGCTTCGCTGATGGACCGGCTGATGTCCTCGGCCGAAAACCTCGTGAAGGTGCGCCCCGCCACCGGCCCCGGCTCGGTGGATTCGGAAGGGCTCCTCGGCACCGCCGTCACCCAGGTGCGCGCCGGCCAGCTCGACGAGGCCCTGAAGACGTTGAAACAGCTGCCCGACAGCGTGCAGCTGCGCCTCGCCGTCCTCCGCGACATCGAGGCGCGGGCCGCCGCGGTCAAGGCCGCCGGATCTCTTTTCCAGCAGCAGCTGGCTGCCATTTCGGGGAAGGTGCCGTGATCCGCCTCGTCCTGCTCCTGATCCTCCTCGCCGCCGCCGCCTTCGGCGTCTCCTGGCTCGCCGACCGGCCGGGCGAGATCGCCGTGGTGTGGGAGGGCTGGCGGGTGGAAACCACCGTGCCGGTGGCCCTCGCGGTCATCGCTGTGGTCTCCGGCGTGCTGCTGCTGCTGTGGCGGCTGCTCTCGCTGCTCGTCCGCTCGCCCAAGCTGATCGCTGCCTTCTCCCGCCGTCGCAAGCGCGAGAAGGGCTGGCAGGCGGTGTCGCGCGGCCTGCTCGCGGTGGGCATCGGCGACAATGCCGCCGTCCGGCAGGCGCGCCATGACGCCGCGCGGCTCCTGCCGCACGAGCCTTTGACCCATCTCCTCACCGCCCAGGCCGCCCAGCTCGACGGCAAGCCGGAGGTGGCCATCGCCGCCTTCCGCGCCATGGTGGACGATCCCTCCACCCGCCTGCTCGGCCTGCGCGGCCTGCACATGGAAGCCCGCAAGGCCGGCGACAAGGCCGCCGCCTATGCCATCGCCGAGGAGGCCGCCTCCGCCGCTCCGACGCTCGGCTGGGCCGCCGATGCGGTGATCGAGGCGCGCTGCGCCGCCGGGGACTATGCCGGCGCCCGCACGGTTCTCGAACGCCAGATGGCGCAGAAGGGCATCGACAAGGCCCAGTACAAGCGCCGCCGCGCCGTACTGCTGGCCGCCGAGGCCATTGCGCTGGAACAGACCGACCCGCTGGTCGCCCGCGAGAAGGCGGTGGAGGCGGTGCGCCTCGCCCCCACTCTTGTGCCCGCCGCCGCCTGCGCCGGCCGCCTGCTGGGCGCCGCCGGGGAATTGCGCAAGGCAGCGAAGATCGTCGAGACGGCGTTCGCCGCCAACCCGCACCCGGAACTCGCCGACGTGGAAGCCTATCTGCGCCCCGGCGATGCGGCCCTCGACAGGCTCAAGCGCATCCGCACCCTCGCCAACAAGGCGCCCTCCCAGCGGGAAAGCGCCATCGCGCTCGCCCGTGCGGCCATCGATGCGCAGGAATTCCGTCAGGCCCGCCTCGTGCTGGAGCCGCTGCTGGACGATCCCAGCCAGCGCGTCTGCCTGCTGATGGCGGAGCTGGAAGCGGCCGAGCATGCCGATATCGGCAAGGCCCGCGAGTGGACCGCCCGCGCCGTGCGCGCCAATCGCGATCCCGCCTGGATCGCCGATGGCGTGGTCTCCGACCGCTGGGCGCCGGTGTCGCCGGTGTCCGGCCGGCTCGACGCCTTCGTGTGGGAGGTACCGCCCGGCGTCTCCGCGACCCCGATCCTGGAGCACGAGGCGGAGCGGGTGAAGGCGGCCATCGCCGCCGTCCGCGCCAGCGAGGACGCCAAGTTCGCCGAGCAGAAGAAGATCGCGGAGCAGAAGCTGGCCGAGGAGAAGCTGGCCGAGCTGAAGGCCGTGGAGACGAAGGCGGCGGAGACTGCTGCGGCGGAGGCTGCGGCCCCCGGAGCGGCGGTGGTGGTGGCCGAGGCGCCCGTGCCGCTTGAGCCCGTCGCCGCCGGTGCGGCCCCCGCATCGAAAATCACCGACCCCAAAATGCCCGATCCCAAGGCCGGCAAGGCCGCGGAGCCGGTGCCGGTCATCCTCGCTCCGCCCGCCGGCAATGGCGCGGACAGTGCCCGCGCCCGGGCGAGGCAGAACGGCAAGCCCGAGACCGGCAGGCCCGAGAACGCAAAGAAGGCCGACGCCATCGTCGCCCTGCCGCCTTTGCCTGATGATCCCGGCCCCGAGGCGGACGCGACGGAGGAGCCGGACCCCAGCTCCAAGTCCCGCCGCCTGATGGGGCTGTGAGCGGCCTTTTCCCTTCTCCCCTCGCGGGAGAAGGTGGCGAGCGGCGCAGCCGCGTGACGGATGAGGGGGCTGGCTCAGGTCCTCACAATACGGGATGGGCGGAGAAACACCCCTCACCCCAACCCTCTCCCGCAAGGGGAGAGGGGGCGCTGACGGGGAGTCTGGCACTCTCATTCTGATCGGGAATGAACCACCCTTCCTTCTCCCCTTTCAGGAGAAGGTGGCACGTGGCGTGAGCCGCGTGACGGATGAGGGGATGCCTGGGTTCCTCGCAACCTGCGGGCAAAGGGCAGGGGATACCCTCCGCGCGACCCTAATCGCGCCTTCGCCTTGTGGCCGCCCCGCGCCGATGCTATGCGGCGCGGATGACCGCCAGCGCCCAGAAGCACATCCGCAACTTCTCCATCGTCGCCCATATCGACCACGGGAAGTCGACCCTCGCCGACCGCCTGATCCAGATCACCGGCGGGCTCTCCGAGCGCGAGATGACGGAGCAGGTGCTCGACAGCATGGATATCGAGCGCGAGCGCGGCATCACCATCAAGGCGCAGACGGTCCGCCTCTCCTACAAGGCCAAGGACGGCGAGACCTACGTCCTCAACCTCATCGACACCCCCGGCCATGTGGATTTCGCCTATGAGGTGAACCGCTCGCTCGCCGCCGTGGAGGGCTCGCTTCTGGTGGTGGACGCCTCCCAGGGCGTGGAGGCGCAGACGCTCGCCAACGTCTACCAGGCCATCGACAACAACCACGACATCGTGCCGGTCCTCAACAAGGTGGACCTGCCCGCCGCCGAGCCGGAGAAGGTGAAGGCGCAGATCGAGGACGTGATCGGCCTCGACGCGTCGGACGCCATCGGCATCTCCGCCAAGACCGGCCTCAATGTCGATCAGGTGCTGGAAGCCATCGTCACCCGCCTGCCGCCCCCCATGGGCGACCGCGATGCGCCGCTGAAGGCGCTGCTGGTGGACTCTTGGTACGACACCTATCTCGGCGTCGTGGTGCTGGTGCGCATCATCGACGGCGTGCTCAAGAAGGGCCAGCGCATCAAGATGATGGCCGCCGACGCCACCTATGACGTGGACCGGGTGGGCGTGTTCACCCCCAAGATGGTGGTGCTGAACGAGCTGGGACCGGGCGAGATCGGCTTCCTCAACGGCTCCATCAAGGAAGTGGCGGACACCCGCGTCGGCGACACCATCACCGAGGAGAAGCGCCCCTGCGCGGAGATGCTGCCGGGCTTCAAGCCGGCGCAGCCGGTGGTGTTCTGCGGCCTGTTCCCGGTGGATGCGGCCCAGTTCGAGGATCTGCGCGCCGCCATGGGCAAGCTGCGCCTCAACGACGCCAGCTTCTCCTTCGAGATGGAGACCTCGGCCGCGCTCGGCTTCGGCTTCCGCTGCGGCTTCCTCGGGCTCTTGCACCTGGAGATCATCCAGGAGCGGCTGGAGCGCGAGTTCAACCTCGATCTCATCGCCACTGCTCCCTCGGTCATCTACCAGATCGAGATGACGGACGGCACCACCATCGACCTGCACAACCCGGCCGACATGCCGGACGTGGTGAAGATCGAGGAGATCCACGAGCCGTGGATCCGCGCCACCATCCTCACCCCGGACGATTATCTCGGCAGCGTGCTCAAGCTGTGCCAGGACCGGCGCGGCAACCAGATCGAGCTGACCTATGTGGGCGCGCGCGCCATGGTCACCTATGACCTGCCGCTGAACGAGGTGGTGTTCGATTTCTACGACCGGCTGAAGTCCATCTCCAAGGGCTACGCCTCGTTCGACTACCAGATCACCGAATACCGCCCCGGCGACCTCGTGAAGATGTCCATCCTCGTCAATGCCGAGCCGGTGGACGCCCTCTCCATGCTGGTCCACCGCACGCGGGCCGAGGCGCGCGGCCGGGTGATGTGCGAGAAGCTGAAGGACCTCATCCCCCAGCACCTCTTCAACATCCCCATCCAGGCCGCCATCGGCGCCAAGATCATCGCCCGCGAGACCATCAAGGCCCTGCGCAAGGACGTGACCGCCAAGTGCTACGGCGGCGACATCACCAGAAAGCGCAAGCTTCTGGACAAGCAGAAGGAAGGCAAGAAGAAGATGCGCCAGTTCGGCAAGGTGGAGATTCCGCAGGAAGCCTTCATCGCCGCGCTGAAGATGGACGAGTGAGCAGGGGGCTCACTCCGCCGGCATCACCCTGGTCCGGGCGGCGGCGGCCTTCGCCTTCCCCTTCCGGCCCACGCGCCCCTTGCGCTTCATCCACCACACCGCGACGCCGGTGATGGCGAGGCCGGCGATCACCACGCCCATCACCGCGATGATGATGCGCCCGGTGAGGCCGAAGATGCGGCCGGAATGGATGGGGAACTGGAGCTGGAGGAACACATCCCCGGCCGAGCCCACGCCCGGCAGGTTGGCGCTCCTGAAGGCGCCCGTCGCGCCGTCGAAATAGAGCCAGCGCGTGTCCATGGGATCGTCGTGGTCGCCGAAGGCGACGCCGAACACGCCGTAATGGGGCGAGTAGAAGATCTCGCTCGCCGGCTCCTGCCAGCCACGGGCTCGCGCCTCCTTGAGCCCCGCCTCCAGCACCGTGTCGAACGGCAGGGTGCGCTCGCGCAGGGGCGCCAGCGGGGCGCCGGAGAAGGGGGTGGGCGTGAGCTTCGAGAACAGCCCCACCACCGGCTCCACCACCTCCTGCCGCAGGTTCATCGCCACCGAGGAGAGCGCGAGGGCGATCAGCACCACGAACAGCCAGAGCCCGGCCGCGCGGTGCCAGTCGAGGTTCAGGCGGAAGGCGCTGCCGCCCTTGATGGTGAAGGCGGGGCGCCATTTGGCAAGGAACGGCCGGCCGCGCGGCAGGGTGAGCGCGAAGCCGACGAAGCCGTCCACCAGCCACAGCAGCGCCACCACCCCCATGAACAGCACGCCATAGACGCCCGGCAGGCTGAGGTTGTGGTGGAACTCGTAGAGGAAGGGCATCACCTTCAGCGCGGAGAAGCAGCAGGCGCCCCACAGGCGCGCGGCCAGCACCTCGCCGCTCACCGGGTCCACCTGGAAGCTGTCGGCGGGGATGTCCATGGCCTCGCCGGTGGCGGGATCGATGGGGCCCATGGCGGCGACATCCGCCGGATGACCGGCCGGCGCCAGCGCCATGTACCAGACCCGCCCGTCGGGATGGCGGGCCTCCACCGCCCGCGCCAGCGCGTCCGGCGAGAGCGGCGTGCCCACCGCCGTGGCGCGGTAGGCCGAGGGGTTCAGCCACTCGTCCAGCTCGTGGTGGAAGGCGAGCACGCTGCCGGTCAGCCCGGCGATCACCAGGAACAGCGCGGTGGAGAGGCCGAGGATGCGGTGCGCCCACACCAGAGCCGGCCGCAGGCTGAAGGGTTTGGCGGGCACAGGCTTGGCTGCTGCGGGCTTGGCCGGCGCCGTCTTCGTCACGGCGCTCACCAGCGATAGCGCACGGAGGCGATCACCGAGCGTCCCTGCTGCCAGTACCAATAGCCCTCGTTCAGCAGCGCGTTCTGCTGGCCGAAGATGTTCTTGCCGTTCAGCTGGAACTTCCAATTGTCCTTTTCGTAATAGAGCGCGGCGTCGACCGGATATTGCGCGCCGTTCTTGTAGAGATTGTTGGTATCCGACCAGAACGGGCCGATGTACCGGATGCCGGCGCCCACGCCGAAGCCCTTCCAGTCACCGTCCTGCACCGTGTACTTGGCCCAGAGCGAGGCGATGTGCGCCGGCATGTTGGGCGGCGTGTTGCCGATGGTGGGCCGGTCGAGGCTGTTGATGATCTCGCCCTGGGTGAAGGTGTAGGCGGCGGTGAGGTCCAGCCCCTGCGCCAGCTCCACCAGCGCCTCCGCCTCGAAGCCGCGCACGCGGACATTGCCCACCGGGAGATAGAAGAAGCTCACCGGGTCCGGCACCGCGTAATTGTTCTGGGTGATCTGGTAGGCGGAGAGGGTGAAGAAGCTGCGCCCGCCGGTGGGCTGGTACTTCACGCCCGCCTCGTACTGTTCGCCGCTGGAGGGCTCCAGCAACTGGCCGCTCTGGTCCACGTTGATGGAGGGCAGGAAGGAGGTAGCGTAGCTCACATAAGGCGAGACGCCGTTCTCGAACGCATAGAGCAGGCCCGCCTGCCAGGTGAAGGCCTGGTCGTCGCGGTTGGCGGTGTCGATGCCGAAGCTGCTCTGGGTGGTGGAGGCGAAATCCTGCCGCCCGCCGATGAGGAAGCGCCAGCCGTTGCCGAACGCCATCTGGTCCTGGAGATAGAGCCCCACCTGGTTGAGGCCCGCGCCGTCGCGCGAGGTGATGGCCGGCATCACGAGGAGGTTGGGCACGTCGGGGTTGAAGATGTTCACGTCCCCCGCCGGCCCGTCGCCCATGCCGTAGGAGCTGTCCAGCCAGAGATAGTCCACGCCGCCCAGCACCTTGTGCTCGACGGGGCCGGTGGTGAACTTGGCCTGCAGCTGGTTGTCGGCCTGGAAGCTGTTGACGGTCTCCACGTAGTTGGTCGCCGTCATGGAGATGAGCGGCCCGTTGACCACGCCATTGGCGTCCATCCACATGCTGTGGTTGTCGATATGGCCGTAGCGGACGTTCTGCTTGGCGCTCCACACGTCGTTGAAGGCGTGCTCCAGCTGGTAGCCGATCTGCTCCTGCGTCTGCTGGATGGCGTTGTACGTGGTCCCCATGGGGATCTTCGTGAGCTGGGTCGGGGTCTGCCAGTACTGGGTGTTCGAGGGCGTGCGGCTGTCCAGCACGCTGCCGAGGATGGTGAGGCGCGTGGTGTCGTTCTGGAACGTCACCGAGGGCGCGAGGAACAGGGCGTTGTTGGTGCTGTAGCTCACCGTGCCGTCGGCGGCGCGGGCGACGCCGGTGAGGCGGTAGAGCACGCTGCCGTCCGTCGTGGCGCGGCCGCCCACGTCGAACGCGGCCTGCGACCAGGCGGGATCGCCGAGCTGGCCTTCCACTTCCGCGAAGGGCGTGTCCACCGGCATCTTGGAGATGCGGTTGATGAGGCCGCCCGGCACCGTCTGGCCGTAGAGCACGCTGGCGGGCCCCTTGATCACGTCGATGCGTTCGAGGCCGTAGGTCTCGGTGCGCCAGGAGGCGAAATTGGCGCTGGGCTGGGCGAGGCTGTCGCGGAAATTGCCGCGCGCCGACACCGAGAAGCCGCGGATGTAGATGTCGTCGAAGCGCGGATCATAGCCATAGGAGCCGGTGAGCACGCCGGCCGTGTAGGAGACGGCGTCCACCACGTTCTGGACGCCCCGGTCGTCCATCTCCTGCCGCGTGACCACGGAGACGGAACGTGGCGTGTCGATGAGTGGGGTGTCGGTCTTGGTGCCGGCGCCGGAGCGGGTCGCCACATAGCCGTCCACCGGCCCCCAGGCGGTCTCGGCCACGCCCTCCACCGTTACCGTGGGCAGGGCGACGGATGGCGCCGCCTCCTGCGCCCGCGCCGTGCCCAAGGCGAAGGGCGCGACCAGGGCCGAAGAGACCAACAGGGATTTGGCTGTAACCGCAAGTGTCGAGAAGGGCCCCGCCGCGTGACTATGCCGGCTTGCGCCACCGGATTGGCCGTTGTTTCGACGGCGGGGCCGGGGCGGAGAGACTGTATAAACGGACATTTCGGGCTCGGGGCAATTGGGACTACTTTATGATCTTTTATTAATCAGATACCGCTGGGGCAATAAGTAGGGTGGCATCGTGGGTAATATTGGATCGCCTACAAACGATAACGCTTCTGATCTGTGGACTGGTTTGAAATAGACTAATTCCAGTCAGGTTCTTTTCCTCCTTATGGCGCAAAGCACTGGGCGCGTCGGATCGGTCCGCCGTGGCACAGCTTGTGCTTCGCTCGCCGGGACGGCCCCGCGGACCCGTGGTCCAGGTGCGCGGCCGGCAAGGGGGATAAAGATGGATACGAGCCCGCACGCGGCTCCCGCCGCGCCGGTCGGCCACGGGCTTCAGACGGTGGTGCGCCACACCTATGAGCGCACCCGCGCCGACACCTCCGGCGCGCTCGCCGACTACATTCCCGAACTGGCGCGGGTGGACCCGGACCGCTTCGGCATCGCCGCCGTGTCGGTGGAGGGGGAGGTGGTCTCGGTGGGGGATGCCGACGTGGCGTTCACCATCCAGTCGATTTCGAAGGCATTTGCCTTCTGTCTCGCCCTCGAGGTGGCGGGCCGCGACAAGGTGCTTTCCCGCGTCGGGGTGGAGCCCTCGGGGGATGCCTTCAACGCCATCGTCTTCGATGCCAAGACCAACCGGCCCTTCAACCCCATGGTGAATGCCGGGGCCATCACCGTGTCCGGCCTGCTGGTGGAGCATCTCGGCGCCGAGGCGCTGGAGTTCGTGCTGGATCGCTTTTCAGCGGCGGCGGGGCGGCGGCTCGCGGTGGACGAGGCGGTGTTCCGCTCGGAGGCGGAAACGGCCCACCGCAACCGCGGCATCGCCCACCTCCTCACCAGCGCCGGCGCGCTCACCGCCGGGGTGGACGCGACGCTGGACCTCTATTTCCGCCAGTGCTCCATTCTGGTGACGGCCAGCGACCTCGCCCGCATGGGGGCGACACTGGCCAATATCGGCGAGAACCCGCTCACCGGCACGACGGCCTTTGCGGTGGACGCGGTGCGCGCCACGCTGGCCGTGATGTTCACCTGCGGGATGTACAATTTCGCCGGCAACTGGGCGTTCGATGTGGGCGTGCCGGCCAAGAGCGGGGTGGGCGGCGGCATCCTCGGGGTGGTCAACCGCCAGCTCGGCATCGCCACCTATTCACCGCGGCTCGACGGGCGGGGCAATTCCGTGCGCGGCATCGCCGCCTTCCGGGAACTGGCCGAGGAACTGGGCCTGCACGTCTTCGACCCCACCAACCGGGGGTCGGCCATGCTCAGCGCCCTCGGGCGCTGAGCCATGCTTTGGTTTTTTGCCGCCTTCGGGCGGTGAGGGGCGCGCGGCCCCTCAGGTCACGAGCAGCGCACGTAGACCATGGTGCCGTAGCGCTTGGCCACTTCCGGATCGACGAACTTCAGCACCAGGATGTTGCCGTCGAAGCGCACCACCTGACGGTCGCGCTCGCCGCCGGCCGGGTCATCCGGCGGGCCGATGTAGACCGGGCCGTTGCCCACCTGCTTCGACACCAGCTCGGTGAGCTTGTTGTCGTCGGCGAGGTACATCATCACGCCGCCATTGGTGCCGGCGGTAATAACATACGGCTGGTTGCCGCAGGAAGCCTTGGCCTGGGCCTCGGTGCGGGTGGCGTCGTCCGGCCGGTGATAGGCGGCGAGGCCCCAGCGGCCGACGAGGCGGTCGGGCGGGATCGGGCTGGTAAAGACCGGGCGCGCGGCCGGCGGGGGCGCGGAAGGGGTGGTCTCGCAGCCGGCGAGGCCGAGGGCCAGCACGGCAAGGGCAGCGCCGGCCAGCGCGGCGCGCGGCCGCCCGAAGGCCGTCCATCCGAACGCGGACCGCCCGAACGCAGATCGCTCGAAAGCAGACTTGGATCCCGCAACCATCTTCGTCATGTGCTTTCCGAGGCCTCCCGCCGCCTGGAACAAGAATGCGACCACCCAGGCAGTCGCCTGACCATAAAGGCTTGCGCCGTCGACGTCGATGCCGTCCGCATCGCCCCCGCCCGCCGTCAAGCCTCAGCTCCTGAACAGCTTATCCCACGGCTCGTTACCGCTTTGCTAGCCCACCGATTGCTGCAGCGCGCCTTGACGTTCGCCGGGCGCGCCCTTATCTCCGCGACGAGCTTGGCACTCTTCATTCGGGAGTGCCAGAACGGCGGGCCAAGGCTCGCGCTCCCCCCGAAGAGGTAACGACCCATGTCCTTCCGTCCTCTGCACGACCGCGTGGTCGTCAAGCGCATCGAAGCCGAGCAGAAGACCGCCGGCGGCATCATCATCCCCGACACCGCCAAGGAAAAGCCCCAGGAGGGCGAGGTGATCGCGGTGGGCGCCGGTGCCCGTGACGAGAGCGGCAAGCTCGTCCCGCTCGACGTGAAGGCCGGCGACCGCGTGCTGTTCGGCAAGTGGTCCGGCACCGAGGTCAAGATCGACGGCCAGGACCTGCTCATCATGAAGGAAAGCGACATCCTCGGCGTCATCGCCAAGTGACTTGTCGTCCGCGCTTCTGAGCCGGTCCACCGAAACAGAATCACAAGGAGGCCGTTATGGCTGCCAAAGAAGTAAAGTTCTCCTCGGACGCGCGCGAGAAGCTGCTGCGCGGCGTCGACATCCTCGCCAATGCGGTGAAGGTGACCCTCGGCCCCAAGGGCCGCAACGTGGTCATCGAGAAGAGCTTCGGCGCCCCCCGCATCACCAAGGACGGTGTGTCGGTGGCCAAGGAGATCGAGCTCGAGGACAAGTTCGAGAACCTCGGCGCGCAGCTGGTGCGTGAGGTCGCCTCCAAGACCAACGACCTCGCTGGCGACGGCACCACCACCGCCACCGTTCTGGCCCAGGCCATCGTGAAGGAAGGCGCCAAGTCGGTCGCCGCCGGCATGAACCCGATGGACCTGAAGCGCGGCATCGACCTCGCCGTCGCCGCGGCCATCGCCGACATCCGCGCCCGCGCCAAGAAGGTCTCCTCCTCCGCCGAAGTGGCGCAGGTCGGCACCATCTCCGCCAACGGCGATGCCTCCATCGGCGAGATGATCGCCGGCGCCATGCAGCGCGTGGGCAACGAAGGCGTCATCACCGTCGAGGAAGCCAAGACCGCCGAGACCGAGCTCGAAGTGGTTGAAGGCATGCAGTTCGACCGCGGCTATCTCTCTCCCTATTTCATCACGAATGCGGAGAAGATGATCGCTGACCTGGAAGAGCCCTTCCTGCTGATCTTCGACAAGAAGCTCTCCGGCCTCCAGCCGATCCTGCCGGTCCTCGAGGCCGTGGTGCAGACCGGCCGTCCCCTCGTCATCATCGCCGAGGACGTGGAAGGCGAGGCGCTCGCCACCCTCGTGGTCAACAAGCTGCGCGGCGGCCTGAAGGTCGCGGCCGTGAAGGCTCCCGGCTTCGGTGATCGCCGCAAGGCGATGCTCGAGGATATCGCCATCCTCACCGGCGGCACCGTGATCTCCGAGGATCTCGGCATCAAGCTCGAGAACGTCACCATCGCCCAGCTCGGCCGCGCCAAGAAGGTCATCCTCGAGAAGGAAAAGACCACGATCGTGGACGGCGTCGGCGAGAAGGCCGACATCGAGGCCCGCGTGAACCAGATCAAGGCGCAGATCGAGGAGACCTCCTCGGACTACGACCGCGAGAAGCTCCAGGAGCGTCTGGCCAAGCTCGCGGGCGGCGTCGCGGTGATCCGCGTCGGCGGCTCGACCGAGGTCGAGGTGAAGGAGAAGAAGGACCGCGTTGACGACGCGCTCAACGCCACCCGCGCTGCGGTGGAAGAGGGCATCGTCCCCGGCGGCGGTGTCGCCCTGCTCCGCGCCAAGGCGGCGGTGGAGAAGGTCACCTCCGACAACGCCGACATCAAGGCCGGCATCAAGATCGTCCTGCGCGCCCTTGAGGCCCCCATCCGCCAGATCGCCGAGAATTCCGGCGTGGAAGGCTCCATCGTGGTGGGCAAGGTGCAGGAGTCCAACGATCCGTCCTTCGGCTTCAACGCCCAGACGGAAGAGTATGTGGACATGATCGCCGCCGGCATCGTCGATCCGGCCAAGGTCGTGCGCACCGCCCTCCAGGACGCCGCCTCCATCGCGGCCCTGATCGTCACCACCGAGGCGCTCGTCGCCGAGCTTCCCAAGCGCGACTCCGGCATGCCCTCCATGCCCGGCGGCGGCATGGGCGGCATGGGTGGCATGGACTTCTGATCCATCTTCCCATTCGGGAATTGGGAGAGGGCGCGGCTTCGGCCGCGCCCTTTTCTTTTGCCGGTTCCCCGGACAAGCGACACCGAAGGTGGAGCGCTGATCCGGGGGCCAGCGCGAAACTTCCGCGAAGCGGGCAACGCCTGAGAGCGCCGGGGTAAAGAAGCGCCTTCGGCGAACTCTTGCGCTGGGTCCCGGCTCGCATTCCGCTGACGCTGCATGCGTCCGGGACGCGAGGGCGGGACGGGATGTCGCCGCCGGTTCCCCGGACAAGCGACGGCGCAGCCGGAGCGCGGATCCGGGGGCCAGCGCACGAGTTCCCGCGCAGCGGGGCAATGCTTGAGAGCGCTGGGGCCGGAAGCGCCTACGGCGGCCCTTTGCGCTGGGCCCCGGCTCGCATTCCGCTCACGCTCCATGCGTCCGGGGCGCGAGGACTGTCCACATCACCCCCTCACGTCCCGCAGAACGTCCGATACCCCTCCATGGCCGGCGGCAGCCCCGCATAGGCGGCGAAGTCGGGCTGATCCGCATAGGGCCGCGCCAGCACCGCGTTCAGCTGCTCGAAGGGGCCAAGGTCGCCGCGCTCGATGGCGGCGGCGATGACCTCTTCCACCAGATGGTTGCGGGGGATGAAGAGCGGGTTCACCGCATCCATCCCGGCGCGGATGTCGGCGCCGGACCGGCCGGTTTCGGCAAGGCGCGCGCGCCAGCGTTCGGCCCAGGTGTCGAAGGCTGGCCGGTCGAGGAACAGGTCGCGCACCGGGCCCCCCGCGTCCGCATCCTCCGCCAGCGCGCCGAGGCGGCGGAAGGTGAGGGTGAAGTCGGCCCTGGAGCCGATCATCACGTTGAGAAGGTCATGGGCGAGGGCCACATCCGCTTCGCTTGCCTCCGGCAGGCCGATCTTGGCGGCAAGCCCGGCGTGATAGGCCGCATAGAAGCGCTTGGGGAAGGTGCCCAGCGCCGCGTTGGCGGCGGCGATGGCGGCCTCCCGGTCGTCCCCCAAAGAAGGCGTCATGATCGGTATGAGGCATTCGGCGAAGCGGGCGAGGTTCCAGTGGGCGATGTCCGGCTGGTTGCCATAGGCATAGCGGCCCATCTCGTCGATGGAGGAGAAGACCGTGTTGGGGTCGTAGGCGTCCATGAAGGCGCAGGGGCCGTAATCGATGGTCTCGCCCGACACCGACATGTTGTCCGTGTTCATCACCCCGTGGATGAAGCCGACGCACAGCCAGCGCGCCACCAGCGCCGCCTGCCGGCCGATCACGCCGTCGAGCAGGGCGAGATAGGGCGTCTCCGCCCCCTTAAGGTCGGGATAGTGGCGGGCGATGGTGTAGTCGGCGAGCTGCTTCACCGCGTCGAACGCCTTGCGGGAGGCGAAGAACTGGAAGGTGCCGATGCGGATGTGGCTCGCCGCCACCCGCGCCAGCACGCCGCCGGGCAGGGCGCGATCGCGCACCACGCGCTCGCCGGTGGTGACGGCCGCCAGCGCCCGCGTGGTGGGAATGCCCAGCGCCGCCATGGCTTCGCTGACGATGTATTCGCGCAGCACCGGCCCGAGCGCCGCGCGCCCGTCGCCCCGGCGGGAGAAGGGGGTGGGGCCGGAGCCCTTCAATTGGATGTCGCGGCGCAGCCCGTCCCTTCCCACCACCTCGCCCAGCAGGATGGCGCGGCCATCCCCCAGCTGCGGCGAGAAATGGCCGAACTGGTGCCCGGCATAAGCGAGCGCGATGGGCTCCGCCCCCTCCGGCACCGCAAGGCCGGCGAAAACCGCCACGCCTTCGGGGGTCGCAAGGTGTGCGGGGTCGAGGCCCAGCAGCTCGGCGAGGGCGGTGTTGACCTTCACAAGGGCCGGCGCCTCCACCGGAGTGGGGAGAACGGGCGCATAGAAGCCGGCGAGGTCGCGGGCATAGGAATTGTCGAACGGGAAGGCAGGGGACGCCTTCAGGGGCGGCTGTGGGGTGGCGCTGGTGGTCATTGGGGGCAATCTCCGCCGGGCTCGAAAAGGGGCAGTCCCGGACCGAACGATCAGAAAAGGGTGCCGGGTTCGTCCCGGCCTGTCCAGTTGGGGCGAGTTATGCGTTGCCTTCGCTCAATCGCCGCGCGGGGTTTTTGTGCTGCCTTCGCTCAGGCGCCGCGCGGGCCTTGGGGGCGTTGCCCTCGCTCAGTCGCCGCGCGGGCTGGGTCACGCCACCGCGTACAACGGATGCTCGCGCCGCAATTCTTCCTGCAGCACCTCTTCCACCTTCTGGAGCGCCGGGGGGCGTACGCCGGGGCGGGTGTAGAGCAGGAATTCCATGTCCGGCAGCGCCGCGCGGTCGAGGTCGGCAACGATGGCGAGGTCGGGCCTGAGCGCCCGCGGCGAGCGCACGGTGACGCCCATGCCCGCCCCCACCGCCGCCATCAGGCCCGGCAGGCTGGGGCTGGTGAAGGCGATGCGGAACGGCCGCCCGGCGGCATTCAGCGCAGCGATGGCGGCCGTGCGGCAGGAGCACGGGTGCTCGAACAGCACGAGGGGCACCGGCGCCTCCCGGTCGAGGCGAAGATGGCGCGCGGCGATCCACACCATGGATTCGCGCAGCAGCAGGGAGGCGGGCAATTCGCTCTCGCTGCGAAAGCCCACGGCCACGTCCAGCTCCTCGGCCCGCAGCATGTCGAGCATGGTGGATGTGGTGCACACCCGCACCGTGATGGGCGCCTGTGGGAAGCTCGCGGAAAGCCGGTAGAGGATGCGCTGGAGCACCTGCTCGCCCACGTCCTGCACGAAGCCCAGGCGCAGCGGCTGAGCGAAGGCGCCGTGGACGTGCTGGGTGAGGATGCGGTCGTTGAGATCGAGCAGGCGCCGCGCATCCTCCAGGAAGGCGGCGCCGCGCAGGGTGGGGGACACCGCCCGCCCGCGCCGCTCCAGAAGGGAGAAACCCACCGCCTCGGCGAGCCGGTCCATCTGGAGGCTCACCGCGGACTGGCTGCGTCCGACCTTCCGCGCCGCCGCGGAGATGGAGCCGAGATCGGCCACGGCGGCGAAGCTGCGGATGAGGTCGAGGTCGAGATTGCGGATCATGATATGAGATTAGCAAATCTCTGGAATTTTAGAATTCAATTTTTCTCATGGATTTGGGCGGCCTACAAGAAGCCATCGCTGCACCGATCGCAGCCCTGGAGGAAGAAATGCCCATCCTGAACGTGAAGCTGTCCGGCGCCCCGGACGACGCCCTCGCGGCGAATGTCGCCGCCACCTTGTCCGGTCTCACCGCCCGCATCCTGCGCAAGGACCCGAAGGTGACGGCGGTGGCCGTCTCCTTCGTCCCGGCCGAGCACTGGTTCGTGGGCGGGGAGGCGCTGTCGGCGAAGGGGCGGACGTCCTTCTCCCTCGACATCCTCGTGGTGGACGGCACCAACACCAAGGACGAGAAGGGCGCCTATCTGGAAGCCGTCTTCGCCGCCATGTCCGGCCTGCTGCCGGATCTGGACGAGGAGAGCTACATCCTCGTGCGCGAGGTGAAGGCCGATGCCTATGGCTATGGCGGGCGCACGCAGGAAAGCCGCTATGTGGAGAGGAAGCTCCGGGCGGCGTGAAAGCCCGCGCGGCGCCTGAGCGTCAGCAACACGCAAATCAAAAGGGCCGGCGCAGCGCACCGGCCCTTCTAGATCAGGCTGGCGAACTTACTTGCCGGCGAGCAGCGGCGCCAGTTCCTTGTCCCATTCGGCGATGCCGAGGGCGCCGGAGACCTTCTTGCCATTGATGAAGAAGGTGGGGGTCGCGTTCACGCCCAGCTCCTTGTTGGCGTAGAGGGCGCTTTCCTGCACCTTCTCGCCGAGCTGCTGGTCGGTGAGGCACTTCTCGAAATCGGCCTGGCTCATGCCGGCCTGCTTGGCCACGGCGAGGAGGCCGGCGGCCGGATCGGTGCTATAGGCCCAGGTCTTCTGCGTCTCGAACAGGGTCGAGACCATGGGGAAATATTTGTCCTCGGGCATGCAGCGGGCGAGCATGAAGGCGGCCGTGGCCACCGGCTCGAACGGGAATTCGCGGAAGATGAAGCGCACCTTGCCGGTGTCGATGTACTTCTTCTTCAGCTCCGGAAAGGTGCCGGTGTGGAAGGCGGCGCAGTGGCTGCAGGTCATCGAGGCATATTCGATGACCGTGACCGGCGCCGTGGCGCTGCCCAGCGCCTTCTCCGGCAGCGGGCTCGCCTCGGGGGCGATCAGCTTGGCCTGCTCCACGGTCTGGGCCGCGGCGGGATCGAAGGAGAGCGGCAGGCCGAGCCCGGCCGCCAGCGCGGCGAGACCTGCGGTGACCAGGAAACGGCGGCGATCGACAATCATGGACATCTCCGAATGGTCCGGCGGCTGGCGACCGGGCTTCCCCGGGCTTTCCTGGGCTTGCCTGGTCTTGGCCGCATCGCCGGTTCCGTTAGGGCATCAGAACGGGAAACGGGAACAGTCCGGCACCGCACCGCCGAACCTGCAGAAGAGCCTTCGCGCTCTATCATGTCGCCCTTATGGCGGGAAAGGCCCGCGCCGCGCGCCCGAGATAACGGACGGGTGAACGCCGGCCGGTCAGCACCCGCCCCCTAGCCGCCGCGCTGCTCGCGCCGCACCAGCGCGCCGAGCTTTGCGAGCGACTCGGCCAGCGCCTCGTCCTCGAAGGTGCCGATCTCGTGTCGCACGGCGGCGATGGTCGCCTTGTCCGGTTTCGGCGGCACGGGTGGCGGCGCGTGGCGCTGGGGCACCGGGCCCTGGCGCAGGGTGAGGCGGCCGACGCAGCGCCAGCCGAAATAGGCGTTGATTCGCTCCACCACGATGCCGGCGGCATATTGCAGCTCGATGGCGTAGGCGCCTTCCACCCGCACCACGAGGGTGGCCGCCGCTCCGTCCTCCCGCGGCCATTGCAGCTTGAGGGGGATGCAGCGGGGCGCAAGGTCCGGGCCGACGATCTCGTCCCAGTGGGTCACCACCTCCACCACCGAGAAGCCGGCGCGGCCGCACAGGTCGCTGATCCCCGGCGCCACGAAATCGGCGAGGGGGCGCGGGCCTCGGTAGCGGCGGGTGAAGTTGGACCTGTTCAAGGCGTCTCCGGCGGACGGACGGGATGGTGGGGCGACGGGGCACCGAACCCCTTGCCCCGGCACGCGGGCGCGGCCACCTTGGCCGCATGACATCCTCCCCCGCCGCACGCGCGGCCGCAAGCGGTGCCCGAAATTCCAGATCCGGAACCCCGGCCCCTTCGGCGCTCCTCGCCTGGTACGACCGCCACCGCCGCCGCCTGCCCTGGCGGGCCGAGCCGGGCCGGACGGCGGACCCCTACCACGTCTTCCTCTCCGAGATCATGCTCCAGCAGACCACGGTGAAGGCGGTGGGGCCGTATTTCACCGGCTTCCTCGCCCGCTGGCCCACGGTCTCGCATCTGGCCGCCGCGCCGCTGGAGGAGGTGCTCTCCGCCTGGGCGGGGCTCGGCTATTACGCCCGCGCCCGCAACCTGCACGCCTGCGCGCAGGCGGTGGTGGCGCGCCATGGCGGGCGCTTCCCGGACGACGAGGCGGCGCTGCTCGACCTGCCCGGCATCGGCCCCTACACGGCGGCGGCCATCGCTTCCATCGCCTTCGACCTCAAGGCGAGCCCGGTGGACGGCAATATCGAGCGCGTCGTCTCAAGGCTTTATCGGGTGGCCGAGCCTTTGCCCGGCGCCAAGCCGCGAATCAAGGCGCTGGCCGCCGCACTGACGCCGGCGCAGCGCCCCGGCGATTTCGCGCAGGCGATGATGGATCTCGGCGCCACCATCTGCACGCCGCGCTCGCCCGCCTGCTCGCTCTGCCCGTGGATGGAGCCGTGCGAGGCGCGGGCGGCGGGGGATGCGGCACTCTATCCGGTAAAGGCGCCCAAGGGCGACAAGCCGAAGCGGGAGGGCGTCGCCTTTCTCGCCGTTCGGGCGGATGGCGCGGTGCTGCTGCGCACCCGGCCGGACAAGGGGCTCTTGGCGAAGATGACGGAGGTGCCCTCCACCCCCTGGGGCCCGAAGCCGGAGGCGCCGGAGAGCCACGCACCGCTCAAGGCGCGCTGGCGGGCGCTGCCCGGCGTGGTGGAGCACGTCTTCACCCATTTCGCGCTGACGCTGAAGGTGCTGCGCGCCGATCTCCCCGCTGGAGCGCCCGCGCCGGAGGGGCACCGCTGGGTGCGGCCGGAGGGGTTCGATGCGGAGGCGCTGCCCTCGGTCATGCGCAAGGTGCTCGCGCATCTCGACGATCAATGAGACGCGACAGGCGGAGGGTACTTGCATAGGGCATCATGAGCCTCGTAAAGCTAAGCTCGTGTTTGCGGGCACTGGGGGCAGAAAATGCGGTTCGGACTGGCTATTGCGGCCGTGATGGCAACATGCGCACCGGTGTGCGCGGCAGATCTTGCGGTGAAGGCGCCGGCGCCTGCGGCGGCCGCCGCGCCACTCTCCTGGCAGGGCTTCTATGCGGGCGTGACCGCCGGCGCGGTGATCGATGCCTCCACCGTCACGCCTCAGCTCGGCGGCACCTTCCTGCAGTCCGATCCCGTGAAGCATGCGATCCAGTATGAGACGGCGTTGGGCGGCTCCTCCACCGGCTTCAGCGCCGGAGCGACCATCGGCTACAATTGGCAGTGGAACGCGGTGGTGGCCGGCCTCGAGGCCGATTTCGCCTATGCCGACCGGAGCCAGTCGGGGAGCGAAATCCTCCCCTCGCTGGTCAATCCCGGCCAGTTCATCGTCAAGGACTATGCGCTGACCGGCGACTGGTTCGGCACGGTGCGGGCTCGGCTCGGCTATGCGGTGGGGGCGACGCTGCTCTATGCCACCGGCGGCCTCGCTTTCGGCGATGGGGGCACGAACCTTTTCATCGGCGGCGCCAACGGCGCGCAATATGCGTGGGCCGGTTCGTCCTCCTCCACCCGCTGGGGCTGGACCGTGGGCGGCGGCGCGGAGACGCGCATCGACGCCCATTGGTCGGTGAAGGCGGAATATCTCTATGTGAACCTTGGCAGCAGCACCTTCCCGCTTGCCAACAGCCCGGCCAACCCGGTGCCGGAGTTCGTCATCGCCGCATCGTCGGACACCGCCTTCAACGTCGTCCGCGCGGGGGTGAACTACCGCTTCTGAGCTATTCGGCGGCGATGCCCATCTCGGCGCGCAGGCGGGCGCGCAGGATGTCGATGGGGTGGCGGCGGCCAGCTTCTTCCACGTGCCAGAAGGTCCAGCCGTTGCAGGCCTCCGCCCCCTGGGCGAGGGCACCGACGCGGTGGATGGAGCCCACATTGGGGCTGTCGGCGAGGGAAATGGTGCCATCCGCCCGCACCACGGCGCGGAAGCGGCCCTTGGCGTCGGTGAGTTCGGCGCCGGGGGTGACGAGGCCGCGCTCCACCAGGGCGGAGAAGGCGACACGCGGCGCCTCCCGCGCGCTCGGCGGGGCGACCAGCGCCTCTTCCGACAGCGGCTCCACGGCATCGATGCGCGCGCGCGCCGCATCGGCATAGGTCTCTTCGCGCTCGATGCCGATGAAGGACCGGCGCAGGCGCTTCGCCACCGCGCCCGTCGTGCCCGAGCCGAAGAAGGGGTCTAGCACCACGTCGCCGGGCTTGGTGGAGGACAGCAGCACGCGGGCGAGCAGCGCCTCGGGCTTCTGGGTGGGATGGAGCTTGCGACCCTTCTCGTCCTTCAGCCGCTCTTGCCCGGTGCAGAGCGGGAAGAGCCAGTCGGAGCGCACCTGCACATCCTCGTTGCCGGCTTTGAGCGCCTCGTAATTGAAGGTGTATTTCGAATCGGCGCTGCGGGCGGCCCAGATCAGGGTCTCGTGCGCATTGGTGAAGCGCCGGCCCCGGAAGTTGGGCATGGGGTTCGCCTTGCGCCAAATGATGTCGTTGAGGATCCAGAAGCCCAGATCCTGCATCAGCGCGCCGACGCGGAAGATGTTGTGATAGGAGCCGATGACGAAGAGCGTGCCGTTGGGCTTCAGCGCCCGCCGCGCGGCCAGCAGCCAGGCGCGGGTGAAGGCATCATAGGCCGCGAAGCTCTCGAACTGGTCCCAATGGTCGTCCACCGCGTCCACGCGGCTTTCGTCCGGCCTCTTCAGCTCGCCACCGAGCTGGAGGTTGTAGGGCGGATCGGCAAAGACGAGATCCACCGAGCCGGCGGGCAGGGCCGCCATGCGGGCGATGGTGTCGCCGATCAGAATTTCATTGAGGGGGAGAGCACGGTCCGAAACCGCTCCCGCAGGAGCCGCTCCCGAAGAAGCCGCCTTCCTTGGCGCGGCCGGTGGGGCCGCCAAGGGGGCGATTGCGGGATACTCCGGACGACATTGACGCGCCGTCCGCCCGGCCGCCCCCTTGGCCACACTACGCATGACGCAACCCTACGCAACGCTTACTCACGATCGTGAGAATGGCGGCAATGGGTTAAGGGCGGGTGAAGGGGAGGGCATTGGCGGAATCATATGCCTAAGCTATATTCAGGGCTCGTGAATGACCTGACACGAAAGCGATGCCGGATGACTACGAAGAAAGGTCAGCATGTTGTTCCCAGCGGCGAGCGTTGGAGCGTTCGGCGGACGGGAGCTTCGCGCGCATCGGGAACCTACGATACGCAGCAAGAAGCGATTGATAAGGCCCGCGCACTGGCTCGCAATCAACAAACAGAACTGTATATTCACGGCCGCGACGGACGCATCCGCGAACGCAGCTCTTTCGGCTCTGACCCGGTCCCGCCGAAAGGGTGACGCTTGCCTCCTCGGCCCTTTGATCGCTGCGTATTTGTCAATTGCCCGTTTGACAAGGACTATGAGCCTATCTTGCAGGCGGTTCTTTTTGCAGTTCTATACCTACGATTTTATCCAAGGCTGGCGACCGAGCGATCTGACTCGGCAGAGATAAGGTTGGATAAAATCGTGAGCCTCATGGAGGCCTCAAAGTATTCCATCCATGACCTGAGCAGATGTCAGGCCGCCACAGAAGGCGAGCACTTCAGGCTCAATATGCCATTTGAGCTAGGAATAGACTATGGCTGCCGAAAATATTTCGGACAGGGTCGAGAAGATAAAAAGATTTTGATTCTGGAAGAAAGGCCGTATCGCTATCAAGCTGCTCTTTCGGATATCGCGGGCTGGGATATCGCCAGCCATAACGCGAACTTTGAAACGGCAGTCCGGAAGGTGCGCAATTGGCTGGTTGCGGAAGCCGGTGCCGAGAGTGTTGGGGCGAGCAAGATCCTAGGCGCTTACGCCGATTTTCAGGCTTGGTATTATGAGGAGCAGCTTAGGAAGGGCTTCTCGGAAGAGGATATACAAGACTATCCAACGAGCGAACTGCTCCATGAGATGATCGAGTGGATCGAAATGCCATGACCGAAATACAATGACTTCTTTGTCGTACCACTTCTAATTGACGTGTCCGCTCTTACCGCGGTCATACTGACGACGAGCGACGACACCGGGAAAAGTTGAGACCGAACCGCCCCCGCTCAGCGTGTCACGGCCTTCACGATCGCCTCGGCGACCAGCTCCGCCATGCAGGCGCGGCCCTCGGCCGGGGAGCGGGCGGAGGACTGGAGATAGGAGGTGGCACCGTATTGCTGCACCACGTTCATGCGCTCCCGGTCCGACACCGCGTCGATCTGCTTCACGATGCGGCCGTAGAGGTGCTCGTGGTCCACGCCCGGCACGAAGGGCGGGTCGATGAGCACGAGGTCGATGTTGCGTCCGCGCAGCCAGTCGGCGGCCTGCTCCAGCGTGTGGGCGAAGCTCTCGGGATCGGTGGCGGCAAGGGCATCGGCGGTGCCCACCTGCCAGATGATGAGATCCGGCGCCACCCGTTCCACGGCGGAGCGGATGCGGCCGAAATCATCCCGTGCGAGGCCCTGCGTCGCCCCCTCGTCGATGATGGTGAAGGTGATGTTCGGCAGGCGGTTGCTCAGCTCCGTCTCGAGCCGGCTGCGCTTCTTGTCCGACAGCGCCTGACGGTCGGGCTGGGGGCCGATCATCAGGATGCGCACGGGGGCCGAGCGATCCACCAGCCGCTCGGTGCGGACGAGATCGCTGTCGAAGGCGAGGAAGATGTCCGGCACCCGGCAGGCGCTGGAGATCGTGGCCCCGGCCGCGAGCGGGCACAGCAGGAGCCAGACGGAAAGAAAAGCGCCGCCCGCGCGCCTCACGGCCCGGGCGCGAGCGCCACGGCCGGTGAAGCCGGGACCGGCGCCGCCTGCTGCGCCGGGGCGCGATCGCGGCGCTGCCATTCGAGTGCCCATGCGAGGGACCACTGGAGCGAGAAACCTGCGGCAACGATTAGCAAATCCACGGCCAGCGCGCCATCGGCGAGGGGGCGCACCACCTGCGCGCCGAGGCTGAGCACGGTGCCGAGGCTGAACACCGGCAGCGCATGCCGGCCCATGAGGATGAGCGGCGCGGCCGACGCGCTCTTCTTCAGCCACGCTTCCAGCGGCAGGCGCGACACGCAATAGGCCAGCGCCAGTACGTGCAGCAGGCGCGGCAGCGCGAGGTTGGTCTTGTCGAAATCCCACAGGAAGGGCGGCACGGGGGAGAGGTCCGCCGTCATCGGATAGCCGTTGACCGCCCACACCAGCGCCACCAGCAGATAGAGCGGCGCGGCGACATCCAGCACCCGGTGGGCGGCGGAGCGCAGGCCGCGATCCATCAGCGCGCCGATCACGAGGCCGCAGGTGAAGAGCAGCTGCCACGCCAGCGGATTGAAGAACCAGCCCCCCGCCCCCGGCCACACCGGCAAGGCGAGGTCAGCGAGCTGGGTGACGAGATAGAGCGTGAGCGAGGCCGCAAGGGCAAGGCCAAGGCTGCGCCGCGCCAGCAGCAGCAGGATCGGCGCCAGCAGCAGGAGGCCCACATAAAGCGGCAGGATGTTGAGATAGCCCGGCTGGTAGGTGAGCAGCCCGATGCCCACGAGGGATTCCAGCGGATATTGCGGGATGATGTCGAGGTGCATCCATTCGAGCATGCGCTCGTCACCCGTGAGCACCACGAAGCCGCCCACCACCACCACAGACATCACCACCAGCACCAGATGGGCGGCATAGAGCGTGAAGGCGCGCATCCACACCCGCGCCGTGGTGCGCACGCGCTCGCCGGCGGAGAAGGGCCTGAGATAGGCGAAGGCGGCGGAGATGCCGGCGAGGAAGACGAACAGTTCCGCCGCGTCCGAGAAGCCGAAGTTGCGATAGGTGAAGCCGCCGAAGACGTGGCCGGGAATATGGTTGATGAAGATTGTCAGCAGGGCGAAGCCCCGCCAGAAATCGATGCTCACCAATCGTTGCCCGGTCTGCGACACGTCTGGCAGCCTCCCGATCCCATTGCCTGCCGGCGCTCCCCCGGCAGGGGGCGCGATATGGCGGCAAATGCTTTCGGGGCCGGAAGGTTCCGCCTTGCCCGTGAGTCATTGCGCCGCACGCCATGCCCGGGGAAGGCTGGCGCGCGGCGGTGTCGGAAGTGTGAATCCGGGGCGGGGCGACGGTAAATTGCGGTAACGCTACTCGGCCGCCGCCTTCAGCTCGAGCACGGTGGGAAGCCCGTTCATCTGCGCCAGCACGTCGGTGATCTGCGGCACGTTCTTGCCGCCATTGCCGAGGCCCTCGGCCGCCGCATAGAGGTTCTTCACCGTGGCGCTGATGAAGGCGGAAGCGCCGGTGTTGGTGGCGAGGTTGGTGACGTAGCGCATGTCCTTGTGGGCGTTGGTGATGGTGAAGCGGTGGGCGTTCACGTTCGCGTCCAGCACATAGCCCATGAAGGTCTGGTAGAAGCCGCAATCCATGCGCGAGCCGCGGATGACGCTGTCGAACACCTCCGCCGTGACGCCCACCTTGCCGGCGATGGCCAGCGCCTCGGCATAGATGGCGCCGTAGCCCAGCGACAGGAAGTTGTTCAGCAGCTTCATGGTGTGGCCCGCGCCCGGTGCGCCCACGCGCACGATGCGGCTGGCGAAGGCCGCCACCACCGGCTCGATCACCGCGAACGCCGCGTCGTCCGCCCCCACCATGGCGGAAAGGGCGCCTTCCTCCGCCTGGATGGGCGTGCCGCCGAGCGGCGCGTCGCACAGGAAGATGCCGTCCTGCGCCAGCTTCGCCGCCAGCGCCATGGTCAGCGTCGGCTCGGAGGTGGAGGTGTCGATGATGTGGAGGCCGGCCTTGGCGGTCTTCAGGATGCCGTTCTCGCCGTTGAGCACTTCGTCCACCTGCGGCGCGCCGGTGACGCAGAGCACGATCACGTCACACTGGGCCGCCATCTCGGCGGGGGTCTTCACCTCGGTGGCGCCGCGGGAGACCAGATCCTCCACCGGCGCGCGGTTGCGGTGGCCCATGACGGCGAGGGGAAAGCCCTTGGCGAGGATGTTCTTCGCCATGCCGTGCCCCATGAGGCCGACCCCGATGAAACCAACCCGCGTACCCGCCATGGCATCCTCCCGATTCGTATCGTCGCAGCTGTCGTTGCTGTTGTCGCTAAATCGTTTAGCATGACCGAAAGGACGGCGCGAGACGCGACAGATCCGCTATAGGGATGGCCCATGGACGAGACGAATCCTCCTCCGCCGGGTGCCGCTCACCCCGGTGCATCTCCCGCCGGTGCGCCCATCGGCAAGGTGACGCTGCAGGGCCTCGCCCGGGAGCTGGGGCTGTCCACGGCCACCATCTCTCTGGCCCTGCGCGACAGCCCCATGGTCGCCGAGGCGACGCGCCTCAAGGTGCAGGAGGCGGCGCGGGCGCGCGGCTATGTGGCCAATCGCGGCGCCGCGGCCCTGCGCACGGCGCGCACCAACATCGTCGCCCTCGGCCTGCATGACATCGTGAACCCCTCCTTCACCGAGCTGCTGGCGGCGGTGGAGGATGCCCTCTCCGAGGCCGGCAAGACCGTGCTGCTGGGGGTGAGCCAGGAGGATGTGGCGCGCCAGACCCGCACCTTGGGCACGCTGGCGGAATACCGGCCCGACGCCTTCCTCGTCTCCCCCGCCGCCCATTCGCGGGTGGAGGATCTGAAGGCGCTCGCCTCCACCGGCATCGCCGTGGTGCAGGTGACGCGCGAGATCGAGGGCTCCGGCTTCGATTTCGCAGGGTCCGACGACGTGACCGGCGTCGCGCTCGGCGTCGCCCACCTCGTGGCGCTGGGGCACCGGCGCATCGGCATGATCGGCGGCTTCGGCGCCATCTCCACCGGCCGCAAGCGCTTCGCGGGATACAAGGCGGGCCTTGCCGCGGCCGGCATTTCCTTCGATCCGACGCTGGTGATGGAGGGGCCGGGCCTGCGCGCGGAAGGCCGCAAGGCCATGGCGCGCCTGCTCGCGCTGGACGAGCCGCCCACCGCCGCCGTGTGCTTCAACGACCTCTCCGCCTTCGGCGCACTGATGGAATTGCAGGCGGCCGGTCTTCTCGCGGGCCGCGATTTCTCCCTTGTCGGCTATGACGACATCGAGGAGGCGCGGGTGTGGTACCCGCCGCTCACCACGGTGCACACCTTCATTCCCGAATACGGCCGCGCCGCCGCAACCTTGGCCCTCAAGCGCATCGCCGATCCCGGTCGTCCCGTGGAGCGGGCGGAGATGACGCCCGAGCTGGTGGTGCGCGCCAGCACCTGCGCCCCCGTGCCGGTGAAGCGCCGGCCCCTATGATCGTTCCGGTATCCGAGGCCGACGATCCCCGCATCGCCGGTTTCCGGGAGGTGCGCGAGCGCGATCTGGTGGGGCGGCAGGGTGGCTTCATGGCCGAGGGCGAGGTGGTGCTGCGCCTGCTCGCCGGCCGGCTGGGCACGCGCGGCGGCCATCGCCTCTCCTCCGTGCTGCTGTCGCAGGCGCAGGCGGAGCGGCTGTCTGACCTCATTGCCGCTCTGCCGGAAGACCTGCCCGTTTACGTGGCGCCGCAGCCGGTGATGGACGCCATCGTCGGCTTTCACATCCATCGCGGCATCCTCGCGCTGGGCACGGCGCGGCCGCTGCCGGACGTGGGCGCGCTGCTGGATGGGCTGGGGCCGCGCGCGCTGGTGGTGGCGGCCCTCGGCCTCACCAATCACGACAATATGGGCGGCATCTTCCGCAATGCGGCGGCCTTCGGCGCCGATGCGGTGATCCTCGATGAGGCCTCGTGCGATCCGCTCTACCGCAAGGCCATCCGCGTCTCCGTGGGGGCGAGCCTCGTGGTGCCGTTCGCGCGGGTGCGGGATGCCGGCGTGCTCATCGAACAGCTTTCCGAGCGGGGGTTCGAGGCGGTGGCGCTGTCCCCGTCCGGGCGGGAAACCCTCTCCCGTCTCGATCGCCCGCCGCGCGTCGCCGCATTGTTCGGCACCGAGGGGCCGGGCCTTCCGGCGGACGTGATGGCGCGGGTGCGCACCGTGGCCATCCCCATGGCGGAGGGCTTCGACAGCCTCAACGTCGCCACCACCTCGGGCATCGTGCTGCATCATCTGGCGGGGGTCTAGGCCCGCCCGCGCCGCTCAATGCCCGCGGGAGGCGAGGTGGCGGTGGAGGGTGGAGCGGTGGATGCCGAGGCGGCGGGCGGCGCGGGAGATGTTGCCGTCGCATTCCTTCAGGGCGGCATCCATGGCGGCGCGGGTGACGCTGCCGAGATCGCCGGACAGGCCGGGCGCCGGATCGGCCGCTTGAGAGGCCGGGAGCGTCGATGCGGCGGGGGGCTGCGCGGGACTGCGCAGATCGGTTGCGCGCAGATCGCTTGCGCGGACGTCGGCGGGCAGCGCTTCCGGCCCCACCGTTTCGCCCGGCTCGGCGAGGGCGAGGAGCACCTTGAGCACGCCGGTGAGCTGGCGGAAATTGCCCGGCCACGTATGGCGCGCCAGCACCTCGCGGCAGTCCGGCGAGAGACGCGCTGCATCCGGGCCGGGGCCGGCCATCTCGCGCCACAGCCGCTCTACCAGCGCTTCCCGGTCCGCGAGGCTGCGCAAAGGCGGCAGCGTGACGGTGTATTGGGCGATGCGGAAATAGAGATCGGCGCGGAAGCTGCCGTGCTCCACCAGCATTTTCAGATCGCGGTGGGAGGCGCAGACGAGGGCGAAATCCACCTTCACCGCCTTGCCGCCGCCCAGCGGAGTCACCTCCCGCTCCTGCAGCACGCGCAACAGGCGGCTCTGGAGGCCGAGGGGCATGTCGCCGATCTCGTCGAGGAACAGCACGCCGCCGTCCGCCTCGCGGAACAGGCCCTTGAAGCCGGCGCGGCGGGCACCGGTGAAGGCGCCGTCCTCGTAGCCGAACAGTTCGGATTCAATCAGCCCTTCCGGCAGGGCCGCGCAGTTCACCGCCGCGAAAGTGCCGGTCGCGCGCGGGCCGCGGGCATGGATCTGGCGGGCGAACACCTCCTTGCCGGAACCGGTCTCGCCCTGGATGAGCACGGGCACGCCCGCATTCATCAGGCGGATGGCACGGCCCAGCGCCTGCTCGGTCTCCGCATCGAAGCTGGGGCCGGCGGGGGGCACGGCGCGAGCCGGCGCGGCGACGGGAGCCCGCACCGGGGCCGGCGACTGCCGCTCCAGCCGCAGCATGACGGCGCCGTTGGGCGTGCGGGCGCGGCGGGCGTCGCCGGGGCGGCCGAGACTGCCCTCGAACAGCTCGGAGAAGCGCCGCGCGCCCAGGGCATCCCAGCCGAGGCCCAGCAGTGCGAGGCCGGGGCGGTTGGCGGCGACGAGGCGGTGGTCCTCGAACACCAGCACGCCCTCGCGCGCGGTGCCGAGGAAGGAGGGATCGGCGTGGAAGCGCACCACGTCCCGGCCGGGGAAGGCGCCCTCGAACAGGCGGTGCTCCACCTGCCCCACCGCCAGCTCCACCAGCGCCAGCGCATGGAGATGCGGCACGGCGGAGGGGCCGGAGAGGTCGAGCAGGCCCACCAGCTCGCCGAACGGATCGTGGATGGGCGCGGCGGCGCAGGTGAGGATGCCGTGCGGCTCGGCATAATGCTCCGCACCGCGCACCTCGATGCCGCGCCGCTCGATCAGCGCCGTGCCGATGGCGTTGGTGCCGCTGTCCGCCTCGCTCCAGCTCACGCCGGGCCGCAGGGCCACCTGCGCCGCGCGGTCGGCGAAATCGGCGCTGCCCACGGTGTCGAGCACGAGGCCGGTGGGATCGGTGAGGATGACGATGCCGCCCGCGGCGCTGGCGCTGAGGTGCAGCGCCTCCAGCTCCGGCCGGCAGCGACGACGCAGCGCCTCATACCGCTCGCGGCGGACGGAGAGTTCGCCCTGCGTCAGCGGCTCGGCCTTCAGCCGGCCGCCCACGGGCAGGCCGCGCTCGGCGCAACGGGTCCAGGAGCGGATGATGGGGAGGGCGAGCGCCTGCTCCGCCCCGGGCGCGCCGGAAAAGAACCGGCGGCGGGCGGTGAGCAGCTCGTCCGGTGGCGGCACCGGCGAGAGGGGCGGAAATGGCGCAGGCATTCGTCCCTCGGCTCGTTTCACTTCCCTAGCGCGACGTTTCCCGCGGCGACTGTCGCATTTTGCGACAGGTGTCGCGACACCTTGTTCTTATGCGCGACAGTCTCGCACGACTATTCGCCGGCCGTAAAGTCGGGGTTCTGCGTAGGTCCTCCTGGCGCGGACAAAATCAAGTTTTCGCAGCATCTTCCCGCGCTGCAAATAAAGGCGTGCAGTGCACCTTCGAGAACTGGCACGGCCGCTGCAAATCCTCCTGCACCACCAATGGGAGGAAACAATGAACAGCCCAGCCTTTCTGTCGAGCACTCACACCTCGCCCTTCAAGGCCCGCTATGGCAACTTCATCGGCAGCGCCTTCGTCGAGCCGGTGAACGGCCGCTATTTCGAGAATACCTCCCCCATCACCGGCAAGGTGATCTGCGAGGTCGCCCGCTCCGACGAACATGACATTGAGCGCGCGCTGGACGCCGCCCATGCCGCCAAGAAGGCCTGGGGCCGCACCTCCGCCGCCGACCGCGCCCTGGTGCTCAACAAGATCGCCGACCGCATGGAGGCCAATCTCGAGCTGATCGCCCGCGCCGAGACCTGGGACAACGGCAAGCCGATCCGCGAGACCATGGCCGCCGACATCCCGCTGGCCATCGACCATTTCCGCTATTTCGCCGCCTGCGTGCGGGCGCAGGAAGGCGCGCTCTCCGAGATCGACCACGACACCGTCGCCTATCATTATCACGAGCCCCTCGGCGTGGTCGGGCAGATCATCCCGTGGAACTTCCCCATCCTGATGGCGGTGTGGAAGCTGGCGCCCGCGCTGGCGGCCGGCAATTGCGTGGTGCTGAAGCCGGCCGAGCAGACCCCCGCCAGCATCCTTCTGGTGGCCGAACTCATCGGCGACCTGCTGCCGCCGGGCGTGCTCAACATCGTCAACGGCTTCGGCCTCGAGGCCGGCAAGCCGCTCGCCGCCTCCACCCGCATCGCCAAGATCGCCTTCACCGGCGAGACCGGCACCGGCCGCCTCATCATGGGCTATGCCAGCCAGAACCTCATTCCGGTGACGCTGGAGCTGGGCGGCAAGTCGCCCAACATCTTCTTCGAGGACGTGGCAGCCCACGACGACGACTTCCTCGACAAGGCGGTGGAAGGCTTCGTCATGTTCGCCCTCAACCAGGGCGAGGTCTGCACCTGCCCCAGCCGCGCGCTGGTTCAGGAGAGCATGTTCGACAGGTTCATGGAGAAGGCGCTCGCCCGCGTCGCTGCCATCAAGCAGGGCTCGCCCCTCGATCCCGCAACCATGCTCGGCGCGCAGGCGTCGTCCGAGCAGATGCACAAGATCCTGTCCTACATCGACATCGGCAAGGCCGAGGGGGCCCAGGTGCTGGCCGGCGGCGAGCGCAACATGCTCGACGGCGATCTTGCGGACGGCTTCTACGTGAAGCCCACCGTCTTCCTCGGCACCAACAACATGCGCATCTTCCAGGAAGAGATCTTCGGCCCGGTGGTCTCCGTCACCACCTTCAAGGACGAGGAAGAGGCGCTGCACATCGCCAACGACACCCTCTTCGGCCTCGGCGCCGGCGTGTGGACCCGCGACGGCTCGCGCGCCTACCGCGTCGGCCGCGAGATCGAGGCGGGCCGCGTGTGGACCAACTGCTACCACGCCTACCCGGCCCACGCGGCCTTCGGCGGCTACAAGCAGTCCGGCATCGGCCGCGAGACCCACAAGATGATGCTCGACCACTACCAGCAGACCAAGAACCTGCTGGTCAGCTATTCGCCCAAGAAGCTCGGCTTCTTCTGATCGGCGAACCGACTGCCCCCTCCCGGGGCTTCACCGGGGGTGGCCGCGGCCCCGCGCGCGTTTGTTTCACCGTCCCATCGGCGCGCGCGGTGGCCTCAAAAAGCGGCCATCCCCGGCTTTTCCTTTGTGTGCGTGAGTAAAGAAAAAATACGGAGGGCCGACAGCCATGCGCTTCGACCGCAGACCCGTTTCCCCCGGGTCTGCGGCGTCGGTGGTTGGAGGGCGTGCGCGCATCGGCGTCGGGTCTTGGAAGAAGACGTAGCGCGACCAGTCTCCAACTTTGCGTTGTGTCGACCCTTCTGCCAATGCAAAGTGTGTCCGATTTCAGTGAACCGGAGGGGGGGCGATGCAGCTTTTGGACGGGCCGGAAGCGGAGCGGGAAATCAAGAAGCTGCTGGATGCCGCTGAGTGGGTAAGAATCGCAGTGCCCTATTGGGGTAAAAATGCAGTGACGAGGCTGGGTCTAGATCGATTGCGTACAGATGACGTGCGGATAGTCTGTAATTTGCTTAGCGGAGGATGCAATCCGGACGAAATCGAAAAGCTTAATAAGATATTTGGAAATAATATTAAAACAAATAACAATATTCACGCAAAAGTGTATCTTACAGACAAAGGCGTTGTATTGGGATCATCGAATGCATCGACGAATGGGCTCGGTTCAGAGGGGTCTAAATCAGAAGTTCTGAATGAAATGAATATAAAGATAGAAAATGTTGATAAAATAAAAAATCTAGAGAAATGGTACAATTCTATTGAATCAAAATCCAGAAATATTACGAAATCAGATTTAGATGAGGCCAAACTGTTATATAGAAAAATAAAGAATATTTTGCCACTAAAGGACGGTTCAATTATTGATCTGGCGGCTAATGACCCGTCCGAATTCGATGGCCGAGATATAGAGGTTTGGGTTTGGGATCGTCCGGAAGCATCTGCTTCTGCTTATAGACATCTCGAAATCGAAAAAAAGAATTGGAAGAATGATGACTTAACATTCTACGAGGAATGCGGAGATTTGAAGCCGGGTTCGATCATCATCGACATCGATATGAAAAGCAATCCAATTTCTGTGTCGTTTTTCCAAATAATTAAAGATTATCCAAAGAGAGAATTCATAAAAAATGGAAATAAAACATATCTTCATCTATGTTTAGAAATAGAAAAAATGGACGGTCACGATTTTGGAGATGTTAGTCGTTGGATAGATGCGGCTAGAGTGGCCAGAAAGAAGAGTAAAAGAGAAGATTGGTCTCTTTCTGAGTTCGCCAGTAAATTCTTAAGGTAGCGGCTGTCCGGGGTCTGCTCATCCCTCCCCCGCCTTCAGCAGCGCCAGCAGCCCCGTCAGCAGGTCCACCGGCGTCGGCGGGCAGCCGGGGATCTTCAGGTCCACCGGCACCACGGCCCCGGCGCCGTCCGTCACCGCATAGCTGCCCGCGAAGACGCCGCCATTGATGGCGCAGTCGCCGGCCGCCACCACCCATTTGGGGCCGGGCGTGGCGTCATAGGTGCGCTTCAGGGCCTCGGCCATGTTCTTGGCCACCGGTCCCGTCACCAGCAGCACGTCCGCATGGCGGGGCGAGGCGACGAAGCGAATGCCGAAGCGGTCGAGATCGTAGAAGGCGTTGCCCAGCGCGTGGATTTCCAATTCGCAGCCGTTGCACGAGCCCGCATCCACCTCACGGATGGAGAGGCTGCGGCCGAGCCGGGCGCGGGCGGCGGCGTCGAGCTCGCGCGCAAGGGCCTCCACCGCCGCGTCGTCGGGGCCTTTTTCGGTGAGGGGGGCCTTGAGGAGGCCCTGAAGCAGGAGCTTCCGCATCGTTTCACTTCTTGCGTTTACGCGTTTTCTTCACGCGAACCGGAATCCACTTCGCTTGAAAACGCTTTTAGAGGTCCACCCCCGAATAGGAGCAGTTGAAGGATTTGTTGCAGAGGGGGAAGTCGGCGACGATGTTGCCCTCGATGGCGGTCTCCAGCAGCGGCCACTGGAACCAGGAGGGATCGCGCAGATGCGCCCGGCGCACGCGCCCGTCGCTCTCCAGCGCCACGAAGGCGAAGACATCGCCGCGGAAGCTCTCCACCAGCGCCACGCCCTCGCCGCCGCCCGCCGGCACGGGCACGTTGATGTCGCCTTTGGGTAGAGTGTCGAGCAGGCGGATGATGAGGCCGAGGCTTTCCTCCACCTCGCGGATGCGCACCCACACGCGGGCGTTCACGTCCCCATCGGAGCGCACCGGCACCTCGAACGGCAGCCGGTCGTAGGGCGGATAGGGCAGAGCGCGGCGCGCATCGAAGCCGCGGCCCGAGGCGCGGCCGACGAACCCGCCGGCGCCGAACTGGCGCACATAGTCCGGCTTGGTGAAGCCGGTGCTCACCGTGCGGTCCTGAAGCGAAGCGGTCTCGTCATAGAGGCGGACGAGGGCGGGGAAGGCGCGGCGCACCTCGGCCACCATGGCCTTCATGCCTGTGACGCTCTCCGCCGGAATGTCCTGCGCGACGCCGCCGGGCACCACGCGGTCCATCATCAGCCGGTGGCCGAAGGCACGGGCCGAGGCGCGCAGCACGCGCTCGCGCAGCACGCCGCAATGGGCGAGCATGAGCGCGAAGGCGGCATCGTTGCAGATGGCGCCGATATCGCCGAGATGATTTGCGAGGCGCTCCAGCTCCGCCATCAGCCCGCGCAACCCATGGGCGCGCTCCGGCACCGCGACGCCGCGCGCGGCTTCGAAGGCGCGGCAGAAGGCGAGCGCATAGGCCACCGTCGCATCGCCCGAATGGCGGCCGGCGATGCGGGCGGCCTCTTCCGGCGCGCGGCCGGCCATCAGGCCTTCCATCCCCTTGTGGACGTAGCCGAGGCGTTCCTCCAGCCGCACCACCGTCTCGCCATAGGCGGAGAAGCGGAAATGGCCGGGCTCGATGATGCCGGCATGGACCGGGCCGACCGGAATCTGGTGCAGTCCCTCGCCCTCCACCGGCAGCACCGGATAGGCCTCGCCCGCGCCCGCATCGGGCGTGGCGGCGCCGAGCGGCGCGCGCACGCCCCAGCGGGCATGGTCGAGCCACGCCCGCAGATCGGGCGCGCCCACGGGCGTCAGGCCGAAGAGGTCGCGGATGGTCCGCTCCAGCCGGGCGGCGGGGGGATGGTGCCGCGCCACGGATGGGAAAGCGCCGGTGGGGCAGGGGAGGCTCGCGAGAGCGAGGCGGCCGGTGGACTCCTCCAGCAGTGCCATGTGGACGGCGCCGCTATCCCCGAACAACGCGGAGAGCGTGAGCCGGCCGGCGGCCAGTTCGGCGCAGAGGCCGGTCCATTCGGTCTCGTTCACGCTCACGCGCGGCCAGGGGCGGCACAGGGTGCCGTTGCGGGCGAAGAGATCGGAGAGGTTGATCATGCCGCCCTCCTAGCCCAGCACCGCGGCCACGTGGCGGAACCACGCGACCAGCTCGGGCGGCAGGTAAAGCCCGGCGGCGAAGACGAGGGCGAGGTGCACGCCCATGGGCACGAAACTCGCCTTCACCGGATCGGTCCCCGGGCTCGGCTCGCCGAAGGCG
This sequence comes from Xanthobacter sp., assembly GCF_041911315.1. Lineage (NCBI taxonomy): Bacteria > Pseudomonadati > Pseudomonadota > Alphaproteobacteria > Hyphomicrobiales > Xanthobacteraceae > Xanthobacter > Xanthobacter sp. The sequence goes on along the minus strand of NZ_JAYRPE010000035.1, from coordinate 6,745 downwards.
ATGGCGGAGAGCTTCACCATCAGCGCGCCGAAGGCGAGGAGCAGCCCGAGAACGAGGATCAGCGCCAGCCACGGCCGGGCGCCGAAGGCGCTCGTCACCACCAGAAACTCGCTCATGAATACGCCGGCCGGCGGCAGGCCGGCGATGGCGACGACGCCGGCGACGAGGCTCCAGCCCAGCAGCGGGTGCGAGGTGGTGAGGCCGCGGATCTGCGCCAGCTCCTGCGTGCCCTTCACCTGACAGGCATGGCCCACGGCGAAGAAGATGGCGGACTTGGTGAGGCTGTGCATGGTCATGTGCAGCAGCCCGGCGAAATTCGCGAGCGGCCCGCCGAGCCCGAAGGCGAAGGCGATGATGCCCATGTGCTCGATGGAGGAATAGGCGAACAGGCGCTTGATGTCGCGCCGGCGGTACAGCATGAAGCCGGCGAGCAGCAGGGAGCCGAGGCCCATGGCCATCATCAGCGGCCCCGGAGCCAGCGTGCCGGGATGGGCGGCGAGCAGCGACTTGAAGCGCAGCACCGCGAACAGCGCCACATTGAGCAGGAGGCCGGAGAGCACCGCCGAGATGGGGGTGGGGCCTTCGGAATGCGCATCCGGCAGCCAGGCATGGAGCGGGGCGAGGCCCACCTTGGTGCCGTAGCCGAGCAGCAGGAAGACGAAGGCGACATTGAGCAAAGCGGGGTCGAAATCCCGCGCGCGCTTCATCAGCACGCTCCAGATCATTCCGCCCGCGCCTTCGCCCACCACCGGCTGCGCCACCATGTAGACGAGGATGGTGCCGAACAAAGCGAGCGCGATGCCCACCGAGCCGAGCATGAAGTATTTCCACGCCGCCTCGATGGCCGCCTCGGTGCGGTAGAGGCCGACCATGAGCACGGTGGTGAGCGTCGCCACCTCGATGGCCACCCACATGACGCCGAGATTGTTGGAGAGCAGCGCCAGCGTCATGGCGCCGAGCAGCACCTGATACATGGCGTGGTAGAAGCGCAGGTTGAGCGGCGTCAGCCGCCCGGTCTCCAGCTCATGGGCGATGTAGCCGGCGGAAAACCATGCGGTGGTGAAGGCGACGAAGGTGTTCAGCACCACGAAGACGATGTTGAGGTCGTCCACGATGAGGAACGGCCCCGCGATACGCGGCGCGCCGAACAGCAGCAGCGCCAGCGCGAAGGTGAGGCCGCAGGCGGCGACGTTGACCAGAGCGCCCACGCGATAGGACGGCACCAGCGCCAGCAGCACCGCGCTCGCCGCCGGCACGGCCACCAGCAGCGGGGCGGGATCTACGAGGAGGCCGGACAGGAAGCTCATGCGCGCCCTCCCCGGAAGCGGTCGAGGGCGTCCACGTCCACGGTGTCGAACCGCTCGCGGATGCGGAACAGGAAGATGCCGATGACGATGAGGGCGATGAGCACCGAGAAGGCGACGGAAATCTCCACCACCAGCGGCATCCCCTTGGCGCCGGTGGCGGCGAGGATGAGCCCGTTCTCCAGCGACATGAAGCCGATGACCTGACTGACGGCATTGCGCCGCGTCACCATCATCAGGAGGCCCAGCAGCACCACCGAGAGGGCGAAGGCGAGGTCCTCCCGCGCCAGCGCATCGGCCGCGCCGCCCACCGCGGCGGTGGCTTTCAGCATGACCACGAGGGAGAGGGCGACGAGGGCGATGCCGGCGAGCATGGTGGGGCCGATGGAGACCACCGTCTCCACCTGCCGGTGGATGCCGAGGCGAGCCACCATCCGCGCCAGCGCCAGCGGGATCACCACCGCCTTGAAGACGAGGGCGATGGCGGCGGTGACATAAAGGTGCGGCGCATCCTGCGCCAGCGCCTGCCAGCCGACGGAGAGGGAGAGCACCACCGCCTGCAGCGCGAACACTTTCAGCAGCGCATAGAGCCGGTCCTGATAGAGCATCAGGAAGCTGATGAGCACCAGCGCGCCGGCGAACAGATGGGCCACGTCGAACACGAGGCTCGCCGAGAGGGCGGCGTCCAGCGGCGTTCCGTGCGCGATTTCCAGCGTGCGGTCCATCACAGGATCCTCGACACGAAGAGGAGCAGGGTGCCGAGCAGCCCCAGCATGAGCGCGGCGCCGAGGAAGTCGGGCACGCGGAACACCCGCATCTTGGCAATCGACGTCTCGAACACCGCGAGCAGCACCGCGCCCGCCGCGAGCTTCAAGCCATAGCTCGCCATGCCCAGCACCACCGCGCTCGCCCCGGCGCCAGCCGGCGCCAGCCCCCACGGCACGAACACGCAGGCGACGAGGGAGATGAAGAGCAGCAGCTTCAGCTGCGCCGCCAATTCGATGAGCGCGAGGTGGCGGCCGGAATATTCCAGCACCATGGCCTCGTGCACCATGGTCAATTCCAGATGGGTGGCGGGATTGTCCACCGGGATGCGCCCGTTCTCCGCCACCGCGACGATGGCCAATGCAACGAGCGCCAGCGCCAGCGACACGCGCAGGCCGACGCCCGCGACCATCACCGAGGCGATGGTGGAGAGCTGGGTGGAATGGGCGACGAGGGCGAGGGAGAAGACGATCATGATCATCGCCGGCTCGGCCAGCGACGAGATCATCACCTCCCGGCTCGACCCGATGCCGCCGAAGCTGGTGCCCACATCCATCCCCGCCAGCGCGAGGAAGAAGCGGGCCGAGCCGAGCAGGGCGGTGATGGCGATGAGGTCCGCCGACCAGGAGAAGATGAGCCCGGTGCCGAAGGTGGGCACCAGAGCCGCCGCCACCCAGGTTGCCGCGAAGAGGAGGTAGGGCACGGCGCGGAACAGCCAGGAGGCGTTGTGGGCGAGCACCGCCTCCTTGTTCAGAAGCCGCGCGAGGTCGCGATAGGGCTGGAACACGGAGGCGCCGCGCCGCCGGGTGAGGCGCGCCTTCACCTTCCGCACGAGGCCGGTGAGCAGCGGTGCCAGTGCCAGCACCAGCAGCATCTGGGTGCCCTGCACCAGAAGGTTTGCGATCTGGAGGTTCGCCATCAGGTCCATAGCGCCAGCACCAGCAGCAGGAGGACGAGGGCGCCGAACACCAGCGCCAGATACTGGCGGATGGTGAGATATTGCAGGCGGTTGGCCCGCGTCGCGATGCGGTCCACCAGCCCCGCCAGGGGCAGGAACAGGAAGGCCCAGGCGGGATCGCGCGCCGTGATCTCGATGCGCGCCGGGGCGAGCGAGCCGGGCGGCGGCATCTCCACCCGTTCGCGGGCGGCGAACAGGGTGCGGGCGAACACCCGGCGGATGGGCTGGGCGAAGGAGCCGGCGGAATATTGCGTCACCGGATCGGCATTGGGAAAGCCGCAGTCCCATGGCGGTGCCCGCCGCACCGCGCCGGTGGCGAGGCGGTGGATGATGAAGGCGGTGAGCAGCGCCGAGGAAGCGATGAAGAGGAAGACGAGGAGGCCGTTATAGGACGAGCGGCTTTCCGCCACCGGCACGATGGAGAGCCACGCCACCTCGCTCTGCGCCGGCATCTTCACGCCGATGAGCGCCGTCACTGCCGGCTGGAGCGCGTCGATGACGAGGCCGGGGAACAGGCCGGCGGCGACGCAGATGGCGGCGAGCGCGATCATCGCCGCGCGGGAGAAGGCGTCCACCTCATGAGCCTTCGCCGCCTGTTCGCTGCGCGGCCGGCCGAGGAAGACGATGCCGTAGAGCCGCACGAAGCAGGCCGCCGCCAGCGCCGCGGCCAGCGCCAGCAGCGCGCCGGCCGCCGGGACGGAGAGTTTCAGGCCCCAGGCCGGCAGCTCGGGGCTGAGCAGGATGGCTTGAAACACCAGCCATTCGGAGGCGAAGCCGTTCAGCGGCGGCAAAGCCGAAATGGCCGCCGCGCCGATCAGCATGACCACCGATGTCACGGGCATGCGGTGGATGAGCCCGCCGAGGCGGTCCATCACCCGCGACCCGGTGGCGGTGAGCACCGCGCCGGCGCCGAAGAAGAGCAGGCTCTTCATGGCCGCGTGGTTGAACACGTGGAACAGCGCCGCGGTGAAGGCCAGCGCCGCCGCCCCGCCGAAGCCCGAAGCCTTGAAGGCGAGGGCGAGGCCGAGGCCGACGAAGATGAGGCCGATATTCTCGATGGTGGAGAAGGCGAGCACGCGCTTGGTGTCGCTCTGCAGCAGCGCCTGCAGCACGCCGACGACGCCGGCAATGGCGCCCGCGACGATCACCGGAATGCCCCACCACCAGTCCGGCGGGCCGGCGAGATCGAACACGATGCGGATGAAGCCGTAGACGGCCACCTTGGTCATCACCCCGCTCATGAGCGCGGAGACGTGGCTCGGCGCGGCGGGGTGGGCCAGCGGCAGCCAGACGTGCAGCGGCACGAGGCCGGCCTTGGAGCCGGCGCCGAGCAGCGCGAGCACCAGCACGACAGCCCCGGCCCAGCCGGTGGGCGGCGCGGCGCGCATGGCTTCGAAGGTGAAGCCGCCGCCGCCCGCTGCCAGCAGGCCGAAGGCCAGCATCAGCGCCAGCGTGCCGAACGAGGCCATGAGGATATAGACGAGGCCCGCCTGCACATTGCCGGCCTCCTTGTCGTGGGAGATCACCAGCGCCCAGGAGGCGAGCGACATGAATTCCCACGCCAGCAGGAAGGTGTAGGCGTCCGCCGCCAGCGGCACGAGGTTCATGCCGGCGAGGAAGGCGGGGAAGAAGGGCAGCACCCGCTCGGGCGCATGGTCATGTCGGCCGTAGCCGAGGCCGTAGAGGCTCGCCGCCGCTCCGCCGAGGTTCACCACGACGAGAAAGACGGCGGAGAGCGCATCAAGCCGGAGATTGGCGCCGATCCACGGAATGCCCAGCGGCAGCACCAGCCCGCCCGTGGGCGCCGGGATGGCGGTGAGGGCCGAGACGGCGGCAAGGAGCGTCACCGCCAGCGCGCCGCCATAGACCACGGGGCGTCCGAGAGGTCCGCGCGCGAGCACGGCACCGGCCACCGCCAGCACGAGCAGCGCGGCCACCGCGGAAAGGGCGGCGAGAAGCTGGATTGTGGGAGCGAGAGCCATCTCAGTCCCCAGATGGCCGGGGGGCCGGCGTCTTGAGCCGCACGCCGCGTCCGCCGCTGTCGCTCACCACGCCTTCGCCGATGAGATCGACGCCGGCGGCGTCCAGCGCCCCCACCAGCTTCATCAGCGAATCCACATTGCCGCGGATCACGCCGTCGCTGGCTTCCATGCGCTGGATGGTGGGGAGCGAGAGGCCGCACAGGCCGGCAAGGGCGCGCTGGTCGAGGCCGAGGATGGCGCGGGCGGCACGGAGCTGGGCAGCTGTGATCATGATCGCTGACGGCAGGCGTTTAGCGTGATTTGTGCTGCTTACACCCGGTCTATTAAGCGATCAAGCATTATTAGTGATGTTTAAAACATCACTTCGTCGCGAGAGCGGGCGCAACGGTCGACGCCCGCCCTTTGCCGCCCGCCCTTGCCGCGCGGCTCACGCCTCGCGGATGTCGTTGGCCACACGGGCGAGGATCTCGACGATCCGCGTCTCGGCGCCCCGGTTCTGCTCCAGCTTCTCGCGGGAGACGTCGCGCAGGTTCTCCAGCGCGGCTTCCACCAGGCGGGGCAGCTCGGCGCCGTGGCTCGGGCCGCTCTCGCTCCAGCCCATCCACTTCTTCACGCGACCCATCTTGAGCCCGATCTCGGACAGCCGGCCGATGATGGCGTCGGCGAAGTCACGGTTCTCGGCGAGGTAGGCCTTGCCCTCCTCGGTGATGGCGTAGCGCTTCTTCGAGCCGTCCGCCTCGGCGGTCACATAGCCCGCCTCTTCCAGGAAGGTGAGGGTGGGATAGACCACGCCCGGGCTCGGCGAATACCAGCCGGCGGTCTTCTCCTCGATCAGCTTGATGATCTCGTAGCCGTGGCGCGGCTGCTCGGCGATGAGCGACAGGGCCAGAAGCTTGAGGTCGCCCTGGGCCAGCATGCGGCCGATGCGGAACATGTCGCCGCCCCCGCGCCCACCGCGTCCGCCAGGTCCCCCAGGTCCGCCGCCGCCGCGATGGCCGCCGAACTCGCCAGGACCATGGCCGTGGCCGCCGCGCCCCGCGAACTCATGCTCGCCGAACGCGCGTCCACCAAAGTCGCCGCCCATTTCGCCGCCAAAGCCGCGGCCACGGCGGGCGTCCCGCCAGTCTCGTTTGCATCCGAACATTCGGAAGTCTCCTTAGATATGTCGTTAGATATAGCGACGATGGTTATATCGTTCGATATATCTGGATGACAAGAGGCCCCTCCGAAAAATCCGTTCAGCCTTTCTGAAGGCCCGCGCTTGCAGGATCGACCCGATCGCCGGAGTCTCCCGCCATGGCCATGTCAGATCAGGATCGCGCCGCCCGCGCCGCCCACGGCCTCGCCAGTGCCGCCGCGCCGGATGTGGCGGCGGCCGTCGAGGGCTGGCTGGCGCGCCTTGCCCACGAACGGCGGCTCTCGGCCAAGACGCTGGAGGCCTACGCGCGCGATCTTTCGGTGGTGCTCGTCCGGCTCACCGACCATCTCGGCAAGCGCCCGACGCTTCCCGACCTCGCCGCGCTGACCCCGGCGGACGTGCGGGCCGTGCTCGCCTCCCGCCGGGCCGAGGGCGTGGCCCCGCGCACTTTGGTGCGCCTGCTCGCCGCCGCACGCTCCTTCGGCCGGCATCTGGAGCGGGAAGGGCAGGGCAAGGTGGGCGCGCTCACGGCGGTGCGCGCGCCCAAGGTGCCGAAGGGCCTGCCCAAGCCCGTCTCCGTCGCGGCCGCCCGCGCGCT
>NZ_JAYRPE010000034.1:0-113888 GCF_041911315.1 Xanthobacter sp. | reverse complement strand
GCGGTCCCGCCCGCGCGCCCCGCCTCCGGGGCCGCGGGAGGCGACAGACGATCTCCGCCCGGCCCCGCCCGGCGGACCCACGGGCGATGCGACGCCCATCCATCTTTTCGAGACCATCGACGCACAACAGGCAACGCGCCCGACCCCGCGCGAGCCGCCACAGAAGCGGCCGGGGGGCGCAACGGAGGACCCCGTGGAAGCGCTCACGTCACTCATCGGAGGGTTCGGTGTCCTCGCCGACCCCATGAACATCGTCTACATGTTCGTCGGCATCTCGCTCGGCGTCCTCATCGGCGTGCTGCCGGGGCTGGGCGGCGCCAACGGCGTCGCCATCCTGCTGCCGCTCACCTTCTCCATGTCGCCGGTGTCGGCGATCATCATGCTCTCCTCCATCTATTGGGGAGCCCTGTTCGGCGGCGCCATCACCTCCATCCTGTTCAACATTCCCGGCGAGCCCTGGAGCGTGGCCACCACCTTCGACGGGCATCCCATGGCCCAGAAGGGGAAGGCCGGCGAGGCGCTGACGGGGGCCTTCACCGGCTCCTTCATCGGCGCCTTCTTCGCCGTGCTGCTCATCACCTTCCTCGCGCCGGTCATCGCCAAGTTCGCGCTGCAGTTCGGCCCGGCCGAATTCTTCGCCGTCTACCTCCTCACCTTCTGCTCGTTCGTCGGCATGGGTAAGGAGCCGCCGGCCAAGGTGATCGCGGCCATGATGCTCGGCTTCGCCCTCGCGGCGGTGGGCATCGACACGGTGACGGGCCAGCTGCGCATGACCTTCGGCTCGGTGGAGCTGCTGCGCGGCTTCGACTTCCTGGTGGCGGTCATCGGCCTGTTCGGCGTGGGCGAGATCCTGCTCACCATGGAGGAAGGCCTCGCCTTCAAGGGCAAGAGCGCGTCCATCAATCCCAGGGTGGTGCTGCACACCTGGGCGCAGATCCCCAAATACTGGGCGGGCCTTCTGCGCTCGGCCATCGTCGGCTGCTGGATGGGCGTGACCCCCGGCGGCGCGACGCCGGCCTCCTTCATGAGCTACGGCCTCGCCAAGAAGTTCTCGAAGAACGGCCGCAACTTCGGCAAGGGCGAGCTGGAAGGCGTCATCATGCCGGAGACGGCGGCCCACGCCGCCGGCACCTCGGCGCTGCTGCCCATGCTCACCCTGGGCATTCCCGGCTCGCCCACCGCGGCGGTGCTGCTGGGCGGCCTGCTCATCTGGGGCCTCCAGCCCGGCCCGCTGCTGTTCGTGGAGCAGAAGGACTTCGTGTGGGGCCTCATCGCCTCGATCTACCTCGGCAACATCGCCGGCCTGATCGTGGTGCTGACCACCGTCCCGATCTTCGCGGCCATCCTGCGCATCCCGTTCAGCGTGATCGCGCCCATCATCCTCGTGATCTGCGCGGTGGGTGCCTACACGGTGCACAATGCCGGGCTCGACATCGCCGTCATGCTGATCTTCGGCGTCATCGGCTACCTGTTCAAGAAGCTCCAATATCCGCTGGCCCCGCTGGTGCTGGCCCTGGTGCTCGGCGACATGGCCGAATCGTCGTTCCGGCAGGCCATGCTGGTGTCGCAGGGCCACCTCTCCATCTTCTGGTCCAACCCGCTGGTGGGCTCCATCGTCACCCTCGCGCTGGTGATGCTGGTGTGGCCGCTGGTGTCCAAGGTGATGGCCCGCCTCAACGGCGGGAAAGAGGCGGCGGCCGCCGAGTGAAAGACGGCGGGCGGGATAGCCAAAGGCCAATGAGCCCGGCTCATGGGCCTTTGGTCCAGCCCGCGCGGCGCCTGAGCGTGGCCCTCTCGGCCTCGGACAAAGACCGAGGCCGATGGAACAACAGCCTCCGCCCGCATCGCTTTTCCGGGCCGTTGACCCTGGGTCGTGCTGCGACGCGCAATCGAATTCCCGGCGGACGGGATTGATATGGCGCAATGAACACCGTATACAGTATTTCACGGATGAGGAACGCCTCGACAGAAGGCGGCCGCTTCCAGGGAGAGGAAGTCCAGGTCGTGCAGACGCCCGTGCATCAGACGCCCGCGCTTGAGGTCGTTGATCCTCCGAAGCTCAAGGTCGAGCCTCTGGAGGCCGCGTCCAGCCTGCGCATGCTGGCCTACGAGGCCCTGAAGCGCGCCATCACGCAGATGGACATCTACGGCTCGACCACCGAATTCCGTCTCGACGAGCGCCAGCTCTCCGAGACGCTGGGCGTCTCGCGGACCCCGATCCGCGAAGCCATGACCGTTCTGGAGCAGGAGGGCTTCGTGCGCTCCGTTCCGCGCCGCGGCATCTTCGTGGTGCGCAAGACCAAGCGCGAGATCCTCGACCTCATCGTGGTCTGGGCGGCGCTGGAGGCGATGGCGGCGCGCCTGGCCGCGACCCACGCCTCCGACAGCGAGATTGCGGGCCTGCGCCGGCTGTTCCACGAGTTCGAGGCGCAGCCCCTCGCCAGCCACATGAACGAGTATTCGGAGGCGAACATCGCCTTCCATCAGGCCGTGATCCGCATGGGCGGGTGCCGGCTGATCGTGGACATGACGGAGAACCTGTTCCTGCACATGCGCGCCATTCGCGCAGTCTCGGTGCGGCAGGAGAACCGGCACGAAATCTCCATGCGGGAACACATGGCGATCATCGATGCGCTCGAGACAAGAGACCCAGATCTCGCCGAGCGCCTGGTGCGGGAACACACCATGGGCCTTGCGGCTCATGTGGAACGGCACGGCGTCTTCCCCGAATAGGCCGGTCACAGGCCACGGAACGACGCCCTAGGAGATCCTCATGGCTACGGCGGAAAAGTCCAAGATCGAAGACAACGTGGTGCACATCGACCCGGCCGCCGAGGCCGAGCGTGAGCTCACCGACGGCTTCCACCTCGTCATCGATGCCCTGAAGCTGAACGGCATCGAGACCATCTACGGCGTGCCCGGCATCCCGATCACCGATCTCGGCCGCATGTGCCAGGCCGAGGGCATCCGTGTCATTTCCTTCCGTCACGAGCAGAATGCCGGCAACGCGGCGGCGATTGCGGGCTTCCTCACCAAGAAGCCCGGCATCTGCCTCACAGTGTCGGCCCCCGGCTTCCTCAACGGCCTGACGGCGCTGGCGAACGCCACCACCAACTGCTTCCCGATGATCCTCATCTCCGGCTCCTCCGAGCGCGAGATCGTCGATCTCCAGCAGGGCGACTATGAGGAGATGGACCAGCTCGCCATCGCCAAGCCCCTGTGCAAGGCCGCCTTCCGCGTGCTGCACGCGGCGGACATCGGCATCGGCGTCGCCCGCGCCATCCGCGCGGCGGTGTCGGGCCGTCCCGGCGGCGTCTATCTCGACCTGCCGGCGAAGCTGTTCGGCCAGGTGATGGATGCCGAGGCCGGCGCCAAGTCCCTCGTCAAGGTGATCGATCCCGCCCCGGCGCAGATCCCGGCCCCGGCCGCGGTGGACCGCGCCATGGAACTGCTCAAGGGCGCCGAGCGTCCCCTCGTCATCCTCGGCAAGGGCGCGGCCTACGCGCAGGCCGACGACGAGATCCGCGCCTTCATCGAGAAGAGCGGCATTCCCTTCCTGCCCATGTCCATGGCCAAGGGCCTGCTGCCGGACACCCATCCCCAGTCCGCTGGCGCGGCGCGCTCCACCGCGCTCAAGGATGCCGACGTGGTCCTGCTGGTGGGCGCCCGCCTCAACTGGCTGCTCTCCCACGGCAAGGGCAAGACCTGGGGCGATGCCCCGAAGAAGTTCATCCAGGTGGACATCGAGCCCAAGGAGATGGACTCCAACGTCGAGATCGCGGCCCCCCTCGTCGGTGACATCGGCTCGGTGATCGCCGCGCTCAACGCCCGCCTCGACGGCTCCTGGAAGGTCCCCCCGGCCCAGTGGACCGAGACCATCCGCACCAAGAAAGAAGCCAACATCGCCAAAATGGCGCCGAAGCTTCTGAAGAACTCGGTGCCCATGGACTTCCACTCGGCCCTCGGCGCGCTGAAGAACGTCATCAAGGAGCGTCCCGACGCGCTGCTGGTGAACGAGGGCGCCAACACCCTCGACCTCGCCCGCGGCATCATCGACATGTACGAGCCGCGCAAGCGCCTCGATGTCGGCACCTGGGGCGTGATGGGCATCGGCATGGGCTTCGCCATCGCGGCGGCGGTGGAGAGCGGCAAGAAGGTTCTCGCGGTGGAAGGCGACAGCGCCTTCGGCTTCTCCGGCATGGAGGTGGAGACCATCTGCCGCTACAACCTGCCGGTCACCATCGTGATCTTCAACAACAACGGCATCTACCGCGGCACCGACACCGACCCCACCGGGCGTGATCCCGGCACCACGGTGTTCGTCCCCGGCGCGCGCTACGACAAGATGATGGAAGCCTTCGGCGGCGTGGGCGTGAACGTCACGTCCCCCGACGAGCTCTATCGCGCGGTCAGCGCCGCCATGGACAGCGGCAAGCCCACCCTCATCAACGCGGAAATCGATCCGGCTGCCGGCTCCGAGAGCGGCAACATCGGCTCGCTGAACCCGCAGAGCGTGGTCAAGAAGAAGAAGTGAGCGGCGCCCGGCGCATGAGCCGGTGCCACTCATGATGCAAGGCTGGTCGGCGGGGCCTCAGGTCCCGCCACCCAACCCGACGACCTAAAATAATAAAAGTAAAACCGGGAACGAAAACAGAGCGGAATTGTGAGGATACGATGGGCAAGGCACTAGAGGGGGTCCGCATCCTGGACTTCACCCACGTTCAGTCCGGACCGAGCTGCACGCAGCTGCTCGCCTGGTTCGGCGCGGACGTCATCAAGGTGGAGCGTCCCGGCGAGGGCGACGTGACGCGCGGCCAGCTCCGCGACGTGGACGGCGCCGACAGCCTCTATTTCACCATGCTCAACTCGAACAAGAGGTCGATCACCCTCGACACCAAGAACCCCGAGGGCAAGGCCGTCCTCGAGCAATTGGTGCGCCAGTGCGACGTGCTGGTCGAGAATTTCGCGCCGGGCGCGCTCGACCGCATGGGCCTCACCTGGGAGCGCCTCTCCACCATCAATCCGCGCCTCATCCTCGCCTCCGTGAAGGGCTTCGGCCCCGGCCCGTTCGAGGATTGCAAGGTGTATGAGAACGTCGCCCAGTGCGCGGGCGGCGCCGCCTCCACCACCGGCTTCCGCGACAGCCTACCCATGGTCAGCGCCGCGCAGATCGGCGACTCGGGCACCGGCCTTCATCTCGCGCTCGGCATCGTCACCGCGCTGTTCCAGCGCGAGCACACCGGCCGCGGCCAGCGCGTCCTGTGCGCCATGCAGGACGCGGTGCTGAACCTCTGCCGGGTGAAGCTGCGCGACCAGCAGCGCCTCGCCAACGGCCCGCTCAAGGAATACAGCCAGTTCGGCGAGGGCATCCCGTTTGGCGACAGCGTGCCCCGCGCCGGCAATGACTCCGGCGGCGGCCAGCCCGGGCGCATCCTGCGCTGCAAGGGCTGGGAGCACGATCCCAACGCCTACATCTATTTCATCACCCAGGCTCCGGTCTGGGAGAAGATCTGCGACGTCATCCACGAGCCCGAGTGGAAGACCGACCCGAACTACGCGACGCCGGCCGCGCGCCTGCCGCACCTCAACGAGATCTTCACGCGCATCGAAGCGTGGACCATGGCCCACACCAAGTTCGAGGCCATGGAGATCCTCAACAAGTACGACATCCCCTGCGGTCCCATCCTCTCCATGAAGGAGATCGCCGAGGACCAGTCGCTCTACGCCACCGGCACGCTGGTGGAGGTGGAGCACCCGATGCGCGGCACGTATCTGACCGTCGGCAACCCCATCAAGCTCTCGGACAACCAGGTCGAGGTGGAGCGCTCGCCACTGCTCGGGGAGCACACCGAAGAGGTGCTCGCCGGCGTGCTCGGCCTCGCCCCCGACCGCATCGACGCCCTGCGCGCGTCGGGCGCCATCGGCACCCCCCGCCGCATGGCGGCGGAATAAGCAGCATACGCCTCGGGGCGGCGGTCCTCAGGGGGCCGCCCCATCGCCGGCGACGGCGGGAGGTGACAGGTTCGAAAGGAAGACGTGATGAGTGCGGCCCTCGATCTTGCTCAGCTGATGGATGCCGTGGCGGACGCCATCGTGGTCTGCGACAAGGCCGGCGCCATCGCGCTCTGGAATCCGGCGGCCGAGCGCATGTTCGGCTTCACGCCGGACGAAGCCATGGGGCAGTCGCTCGACATCATCATCCCGGAGCGCCAGCGCCAGCGGCACTGGGACGGCTATCACGAGACCATGCGCACCGGCGTCACCCGCTACGGGACGACGCTCTTGCGCGTGCCGGCCATCCACAAGGACGGCCACGCCTTGTCCATCGCCTTCACCGTCGCCCTCCTCGTGTCCGAGGCGGGCGTGCCCACGCACATCGTCTCGGTCATCCGGGACGAGACGACGCGATGGAAGGAGGAGCGCGACCTTCGCAAGCGCCTCGCGGACGCCGAGACGCAGATGAAGGCGGCATCCCAAGCATGAGAGACCGGGCAAACCGGCGGGTGAAGCCGGCGGCGGCCCCGTGCCGTGACGCCGGAAGGTTTCGGGACTGCGGATGCCTCGCGTGACGCCGTCCCGCTGTCGAAGACCAGTTTTTGAAAAGGGAACGCAAATGACCAGCAAGCCGTTGGAAGGCATCAAGATCATCGACTTCACGCACGTTCAGGCCGGCCCCGCCTGCACGCAGCTCCTCGCCTGGTTCGGCGCGGACGTCATCAAGGTGGAGCGTCCCGGCTCGGGCGACGTGACCCGCAACCAGCTGCGCGACATCTCCAATGCCGACGCGCTGTACTTCACCATGCTGAACTCCAACAAGCGCTCCCTGACCCTGGACACCAAGACCCAGGAAGGCAAGGAAGTGCTGACGAAGCTCATCAAGGAGAGCGACGTCCTCGTCGAGAACTTCGCCCCCGGCGCGCTCGACCGCATGGGCTTCACCTGGGAGCACATCAACGAGCTGAACCCGGGCATGATCGTCGCCTCGGTGAAGGGCTTCTCCGACGGCCACCACTACGAAGACCTGAAGGTCTACGAGAACGTGGCGCAGTGCGCCGGCGGCGCGGCCTCCACCACCGGCTTCTGGGACGGCCCCCCCACCGTGTCCGCGGCGGCGCTCGGTGACTCGAACACCGGCATGCACCTCGCCATCGGCATCCTCACCGCGCTGCACGCCCGCAACAAGACCGGCAAGGGCCAGAAGGTCGCCGTGTCCATGCAGGATGCGGTCATCAACCTCTGCCGCGTGAAGCTGCGCGACCAGCAGCGCCTCGACCGCGTGGGCTACCTCGAGGAGTACCCGCAGTACCCGCACGGCACGTTCTCGGACGTGGTTCCGCGCGGCGGCAACGCGGGCGGCGGCGGCCAGCCCGGCTGGGTGCTGAAGTGCAAGGGCTGGGAGACCGATCCCAACGCCTACATCTACTTCACCGTGCAGGAGCAGGCCTGGGGCAAGGTGGCGGAAGCCATCGGCAAGCCCGAGTGGATCAACGATCCGGCCTACAACACCGCCCGCGCCCGCCAGGACAAGATCTTCGACATCTTCGCGGTGATCGAGGCGTGGCTCGCCGACAAGACCAAGTTCGAGGCGGTCGACATCCTGCGCAAGTTCGACATCCCCTGCGCTCCGGTGCTCACCATGAAGGAGATCGCCGAGGACAAGTCCCTGCGCGAGAGCGGCACCATCGTGGAAGTCGATCACAAGCAGCGCGGCAAGTATCTGACCGTCGGCAGCCCGATCAAGTTCTCCGACATGAGCGTGGAAGTCACCGGCTCCCCGCTGCTCGGCGAGCACACCGATGAGGTGCTGGCGGAGCTCGGCTATTCCCCCGAGCAGATCAAGTCCATGCACGAAGGTCGCGTGGTCTGATCTGAGGGATTGAAGCCTGCGCGGGCTCGCAGCGAACGTCATGGCCGGGCTTGTCCCGGCCACCCACGTCGCGACGACGGCGCAGTCTTCCGAAACCTGATCCCGGCCGTCCCACGTGGATGGCCGGGACAAGCCCGGCCATGACGCCGAAACTGTTTGCGTCCGAGGTCGGATCGTCCCCGTGGATGATCCCTGTCATTCCCGGCCTTGCCCGATGCGCTGAGCGCTCCGGCCGCCGGCTTCACGCCGCCCCTGAGGGGAGAGGCGATCTTTCGTCCGCAAGGACGGTCCGCAAAATTCACCTCGCCGAGTGCGTCACGCCTCGCGCTTCTATTGGCGCCCCCACTGGCGTCGTGTCGCACTGGAGCGTGCGCGCGATTGGGTGCAGACTGCGACTTTCGTCGCAATGGGCAGCCAAAGCGCACCTTGAGCCGCGGCAAACGCGGCCCTCGACGAGGGAGGAAACCCCGATGAACATTCACGAATACCAGGCCAAGGCCATCCTCCGCGATTTCGGCGTGCCGGTCTCCCGCGGCTTTCCCGCCTTCACCCCCGAAGAGGCCGAGGCTGCGGCCAGCAAGCTGGGCGGCATCGCCTTCGTGGTGAAGGCGCAGATTCACGCCGGCGGACGCGGCAAGGGCAAGTTCAAGGAGCTGCCCGAGGGCGCGAAGGGTGGCGTCCGCGTGGTGAAGACCGCCGCCGATGTGAAGGCCAATGCTGCCGAGATGCTCGGCAATACGCTCGTCACGCTGCAGACCGGCGCGGACGGCAAGCAGGTGAACCGCCTTTACATCGAGGAAGGCGCGCTCATCGACAAGGAATTCTACCTCTCCATGCTGGTGGACCGCGTGACCTCGCGCGTCGCCTTCGTGGTCTCCACCGAAGGCGGCATGGACATCGAGGAGGTGGCGCATTCCACCCCTGAGAAGATCCACACCTTCTCCGTGGACCCGGCCACCGGCGTGCAGCCCCTGCACGGCCGCAAGGTGGCGCAGGCCCTCGGCCTCACCGGCGATCTCGCCAAGCAGGCCGGGGCGCTCACCGCCAACCTCTACAAGGCCTTCACCGAGAAGGACATGAGCCTTCTGGAGATCAACCCGCTGGTGGTGACGAAGGACGCGCGCCTCGTCTGCCTCGACGCCAAGGTGGGCTTTGATTCCAACGCGCTGTTCCGCCACTCGGACGTGGCCCAGCTGCGCGACGAGAGCGAGGAGGATTTCAAGGAGATCGAGGCCTCGCGCTACGACCTCTCCTACATCGCGCTCGATGGCACCATCGGCTGCATGGTCAATGGCGCGGGCCTCGCCATGGCCACCATGGACATCATCAAGCTCTATGGCCGCGAGCCCGCCAATTTCCTCGACGTGGGCGGCGGCGCCACCAAGGAGAAGGTGACGGCGGCCTTCAAGATCATCACCGCCGATCCGAATGTCGAGGGCATCCTCGTGAACATCTTCGGCGGCATCATGCGCTGCGACGTGATCGCCGAGGGCGTCATCGCCGCCGTGCGGCAGGTCGGCCTGAAGGTGCCGCTGGTGGTGCGCCTCGCCGGAACGAATGTGGACGAGGGCAAGAAGATCATCCGGGAGTCCGGGCTCAACGTGATCCCCGCCGATGATCTGGACGATGCGGCGCAGAAGATCGTCGCGGCCGTGAAGAAGGAAGCTGCGTGATGTCCGTGCTGATCGACGCCAACACCCGGGTCATCACCCAGGGCTTCACCGGAAAGAACGGCACGTTCCACGCCGAGCAGGCGATCATGTACGGCACCAAGATGGTCGGCGGCACCTCCCCCGGAAAGGGCGGCTCGGTGCATCTCGGCCTGCCGGTGTTCGACACCGTGCTGGAGGCGAAGGAAGCCACCGGTGCCGACGCCTCGGTGATCTACGTGCCGCCGGCCGGCGCGGCCGATGCCATCCTGGAAGCCATCGACGCGGAGATCCCGCTTATCGTCTGCATCACCGAGGGCATCCCCGTGCTCGACATGGTGAAGGTGAAGCGGGCGCTCTCCGGCTCCAAGAGCCGCCTCGTGGGTCCGAACTGCCCCGGCATCGTGACGGCAGGGCAGGCCAAGATCGGCATCATGCCCGCCAACATCTTCAAGACGGGGTCCGTGGGCGTGGTCTCGCGCTCCGGCACGCTGACCTACGAAGCCGTGTTCCAGACCACCCAGGAAGGCCTCGGCCAGACCTCGGCGGTGGGCATCGGCGGCGACCCGGTGAAGGGCACGGAATTCATCGACGTGCTGGAGATGTTCCTCGCCGACCCCAAGACCCAATCGATCGTGATGATCGGCGAGATTGGCGGTTCGGCCGAGGAAGATGCGGCGCAGTTCATCGCCGATGAGGCTCGACAAGGCCGCAAGAAGCCGATGGTGGGCTTCATCGCCGGCCGCACGGCCCCTCCCGGCCGTCGCATGGGCCATGCCGGCGCCATCATCTCCGGCGGCAAGGGCGGCGCCGAGGACAAGATCGCGGCCATGGAGGCGGCGGGCATCCGCGTGTCGCCGTCCCCCGCGCGCCTCGGCAAGACCCTCGTCGACGTGCTGAAGGGCTGAGGGCGGGCCCCGTGCCCCGGACCAGCGACGGCGATAGCCGGAGCGCCGATCCGGGGTCCAGGGGAAAGTTCGGCGAAGCCGGCACTTGCTTCAACTGCGCAGGATCAAGCCGCCTTCGGCGAGGTCCTTGCGCTGGGCCACAGCTCTCCTTCCACTTCGTTGCAGTCGGCCGAGGCACGAGGGCGGCTCGCCCCCAAACAATCACCAGAGGAAACACCCATGACCACCTGGCTGCGCTTCGCCGCCGACGGAAAGACCGGCTTCGGCACGCTTCAGGGCGACACCATCGCCGTGCACGAGGGCTGCATGTTCACCGGCGCCACCGCGACCGGCGCGACCGTGAAGCTCGCCGACGTGGCGCTGGAGGCGCCGTGCGCCCCCTCCAAGATCGTCGCGCTGTGGAACAACTTCCATGAGCTGGCGGCCAAGCTGAAGGTGGCGGAGCCCGCCGAGCCGCTCTATCTGCTGAAGGCGACCACCTCCGTCTCCGCGCCCGGCTCGGTGGTGCGCCGGCCGGCGTCCTATGAGGGCAAGACGGTCTATGAGGGCGAGCTGGGCATCGTCATCGGCAAGACGCTGACCAACGTGTCCGAAGCGGAAGCCGCGGCCGGCATCTTCGGCTACACGGTGGTCAACGACATCACCGCCGCCGACATCCTCAATCGCGACCCGACCTTCCCCCAGTGGGCGCGGGCCAAGGGCATCGACGGCTACGGCCCGTTCGGTCCGTGGATCGTGACGGATTTCGACCCCGCCGCGGCGCGCGTGCGCACCATCCTCAACGGGCAGGAGCGGCAGAACTACCCGCTCGCCGACATGATCTTCCCGCCGGCGCTGCTGGTGTCGCTCCTCTCGAAGGAAATGACCCTGAACCCCGGCGATCTCATCGCCTGCGGCACCTCGGTGGGGGTCGGCACCATGAAGGAGCCGACCAACACCATCGAGATCGAGATCGCCGGCATCGGCACGCTGGTGAATACCTTCGTGCAGTGAGCGCCGGTCAGGGCCGGGCGGTCAGCCTCTGACCGCCCGTGCGCCGGCAATGAGGATGCAGGCCCCCACGAAGCCGGCGACGAGATAGCCGAGCCAGCCGGCGAAGCCCACGCCCAGCAGCCCGAACAGGAAGCTGGCGATGGCGGCGCCGATGATGCCGAGGATGATGTTGGTGAAGAGGCCGGTGTCGCTCTTCATGAACATGGAGGCGAACCACCCGGCAAAGCCGCCGATGATGATGGCGGCGATCCAGCCCACTTGCGCCTCTTGCATGGTGTCCCTCCGATATACCGCCCCGCTCGCGTGGGGGCGCGGAGGAAACGGTACAGCAGGCCAACGGTTCCGGCCACGCTCGCGAATGACGTGGGCAGCGCACAAAAAAGCCGCCCGGAGGCGGCCTTTTCAGGATCTTGCCGTCGGCCCCGGTGTTCGACCGAGGCCAAGGGGCACGCTCAGGCGCCGCGCGGGTTTAATCGCGTGGCGACAGGCGGCTCACTTCTTCAGCGCAGCCTGCGCCGCCGCAAGGCGGGCGATCGGCACGCGGAAGGGCGAGCAGGAGACGTAGTTGAGCCCCACCTCATGGCAGAAGGCCACCGAGGCCGGATCACCGCCGTGCTCGCCGCAGATGCCGAGCTTGATGTCGGGACGCGACTTGCGGCCGCGCTCCACGCCGATCTTCACCAGCTCGCCCACGCCGTCCACGTCGATGGAGACGAAGGGGTCCACCTCCAGGATGCCCTTCTGGACATAGGGGCCGAGGAAGGTGCCGGCGTCGTCGCGGGACACGCCGAAGCAGGTCTGGGTGAGGTCGTTGGTGCCGAAGGAGAAGAATTCGGCGCCCTTGGCGATCTCCTCCGCCCGCAGCGCGGCGCGGGGCAGCTCGATCATGGTGCCCACCTGGAAGGTGAGGGTGGCGCCGGTCTCCTGCTCCACCGCCTTGGCGGTGTCGCGGATCACCTTGTCCACGATGTCGAACTCGGCCTTGGTGGCGATGAGCGGCACCATCACCTCGGGCACCACCGCCTCGCCGGTCGACTTGGCGGCGATGACCGCCGCCTCGAAGATGGCGCGGGCCTGCATCTCGGCGATCTCGGGGAAGGCGATGGCGATGCGGCAGCCGCGGAACCCGAGCATCGGGTTCACTTCGTGCAGCTCCTTGTAGCGCCGCTCCACCCGCTCGATGTCCACGCCGAGGCTCTTCGCCACCTCCGCCGTCTCTTCCGCCGTGTGCGGCAGGAACTCGTGCAGCGGCGGGTCAAGCAGGCGGATGGTGACCGGCAGGCCCTTCATGATCTCGAACAGCTCGACGAAGTCGTCGCGCTGCATGGGCAGGAGCTTGGCCAGCGCCGAGCGGCGGCCGGCCTCGTCGTCGGCGAGAATCATCTCGCGCACGGCGAGGATGCGGCCGGCGTCGAAGAACATGTGCTCAGTACGGGACAGGCCGATGCCCTCGGCGCCGAACGAACGGGCCATGCGGGCGTCCGCCGGGGTCTCGGCATTGGCGCGGACCTTGAGCTTGCGGACCTTGTCGGCCCAGCCCATCAGGGTCGCGAACTCGCCGGAGAGTTCCGGCTGGAGCATCGCCACCTCGCCCGCCAGCACCTGGCCGGTACCGCCGTCGATGGTGATGAGGTCGCCCTTCTTGAAGGTCTGGCCGTTCACCGTCAGCGTCTGGGCGGCATTGTCGATGCGCAGCGCACCGGCGCCGGAGACGCAGGGCTTGCCCATGCCGCGCGCGACCACCGCCGCGTGGGAGGTCATGCCGCCACGCGCGGTGAGGATGCCCTGGGCGGCGTGCATGCCGTGGATGTCTTCGGGCGAGGTCTCGACGCGGACGAGGATGACCTTGCGGCCCTGCTCCTTCCACGCCTCGGCCTCATCCGCCGAGAACACGATGGCGCCGGCCGCCGCGCCCGGCGAGGCGGGCAGGCCCGTGGCGATCACCTTGCGCTCGGCCTTGGGGTCGATGGCGGGGTGGAGAAGCTGGTCCAGCGCCGCGGGATCGACCCGGCCGACGGCCTCCTGCTCGGTGATGAGCCCTTCCGCCGCCAGCTCCACGGCGATGCGCAGGGCCGCCTTGGCGGTGCGCTTGCCGGAGCGGGTCTGGAGCATCCAGAGCTTGCCCTTCTCCACCGTGAACTCGAGGTCCTGCATGTCACGGTAGTGGTTCTCGAGCACATGCGAGATGCGCTCGAACTCCTTGAAGGCGTCGGGCAGGGCGACTTCCATGGAGGGCTTGTCGGAGCCGGCGGCCTTGCGGGCCTTATCGGTGAGGTCCTGTGGGGTGCGGATGCCCGCCACCACGTCCTCGCCCTGGGCGTTCACCAGGAACTCGCCATAGAGCGCGTTCTCGCCGGTGGAGGGATTGCGGGTGAAGGCGACGCCGGTGGCCGAGGTCTCGCCCATGTTGCCGAACACCATGGACTGCACGTTCACCGCCGTGCCCCAGCTCTCGGGAATCGAGTGCAGGCGACGGTAGGTGATGGCGCGGGCGTTCATCCAGGACGAGAAGACGGCGCCGATGGCGCCCCAGAGCTGCTCGTGCGGGTCCTGCGGGAAGGGCTTGCCCAGCTCGGACTCGACCTTCGCCTTGTACTTCACCACCAGGGCCGCCCAGTCGTCCGCCGAGAGGTCGGTGTCGAGGGTGTGGCCGTGCTGGAGCTTGTAGTGCTCCAGGATCTCCTCGAAATGGTGGTGGTCCACGCCGAGCACCACGTCGGAATACATGGTGATGAAGCGGCGGTAGCTGTCATAGGCGAAGCGCCGGTCGGCGAGACGGGCCACCGCGTCCACGGTGGCATCGTTGAGGCCGAGGTTCAGCACCGTGTCCATCATGCCGGGCATGGAGGCACGGG
Organism: Xanthobacter sp.; assembly: GCF_041911315.1. Taxonomy (NCBI): domain Bacteria; kingdom Pseudomonadati; phylum Pseudomonadota; class Alphaproteobacteria; order Hyphomicrobiales; family Xanthobacteraceae; genus Xanthobacter; species Xanthobacter sp. Next base: position 99,616 of record NZ_JAYRPE010000034.1, on the reverse strand, counting down.
CGCCCGAGCGCACCGAGACGAGCAGCGGGTTCGACGCATCGCCGAACGACTTGCCGGTGAGCTGGCCCACCTGGGCGAGCGCGGCTTCCACCTCGCCCTTCAGCTCGGCCGGATAGGTCTGGCCGTGGGCGTAATAATAGGTGCACACCTCGGTGGTGATGGTGAAGCCGGGAGGGACGGGCAGGCCGAGGTTCGACATCTCGGCGAGGTTCGCGCCCTTGCCGCCGAGAAGGTTCTTCATGTCGGCTTTGCCCTCGGCCTTGCCGTCGCCGAAGGTGTAGACCCATTTCGTCATGTGGGTTGGCCCCGTTTGGGATTATGCAGAGTGGCGGGATGCTTTAACGTGCAGCGCACAAAGCATCAACTGGGCAATCGGACGGCCGTTCCTGCGCGGCCCCTTCTGAAGCCGTCGCGGATCAGTGCCCCATGAGGCCGGTGACGCCCACGATGATGAGGTAAATGGCGACCAGCACGTTCAGAAGTCGCGGGAAGGCGAGGATCAGGACGCCTGCAATCAGCGCGACCGCCGGCTGAACGATGACCATGTTGAAAGACATTGTGAAGCCTCCCCTTTCGTCCGGGCGGCCCGAACAGCCTCCGTCGCCGCCGCGGCGCACGATTGCCGATCCGGGGCGCAAGGTCCATGGGGGGCGTCGCGCGGCGTGATCGCACGGCCGGCGCGGGGCTGGCAGGGCGGCTCACGCTGGCGTTACGTGCGACGACATTGCGCGGGCGGCGCAACACGGCACAATCGTGTCATCCGCATCTCGCCGGAACATCCGAGCACCCCTCGCCGCCGCCCATGTCCGCGGAGCGGGGCGGGCGCGACCGATGGGAGCCGCCATGTCGTCCCCTGCCTTCGCCGCAATGCCGAATGCCGTGGCTGCCAACTGCCGCTGGGGAAGGCTGCGCGCGCTCCTCGCCGCGTCTGCTTTCGGGGGGCTGGCGCTGTCGGCAGGGACCGCGCTGGCGCAGCCGGAAAAGTGCCCGCGCATGGTGGCCGAGCGGCCCAAGGTGCGGCTCGCGGCGCTGGATGCCGCCATGCTGCGGCTCGCGGAGGCCACGGGGCCGGTGCACCTGACCTTCATCGGCCACGCCAGCTTCCTCATCGAGAGCCCGGCCGGGGTCAGCATCGTCACGGATTACAACGATTACGTGCGGGCGAATCTGGTGCCGCGCATCGTCACCATGAACCACGCCCACGACACCCACTACACGGACGCGCCTGACCCCGGCATCGAATATGTGCTGAAGGGCTGGGGGCGGGACGGGGCGCCGGCGCACCATGAGGTGACGGTGGAGGACGTGTGGATCCGCAACGTCCCCACCAACATCCGCCGTGGGGCGGGGACCGAATATGACGGCAATTCCATGTTCGTGTTCGAGGTGGCGGGCGTGTGCATCGCCCATCTCGGCCACCTGCACCACCTTCTGACCAAGGACCACCTGGAGGCGCTGGGCCGCATCGACGTGGTGCTGGCGCCGGTGGACGGCTCCTACACGCTCGATCTCGAAGGCATGGTGGAGGTGCTGAAATCCATCAACGCGCCGCTGGTGATCCCCATGCACTATTTCAGCCAGTACGGGCTGGAGCGCTTCCTCGCTCGGCTGGGGCAGGAATGGACGGTTCAGCCCTCCGCCGAGCCGTTCGTGCTGCTCAGCCGGGAGACCCTGCCCAAGACCCGCACCGTGCTGGTGCTGCCGGGGCGGTAGGGGCGGCGAGGGCAGGGGAGCACCGGGAGGATATTCGGCACCGTCATCGCCCGCCTCGTGCGGGCGATCCGCGGCGCGGTCGGGGTGCCACGTCGAGACCCGGCACCGCCCGTGCGGACCGGTGGATGCCCCGGACGCGCCGGAGCATGACGGCGTGTGGCTGCAATGGCCGTCCTGAGCCCTTGTGCCAAAAGAAAAAGGCGCCGCGCAGAGCGCGACGCCTTTGTTCTGTCTCGACCCGGGTCAGGCGACCCGGCCGACCTCACTTGAGGGCGAGGAAGGAGGTGTCGAAGGAGAGGCTGGCCACGTAGCGGTCGCCGCAGACGTTCTTCAGGCCCGAGATCACGCCGCAGGTGCCCATGGAGGCGAAGCCGACGCCGGACACGTAGGACGGGCTGGAGGTGAGGGTGCTGCCGTAGTAGCGCAGGTCGAGGGTGGCGGCCTTGTAGGTGAAGGCGGCGCCCACGTTCCAGGTGGTGTAGGAGGGCAGCTCGTAGTTGGCGACGAAGATGTTGCCGAGGTCGGTCTGGCCGAGCCACTGATAGCCGAGCTCACCCGAGATGTAGAAGCCCACGTCCTTGACCGGGCTCCACTTGGTGAAGTCGATCTTGGCAGTGCCCGACAGGTAGGTGCCGGTGGAGCCGGAGCCCGCGTAGCTGTTGGTGTAGTAGAGGTTGGCGCCGACGGTGAACACGTCGTTGAAGACGTAGGTCGGCTTGAAGTAGACTTCCCAGTAGTCGATGTTGACCGAGGGAATGCCCGCGCCGAGCGAGTTCACGGCGATCTCGCCGGGATAGTAGTAGTAGACGAAGCCGACGTCAGCGGTGAAGGCGCCCCAGGTGTGGCGCAGGCCGCCGTACAGGTCGATCTCAGCCGAGGCGTCGGTCAGGCCGGTGAAGCCGCCGAACTGGTTGATCGGGGGGAAGTCCACGTTCGAGGCGAAGATGCCCGCGTAGACCCAGTCGAACAGGCGCAGCTCGGCATAACCCTGAACGGTGGGGTTGCCGTCGGTCTGCGAGATGCCGCGGAACACGTAGTCGGTGCCGAGCTTCACGCCGAACGCCACGTCCCACAGGGGAGCCTCAGGCGCCGGAGCGGCCTTCACGGGCATGGGAGAGCTCAGGTCCGCGGCGCCGGCGGCACCCACGGAAGCGGCTCCGGCCAGGAGCATGGAAGCGGCCACGACTGCAATCTTGTTCATAACGGTTTTCCCCGCAGCGATCTGGAATGATAAAAATCAGGTCGCGGCTTCAAGTCCAATGCGAAATTTGAGGCAGCGATTGCATCCGCTTTAGGCAAACCGTTGCAATTGCTGGATTCTGCTGTTGCATGGTTGCAACGCACTGTCCCGAAACGGTACGGCGGCCCGTTCCTGCCAGGAAAATGATGTGCCGGGAAAGGGGGCGGGCGCCTCAAAAAGGCCATGGAAATGGTATTATAATCCGGCGAGGTGACGCTTTCCGATCACAGGGCCCGTCACACGGGTGACTCATGGGCGTGACTCGGAGCTCGCGCGGGCCGGCCATAGGGGCCGACCGCGGAGGCTGCCCCGGCGCGAGGTCGGGGCCGATGTCCGAGTGTCAGGGGCGCGTCATCAGCAGCGGGCGCCCGCGTTCCGGCGTGCGGGCCCAGCCGCCGTCTTCCTGCCGGGCGAAGCGGATGACAGAGGCGCCGCCCTCGCCGCGCACGAGGATGTTGCCGCCCTCGATGTCCCACGCGGTGGGACCGAAGCGCAGCAGGGCCGCATCGCAGCCGCTGGCGATGCTCAGGCGGAACCCGCCGCCCTTGGCCGGCGAATCGAGGAACGTCACCCGGCACACGGGCGTCCCCACCTGTCGGGCGAGGTCCCAGTCGCCGACCACTTCCTCGGGCTTCAGCTCGGTGCCTTCGGCCACGGCGGGGTTGGCGAGGAAATAGACGCCGTCGCCTTCGCGCAGCGCCTCGTAGCTGCCTTCGGTGCCCTCGGTGAACTCGGCGACGGTGCGGCCCTGCGCATTGAGAAGGCGGATGGAGCCGGAGGGATCGGGCAGCCAGGCGACGACCTGCGCGGAAAAGCCGATGTCGGCGCAGGCGGGCCGGTCGAACTCCACCGCGAGGCCGGGGCCGGCGGCGTCGGGCTTCAGGGCGAAGGCGCAGCCGCGTGCGCCGTCGGCGCTGGAGAGCCGGAGCGGCGCGGCCATGCGGGCCGCCGCCTCACGCACGGCGGGATCGAGCTTCGGCGCCGCGGTGGCGGAGGCCGGGGGCTTCGCGGCCGGATCGGCCTTCTGGGCGAACGCAGGCGCGATGGCGATCAGGCCGGCAAGAAGCGGGGCGGCAAGGAGAGGGGCAGCAAGAAGGGGAGTGGCAAGAAGGGGAGTGGCAACCACGCGGCACAACGCGCCGCGGCGCGTTTGAATCCGCGGAAAATCGTTCAGATGCGCCATGCTGCCCTCCACGACGACCCGCGCCCCGGTCGCCCCGCCGCGTCGCGCTGCGAGTTTAGCACCGCGCGGGCAGGGGATCATCAGGTACGCGCGCCGGCGCGAGAACCGGCGCGTCGCCGCCTGGGGGCGTTGCAGGTCAGCCCCGCGGCCAGGGCGTCTCGGCGACGGGGGTCAGCGGCCCCTTGCCGTCGAAGAAGGAGAGGATGTTGTCCACCACCAATTGTCCCATGGCGGCGCGGGTGTAGTGGGTGGCGGAGCCCACGTGCGGCAGCAGCACCACGTTGTCGAGGGCGAAGAAGGCCTCGGGCACGTTGGGCTCGTCCTCGAACACGTCGAGGCCGGCGGCGAGGATGGTCTTCGACTGGAGCGCTGAGAGCAGCGCCGCCTCGTCCACCACAGTGCCGCGCGCCACGTTGATGAGGATGCCGTTGGCGCCGAGCGCCGCCAGCACCTCGGCATTGATGATGTGGCGCGTGGCCGGTCCGCCGGGAAGAATCGCCACCAGCACGTCCACCGCCCGTGCCATCTCCACGAGGTCGGGATAATGGCGATATGCCACGTCCGCCTGCGGCCGCCGGCTGTGGTAGACGACGGGCACGGAGAAGGCCTCCAGCCGCTTGGCGATGGCCTTGCCGATGCGGCCCATGCCGAGGATACCCACGGTGCGGTCGCGCAGGGTGGGGCCGAGGGGAAAGGCGCTCTTGGTCCACTGTCCCGAGCGCACGAAACGGTCGCCCTGGGGGATCTGCCGCACGGTGGCGAGCAGCAGGCCGAGGGTGAGGTCGGCCACCTCCTCGTTCAGCACGTCCGGCGTGTTGGTGACGATCACGCCGCGCTTCGCCGCCGCCGCCGCGTCCACCGTGTCGTAGCCGACGCCGAAATTGCCAACGATCTTCAGGTTGGGCAGGCGCGCCATGAGCGCGTCGTCCACCTTCACCTTGCCGCGGGTGGCGATGGCCTCGACCGCGCCGGCATTGCTGTCGTTCAGGGCGTCCAGCGGCACGAGGGTGAAGCGGCCGGAAAGCTGGCGCTCGACGACCTCCTCCATCACGGAGCCGGTGAGGAGAAGGGCCGGGCGGGCGGCATCGGTCATGGCAGATCCGGTCATCGCAAGTCTCCGCTATGGCGGCTGGGCAGGAAAAACGGATGGAAATGTCACCGGCGGGCCGGCGGGAGCGCCGCCCCCTGAACCCGCGCCGGAGCCCGCAGAGCACGGCCGGAAGCGGCCATCCCCTCGGCGGGAGGGGTATCTCTAGCCCCATATCAGACCTTCGTCCAATGGAGCTTCAATCGTTTTAAATTTCCTCTTGATCCCGTTCTCGCCTCGCACCATGATCGCGCCGCGTTCCGGAAGGGGCGCCCGGCCGGAGGTCTGTTCCGGCCCAAGAATGGTGCGGCTGCATCGGGCAAGGTCCTCAAGGGCCCCCGCGCGGCACGAGGAAACGGCGAGGGGAGAGGACGCTGCATGGCGACCGTGGACATTCGCGGTGTGAAGAAGGCCTATGGGTCGACGCAGGTCATCCATGGCGTGGACGTGGACATCCGCGACGGTGAGTTCGTGGTCCTGGTCGGCCCCTCGGGCTGCGGCAAGTCCACGCTGCTGCGCATGATCGCCGGCCTCGAAAACATCTCCGGTGGCGAAATCCTGATCGGCAATCGCGTCATCAACGAGATGCCGCCGAAGGAACGGGACATCGCCATGGTGTTCCAGAACTACGCGCTCTATCCGCACATGACTGTCGCGGACAACATGGGCTTCTCGCTGAAGCTGCGCAAAGCCCCGAAGTCCGAGATCGAGAGCCGGGTCCAGCGCGCCGCCGAGATCCTCAACCTCACCAAGCTGCTCGACCGCTACCCCCGCCAGCTCTCCGGCGGCCAGCGCCAGCGCGTCGCCATGGGCCGCGCCATCGTGCGCGATCCGCAGGTGTTCCTGTTCGACGAGCCGCTCTCCAATCTCGACGCCCAGCTGCGCGTGCAGATGCGCACCGAGATCAAGGAACTGCACCAGCGGCTGAAGACCACCACGGTCTACGTCACCCACGACCAGATCGAGGCCATGACCATGGCCGACAAGATCGTGGTGATGCACGACGGCATCGTGGAGCAGATCGGCGCCCCGCTCGACCTTTACGACCGGCCCGCCAACCAGTTCGTCGCCGGCTTCATCGGCTCGCCCTCCATGAACTTCGTCAAGGGCAAGGTGCGGCTCGGCGCCAATCCCATGCTGGTGACGGACAGCGGCGTCGAGGTTCCCCTGCCGGATGCGCAGGGTCTCTCCGACGGCCAGAAGGTGGTCTACGGCCTGCGCCCCGAGCACATCCGCCTCGATCCCGCGGGCGTGCCGGCGCAGGTCGTCGTCACCGAGCCCACCGGCTCGGAGATCCTGGTCGTCGCCCGTCTGGGCGAGGGGGCCGCGGCGCAGGAGATCACCTGCCTGTTCCGCGAGCGGCTGAGCTTCAGCCCCGGCGAGACGATCCGCATCGCGCCGCAGCCGGGCCTCACACATCTTTTTGACGAGGCGACCGGCAGTCGCCTCTGACAAGGTCCGGTACCGTGCCGGGCTTCGGTACGATCAGGGGGAAAGAAGACCGTTCGAGACTGTCGTCCGAAACGGCCCATCCTCGAGGAAACGCTTCACGGGAGGAAGACCAATGACCATTTCCAGACGTGACCTTCTCATGAGCGGCGCGGGCCTTGCGGCCGGCGCCATGGCCCTGCCCATGCTCTCCACCAAGGAGGCCATCGCCCAGGCTGTCGCCAAGTTCGAGCCGGAGGCCGGCGCCTCGCTGCGCCTGCTGCGCTGGTCGCCGTTCGTGAAGGGCGAGGAAGACGCCTGGATCGCCAACACCAAGAAGTTCACCGAGGCCACCGGCATCGAGGTGCGCATCGACAAGGAGAGCTGGGAGGACATCCGTCCCAAGGCCGCCGTCGCCGCCAACGTGGGCTCCGGCCCTGACATCGTGTGGGTGTGGTTCGACGACGCCCAGCAGTATCCCGACAAGCTGCTCGACGTGACCGACCTCGCCGACAGCCTCGCCAAGCAGTATGGCGGCTATTATCCGGCCTGCGCGGCCTATGCGACGGTCAAGGGCCGCTTCGTCGGCCTGCCGCTCGCCACCATCGGCAACGCGGTGGTCTATCGCGACAGCTGGGTGAAGCAGGCGGGCTTCTCCGAATTCCCGAAGGACACCAAGGGCCTTCTCGAACTCGGCAAGGCGCTCAAGGCCAACAACCACCCCATGGGCTTCACGCTGGGCCATGGCGTGGGTGACGGCAACAACTTCTGCCACTGGGTGCTGTGGAGCCACGGCGGCAAGATGGTGGACGAGAGCGGCAAGGTGGTCATCAACTCGCCGGAGACCGTCGCCGGCCTGAAATACGTGGCCGAGCTGTACAAGACCTTCATCCCCGGCACCGAGAGCTGGCTCGACGTCAACAACAACCGCGCCTTCATCGCCGGCGACCTGTCGGTGACGGCGAACGGCGTGTCGGTCTATTACGCGGCCGCCAACGACCCCAAGCTCGCCGAGATGGCGGCGGACATGAAGTCCACCAACTTCCCGGTCGGTCCCGTCGGCAAGAAGGTGGAACTGCACCAGACCACCACCGCCTGCATCTTCAAGTATTCGAAGTTCCCCAAGGCGGCGCAGGCCTATCTCGCCTTCATGTTCCAGGCCGACCAGTACAATGCCTGGCTGACCGGCGCGAGCGCCTATTGCTGCCAGACGCTGAAGAGCTTCTCCAACAATCCGGTGTGGACCTCCAAGCCCATCCACGCCGCCTATGCGCTCGCCTCCGAGACGCTGCAGCCCAACGGCTACGCCGGTCCGCTCGGGCCGAAGTCGGCCGCGGCCATGGCCGACTGGATCGTCGTGGACATGGTGGCGGAAGCCGCCACCGGCCAGCGCACCCCGGAAGAAGCCGCCAAGCGCGCCCAGCAGCGCGCCGAGCGCATCTACCGCTGAGGCGGGACTGACGCCTTCATCCTCCTCCCCTCTCAACTCGCGAGTGAGGGCTGGAGGTGAGGGCCGATGCGGGGTGGGGGGAGCAAACCCCTCACCCGTCTCGCGGCTGCGCCGCGATCCACCCTCTCCCGCAAGGGGAGAGGGGCTTTCCCTCCCGGTCGGGAGGCGCTCGTCAAAATGCTTCCGGAGACCCATTCATGGCCAACGTCGCAGCGGCTGAGCCGACCCACAAACGGTCCTTCTGGGCCGGCATCGGTCAGGGCCGGCACGTACTCGGCATCGCCTTCATGGTGCCGGCGGCCGTCTTCCTGCTGTTCTTCCTCACCTATCCCCTCGGCCTCGGCGTGTGGCTCGGCTTCACCGACACGCGCATCGGCCGCGAGGGCGTGTTCATCGGCCTCGAGAACTACGAATCGCTCTGGGGCGACAGCCTGTTCTGGCTGGTGGTGTTCAACACGCTCCTCTACACCATCGCCGCCTCGATCCTGAAGTTCGGCCTCGGCCTGTGGCTGGCGCTGCTGCTCAACGAGAACCTGCCGTTCAAGGCCTTCTTCCGCGCCGTGGTGCTGCTGCCGTGGGTGGTGCCCACCGTGCTCTCGGCCATCGCCTTCTGGTGGATCTTCGACAGCCAGTATTCGATCATCTCCTGGGCGCTCATCAAGATGGGGCTCATCTCCGCGCCCATCAACTTCCTCGGCGACGTCACCAACGCCCGCGCCTCGGTCATCGCGGCCAATGTCTGGCGCGGCATTCCCTTCGTCGCCATCTCGCTGCTGGCGGGCCTCCAGACCATCTCGCCCTCGCTGCACGAGGCGGCGACGCTGGACGGCGCCACCAACTGGCAGCGCTTCCGCTACATCACGCTGCCCATGCTCTCGCCGATCATCGCGGTGGTGATGACCTTCTCGGTGCTGTTCACCTTCACCGACTTCCAGCTGATCTACGTGCTGACCCGCGGCGGCCCGCTGAACTCCACCCACCTCATGGCGACGCTCTCCTTCCAGCGCGCCATTCCCGGCGGCTCGCTGGGCGAGGGCGCGGCCATCGCCGTGGCCATGATCCCCTTCCTGCTGGCGGCGATCCTGTTCAGCTATTTCGGCCTGCAGCGCCGCAAGTGGCAGCAGGGCGGGGCCGACTGAGCCCGCCCTCAAAGCCCCGCGCGCCGCCCCCCAATTCTGCGAGGACCCCCATGGCCCAGCCCCAACCCGTTGAGATGACCGACAATTCCACGGGCATGAGCTATCTCGACAGCCTGCCCCGGCGGGTCGTCACCGTCTTCCTGCCGCTCATCGTCTTTGTCTTCGTGCTGCTGTTCCCGTTCTACTGGATGGCCATCACCGCCATCAAACCGAACTTCCAGCTCACCGATTACAACAACTACTCCCCGCTCTGGGTGGTGGAGCCGACGCTGGAGCACATCAAGTATCTCCTGTTCGAGACCTCCTATCCCCACTGGCTGTGGAACACGGTCTACATCTCGGTGGCGGCGACCGTCATCTCGCTGGTGACGAGCGTGTTCGCGGCCTATGCCATCGAGCGCCTGCGCTTCAACGGCTCGCGCTGGGTGGGTCTCGGCATCTTCCTCGCCTATCTGGTGCCGCCCTCCATCCTGTTCATCCCGCTCGCCATCATGGTGTTCGGCCTCGGCATCTACGACACCAAGCTGGCGCTGATCCTCACCTATCCCACCTTCCTCGTGCCCTTCTCCACCTGGCTGCTGATGGGCTATTTCCGCTCCATCCCGTTCGAGCTGGAGGAGTGCGCGCTGGTGGACGGCGCCTCGCGCTGGCAGATCCTCATCAAGGTGCTGCTGCCGCTCTCGGTTCCGGGGCTGATCTCGGCGGGCATCTTCTCCTTCACCCTGTCGTGGAACGAGTTCATCTACGCGCTCACCTTCATCCAGTCGTCGGAGAACAAGACCGTGCCGGTGGGCGTGCTCACCGAGCTGGTGCGGTCGGACGTCTATGAGTGGGGATCGCTGATGGCCGGCGCCCTCATCGGCTCGCTGCCGGTGGTGATCCTCTATTCCTTCTTCGTGGACTATTACGTCTCGTCCATGACCGGAGCGGTGAAGGAGTAAGGCACACCCTTCCGGGGGCCGCGCCTGCCGAATTTGCCCGCTTGCCCTCGCGCGCGCGCCGTGGCACCCCTTGCCGCGGCTCGTTGCGGTGCATCATGCGCCGGGGGAAAGCGGGGGTGAGGGATGATCGAGCGGGTGATCGAAGGGATTTTGTTCCGCAGCCGCTGGATTCTCGCGCCCTTCTATGTCGGCCTCGTCGTGGGCATGCTGGTGCTGCTGTTCAAGTTCGGCCACGAGCTGCTGCACTTCGTGCTGCACGCGGTCTCGGCCACCGAGAGCGACATCATCCTCGGCATCCTCGCTCTGGTAGACCTGACGCTCACCTGCAACCTCGTGGTGATCGTCATCTTCTCCGGCTACGAGAACTTCGTGTCGAAGATCGATCCCGACGGCCACCCCGACTGGCCGGACTGGATGACGCGGGTGGACTTCACCGGCCTCAAGCAGAAGCTGCTGGCCTCCATCGTCGCCATCTCCGCCATCCAGCTGCTCAAGGCCTTCATGAACCTCGACAAGGGGAACATGAGCGAGAACACGCTCATGTGGCTGGTCATCATCCACATGGTGTTCGTGGGATCGAGCCTGGTGCTGGCCTGGTCGGACAGTCTCTCCAACAACAAGCACTGAGCGGCGCGGGCGCCTCGTGTGCCCTCGGCCCCGGTCTCTGACCGTCGCCGCGCGGGCTTCACCCGCCCGCCATGTCCTCCACCGTCGCCGCAGCCCCGCGCGCCGTGAGCCGGCCCAAGGCATCCTGCACCGCGTCGGCGAAGCGCGGATCGGTGCCCAGGTCGGCGAACACCTCGCGCACGGAGAGAAGCGCCGGCGCGAGGCGCGCCGCATCGGGGCCGGCCTCGTCCGCCAGCGCCTTCAGGCGGGCAGCGAGGGGGTCGCGCACGTCGATGGCCTTGCCCTGTTCGTCCCGCCCGGTCACGTAGCGCATCCAGCCGGCGACGCCGAGGGCGAGCAGTGGAATGGGCGCACCCTTTGCCAGCCGGTCGCGGGCGGTAGCAACGAGGCGCTGGGGCAGCTTCTGCGAGCCGTCCATGGCGATCTGCCACGTGCGGTGCCTGAGCGCCGGATTGGCGAACCGCTCCCGAAGCGCGCGCTTGTAGGCGGCCACATCGACACCCGCGGGCAGATGCAGCGTGGGCGTCACCTCCTCATCCTGAAGGCGCGCCACCAGCCGGGCGAAGGCGGGCACCGCCATGGTCTCAGCGATGGTGGCGTGGCCCGCGAGATAGCCGAGATAGGCGAGGGTGGAATGGGCGCCGTTGAGCAGGCGCAGCTTCATGTGCTCGAACGGCTCCACGTCCGAAACCAGCTCCACCCCCACCTCCTCCAGAGGCGGCCGGCCGAGGGGGAAATGGTCCTCCACCACCCATTGGGTGAAGGGCTCGGCCATCACCGGCCATGCATCTTCCATCCCCAACCCGGCGGCCACCAGCGCGCGGTCGTCGTCCGTGGTGGCGGGCACGATGCGGTCCACCATGGTGGAAGGGAAAGCGACCTCACCCGCGACGAAGCGGCCGAGATCATCGTCCCGCAGGGCGGCGAGGCCGGCCGTCACCCGCGCCACGGTCTTGCCGTTGGCGGGGAGATTGTCGCAGGTGAGGACGGTGAAGGGGGCGATGCCGGCGGCGCGGCGGCGGGCGAGGGCCTCCACCAGATAACCGGGCGCGCTCACCGGACGGTGAGGATTGGCAAGATCGGCGCGGATGTCCGGGTGCGCCTCGTCCAGCGTGCCCGAGGCGGGATCGTGGCAATAGCCCTTCTCGGTGACGGTGAGGGTGACGATGCGCACGCGCGGATCGCACATGGCCACGAGCAAAGCCTCGGGATCGCGCGGCGCCACCAGCAGCCGACGGAGCGATCCGATGACGCGCAGCTTGTCCCCCGCGCCCGAGCGTTCGGCGAGGGTGTAGAGCCCATCCTGAGGATCGAGCGCGTCGGAGGTGTCGGGCGAACGCAGGCTGGCGCCGCAGATCGACCAGCCCGTGTGCCCGCGCGCGAGGATGGCGTCGAGATAGGCCGCCTGATGGGCGCGGTGGAAGGCGCCGACGCCCAGATGCACCACCCCCACCTCCGCCGCCGCGATATCGTAGGCCGGGCGGGCGACGGCGGCGGGCAGGTCGGCGAGGGTGGAAAGCGAGAGCCGGGGGCTCAAAGCTTGTAGGCCTTCTTGGCGAGGCCGTAGGCGAGATCGCGCGCCACCTCCACCGCCTCGTCCTCATCCAGCCGGTGCTCGCAGACGAGTTCGGCGAGGAAGCCGCAATCGATGCGCCGCGCCACATCATGCCGGGCGGGGATGGAGGGGAAGGCGCGGGTGTCGTCGTTGAAGCCCACGGTGTTGTAGAAGCCGGCGGTCTCGGTGGTCATGGCGCGGAAGCGCTTCATGCCCTCCGGGCTGTCATGGAACCACCACGCCGGGCCGAGCCGCAGCGCCGGGTAATGGCCGGCCAGCGGCGCCAGCTCCCGGGCATAGCTCGTCTCATCCAGCGTGAAGAGGATGATGGTAAGGCCGGCTTCGTTGCCGAAGCGGTCCAGCAGCGGCTTCAGCGCGCGCACATATTCGGTGGGGGAGGGGATGTCCGCCCCCTTGTCCCGGCCGAAGCGGGCGAAGATCTGGCCGTTGTGGTTGCGCATGGCGCCGGGATGGATCTGCATCACCAGCCCGTCCTCCAGGCTCATGCGCGCCATCTCGGTGAGCATCTGGCCGCGGAACAGCTCGGCATCCTGCGCGCTCACGGGTGCATTGCCGGTGACACGGCGGAACAGCGCCTCGGCCTCGTGCGGCGGCAGGTCGAAGGTCGCGGCGGTGGGGTGGCCGTGGTCGCTGGAGGTGGCGCCGAAGGTCTTGAAGAAGGCGCGCCGCTTGCGGTGGGCGGCGAGATAGCCCGTCCAGGAGAAGGTGTCCTCGCCGGTGATCTCGCCGAACCGGCGCAGGTTGGCGGTGAAGCCCTCGAACTCCGGGTCCACCACCGGATCGGGGCGATAGGCCGTCACCACCCGCCCGCTCCAGCCGCTGGCGCGGATTTCCGCATGGGCGGAAAGGTCGTCCAGCGGGCTCTCGGTGGTGGCGATCACCTCGATGTTAAAGCGTTCGAACAAAGCGCGGGGCTTGAACGCCTCCTGTTGCAGCTTCCCGGCGATGAGGTCGTAGGCGGCATCCGCGTTCCGCTCGCTGAGCCGCTCCTCAAGGCCGAACAGGGTGGCGAAGGCGTGGTCCAGCCATGCCCGCGTGGGGGTGCCACGGAACAGGTGGTAGTTGGCCGCGAACAGCCGCCAGATGGCCCGGCCGTCCTGCTCCGTCTCGCCGCCGTCCGCACGGGGAACACCCAGCTTTTCCAGCGGGATGCCCTGTGAGTAGAGCATCCGGAACACATAGTGGTCCGGCACCACGAACAGCCGCGCGGGATCGGGGAAGTTCTCGTTGAAGGCGTACCAGCGCGGATCGGTGTGGCCGTGGGGCGAGACGATGGGCAGCGCCTCCACCTCCCCATAGAGCCGGCGGGCCACCGCGCGCACGGACGGATCGGCGGGCAGCAGGCGATCGGGATGGAGGAGGCTGGACACGGAACTCACCTCGCGTTCACGGCATCGGCGGGCGCGCCTTCCGCCTCGAAATAATCGGGATGGGCGGCGCCCAGATCTTCGACGCTGGGGATGACCCGGCCGAGATGGGCCGCCATGGCCTTTTCCGCCCCGTCCGCATCCCCCTCTCCGATGGCATCGGCCACCATCTGGTGCTCGGCGATGACGCTGGCGCGGCGCTGAGGGGAGGGCAAAGTGAGGAGGCGGCAGCGGTCCACGTGCGCCTTCTCCTGCCGGATGACACGCCAGATGTTGGGGTGTCCGGCAAGCTCGGCGATGATCTGGTGGAAGGCTTCGTCGGCGGCGTGGAACTCTGCCAGCGCCCCGGCGCGGTGGGCGGCGCGCTGCTGGCGCAGGGTGGCGAGGAGCGGCGCCATCGCCACCCGCCGCGCCTTCTCCGGCAGCGTCGCCACATGGGCGGCCGCCTCGCGCACGCTGGTGCGTTCCAGCGCGTTGCGGATGATCATGGCGTCGCGCACTTCCGGCACCGAGATGCGTGAGACGAAGGTGCCGTACTGGGGAAAGATATCCACGAGGCGCTCGTCGGCGAGCTTCAGGATGGCCTCGCGCACCGGCGTGCGGCTGACGCCGTAGGCGAGGGCGATCTGCTTTTCCTGCAGCGGCGCGCCGGGCGGTAGGGTCATGGCCACGATGTCGTCGCGCAGGGCGGCGTGGATGCGCGAGGATGCCGGCACCGCACGGACATTCTCGCTGCGAAGCGCCGGCCTGCGCCTGAGATCCGCCCCCGTCACCACCACCGTTCCAGCCTCCCCCGGCAGCCTGCCCGCTCTTGCGAGGTCTTCCATACTAATATATTAGCATATCAAGAGCGTCAACGAAGGCGCGGGTCCAATAGTGGCCGTGAAACAGGTCGGGGAGACGTGCTCATGGGGATGGAGGCGGGCATGGCGCCGCGCACCCTTCGGCTTTCTGCGAAGGACAATCTGGCGGTGGCGCTGGACGAGGTCGCGCCCGGCGGTTCGGTCGCGGGCATCGTCGCCACCCAGCGCATCCCGCGCGGCCACAAGGTGGCCATCGAGCCCATTCCCGCCGGGGCATCGGTGGTGAAGTTCGGCCAGGTCATCGGCTTTGCCAGCGAGGACATCGCCCCCGGTGCCCACATCCACACCCACAATGTGGTGCTGCACGATTTCGCCCGCGACTACGCCTTCGCCGCCGACGCCCGCGACGATGTGCTGGTGCCGGAGGCCGAGCGCGCCCACTTCATGGGCTTCCGCCGCTCCAACGGGCGCACTGGCACGCGCAACTATCTCGGCATCCTCACCAGTGTGAACTGCTCGGCCTCGGTGGCGCGGTTCGCGGCGCAGGCGGCGGAACGCTCCGGCATCCTCGCGGACTTTCCCGGCATCGACGGCATCGTGCCCATCATCCACGGCACCGGCTGCGGCATGGCCTCCAAGGGCGAGGGCTATGACGTGCTCTCGCGCACACTTTGGGGCTATGCCACCCACCCCAACTTCGCCGCCGTGGTGATGGTGGGCCTCGGCTGCGAGATGTTCCAGATCGCCCGCTTCAAGCAGGATTACGGGGTGGAGGAGGCGGACGGCTTCCGCACCCTCACCATCCAGGACGAGGGCGGCACGCGCCGCACGGTGGAGCACATCCTCGGCACGCTGAAGGAGATGGTGCCCCGCGCCGCCGCCGCCCGGCGGGAGGCCCGGCCGGCGTCCGAGATCGTGCTGGCGCTCCAGTGCGGCGGCTCGGACGGCTATTCGGCGCTCACGGCGAACCCCGCGCTGGGGGTGGCTTCCGACCTGCTGGTGGCGCAGGGCGGTACCTCCATTCTCTCCGAGACGCCGGAGATCTACGGGGCCGAGCACCTGCTGACCCGCCGTGCCGCGACCCGCGAGGTCGGCGAGAAGCTGGTCGCCCGCATCAAGTGGTGGGAGGAGTACACCGCCCGCAATGCGGGGGAGATGAACAACAATCCCTCGCCCGGCAACAAGGCCGGCGGGCTCACGACCATTCTGGAGAAGTCGCTGGGCGCCGCCGCCAAGGGCGGTTCCTCCACCCTGCGCGCGGTCTATGAATATGCCGAGCCGGTGACGGATGCCGGCTTCGTCTTCATGGACACCCCCGGCTACGATCCGGTGGCCGCCACCGGGCAGGTGGCGGGCGGGGCGAACGTCATCTGCTTCACCACCGGTCGCGGCTCCGCCTTCGGCGCCAAGCCCACCCCCTCCATCAAGCTCGCCACCAATTCCGACATCTATCGCCGGATGGAAGAGGACATGGACATCAATTGCGGCGACGTGCTCGATGGCGTGTCGCTGGAGGAGAAGGGCCGCGAGATCTTCGACAAGGTGCTGGCGGTTGCCTCCGGCGCCCACACCAAGTCCGAGGAACTGGGCTACGGCGATGCCGAGTTCGTGCCCTGGCAGATCGGCGCGGTGATGTAGGCCGCCGCGCCCGTGGGAAGTGAACGGCCGCAAAGGCCGCAATAAAGCGGAAAAATATCCGACACACAGGGAGAACGCCCATGCTGACCCGACGCCGACTGACCTCCCGCGCCGCCGCGCTCGCGCTCTCCGGCCTTGCGCTCTCGGCGCTGCCGGCGATGGCACAGACCACGCTGCGGTCCGCCGACATCCATCCGGACGGCTACCCCACCGTCGAATCCGTGAAGTATTTCGGCGAGATCATCGAGAAGAAGTCGAACGGCAAGTACAAGGTTCAGGTCTTCTCCTCCGGCCAGCTCGGCGGCGAGAAGGACACCATCGAGCAGACCCGCTTCGGCGTCATCGATCTCAACCGCATCAACACCGCGCCGTTCAACAATCTGATCCCCGAGACGGCGGTGCTCGGCATGCCGTTCCTGTTCCGCTCCACCGATCACATGTACAAGGTGGTGGACGGCCCCATCGGTGCGGAGATCGCCAAGGCCTTCGAGCCGCACGGCCTCGTGGTGCTGGGCTTCTTCGATAGCGGCGCCCGCTCCATGTACAATTCCAAGAAGCCCATCAAGACCCTCGACGACATGAAGGGCATGAAGATCCGGGTGCAGCAGTCGGACCTCTTCATTGCCATGATCAACGCCCTCGGTGCCAACGCGACGCCCATGCCTTTCGGCGAGCTTTACTCCGGCCTGCAGACCGGCCTCGTGGACGGCGCCGAGAACAATTATCCCTCCTATGATTCCGTGAAGCATTACGAGGTGGCGAAATATTATTCGCTCACCGAGCATTCGCTGGCGCCGGAGGTGTTCGTGATGTCGAAGCGCGCCTTCGACAAACTGAGCCCGGACGAGCAGAAGATGTTCAAGGAGGCCGGGCTTGAGGCCACCAAGAAGATGCGCGAGCTGTGGGCCAAGCGCGATGTCGAGGCCAAGGATCACGTGGTCAAGGGCGGCGCCATCATCAACGAGGTGGACAAAAAGCCCTTCATCGACGCCATGAAGCCGGTCTACGACAAGTTCGTCACCACCGACAAGATGAAGGACCTCGTCGCCCGCATCCGGGCGGTGAACTGAAGGCGCGGCACCGGCCGGGCCTGCGCGCCCGGCCATCCCCGGGAGGCGCAGCGGCATGAACATCAAGTCCAGCGAGCGTTCCGGCGGGAGCGGAGAGGCTGCAAGGCCGGCTCCGCTGCTCGCGCTGAGGCGCGTGGTGCGTGTCCTGTCGGCGGTGGCGCTGTGGATCTCCGGCGCCGGCCTCGTCGCCATGACGGCGGCGGTGTTCTGGCAGGTGATCGGCCGCTACGTGCTGAACGCCTCGCCGAGCTGGACCGAGCCGCTGTCCTTGCTGCTCATGAGCTGGTTCATCCTGCTCGGCGCGGCGGTGGGCGTGCGCGAGAACATGCATCTCGGCTTCGAGATCGGCCTGCACTTTGCCACGCCGCCGGTGCGGCGCGTGATGGAGATTGCGACCCACGTCCTCGTCATGGGCTTCGGCGGTGCCATGGCCTGGTACGGCTGGGACCTCGCCATGGGCACCTGGAGCGCCAAGATGGCGGGCGTGGACCTGCCGCAGGGCGTGGACTACCTGCCGCTGGTGGGCGGCGGCGCGCTCATCTGCCTGTTCTCGTTCGAGCGGCTCCTCACCGACCTCACCGAGGGGCGGGTGCCGGAAGTGCCGCTCGCCCATGTCCACACCGTGGAATGACGCCGGACCAGACCCATGGCCATCACCATCCTCTTCGGCGTCTTCGCGCTGCTCCTCGTCATCGGCACGCCGGTGGCCTTCTGCCTCGGCCTCGCCTCGCTGGCGACGGTGCTCTATCTCGATCTGCCGCCGGTGGTGGTGTTCCAGCAGCTGAATTCGGGCATGAACGCCTTCTCCATGCTGGCCATCCCCTTCTTCATCTTCGCCGGTGACCTGATGATGCGCGGCGGCATCGCCGACCGGCTCATCGGCATGGCGGCGAGCCTTGTGGGGCATCTGCGGGGCGGCCTCGGCCAGGTGAACGTGGTGGCCTCCACCCTGTTCGGCGGCATCTCCGGCTCGGCGGTGGCGGACGCCTCGGCCATCGGCGGCATCATGATCCCCCAGATGGCGCGCCACGGCTATGCCAAGGACTATGCGGTCAACGTCACGGTGAACTCGGCCATCATCGCGCTGATGATCCCGCCGTCGCACAACATGATCATCTATTCCCTGTCGGCGGGCGGCACGATCTCGATTGCGGACCTGTTCACCGCCGGCATCATGCCCGGCCTCCTGCTCGCCGCGGCGATGATGATCACGGCCTACATGGTGGCGCGCAATCGCGGCTATCCCGCCGGCACCTTTCCCGGCTGGTATGCGGTGCTGCGCTCGGTGGTGGCGGCCATCCCCGGCATCATGCTCATCGGCATCATCTTCGGCGGCGTGCGTTCGGGCATCTTCACCGCGACGGAAAGCTCCTGCATCGCCGTCATCTATGCGCTGCTGGTGACGACCTTCGTCTACCGGGAGATGGACTGGGCGGGCTTCGTGGAGGCGACGCTGGGCGCGGTGCGCACCACGGCCATGGTGCTGCTCGTCATCGGCACGGCGGCGTCCTTCGGCTGGCTCATGGCCTTCCTCCAGGTGCCCAAGGCCACCATCGAGCTGATGCAGGCGGTCTCGTCCAACCCCTACGTCATCCTGCTGCTCATCAACATCATCCTGCTCATCCTCGGCACCTTCATGGACATGGCGCCGATGATCATCATCTGCACGCCCATCTTCCTGCCTTTGGTGAAGGCCTTCGGCATCGATCCCGTGCATTTCGGGGTGATCCTCATCCTCAATGCCGGCATCGGGCTGAACACGCCGCCCGTGGGCTCGGTGCTGTTCGTGGGCTGCGCGGTGGGCAAGATCACCATCGGCGAGGCGATGAAGACCATCTGGCCCTTCTTCGGCGCCTCCGTCGCGGTGCTGATGATCGTCACCTACGTGCCGGCCGTGTCACTCTGGCTGCCGGCCGTGTTCCGCTAGCCGTCGTTCCGCTCGTCCCTGTTCTGCTCGTCCCTGCTCTCCTGCCCCGAGACTGCCCCATGATGATCGACGTGCGCCACGTGCACCACCAGGACGCCACACGCGGCTTCGACACCGAGGCGCTCAGGCGCAACTATCTGGTGGAGCGCCTGTTCGAGCCGGGCATGGTGCTGCTCACCTACAGCCATGTGGAGCGCTTCGTCATCGGCGGGGCCATGCCGGTCACGGTGCCGCTGGCGCTGGAGAGCGACAAGGCCACCATCGGCTCGCCCAACTTCCTCGACCGGCGGGAGCTGGGCGTCTTCAACATCGGCGGCGCCGGCAAGGTGCGCGTGGACGGCGTTGCCCATGCGCTGGGGAACCGGGACGCCATCTATGTGCCCATGGGCACGAAGGAGGTGCTGTTCACCTCCGACAGCGCCGATGTGCCGGCCCGCTTCTACCTGCTCTCCACGCCCGCCCATGCGCGCCACGAGACCAAGGTGGTGCGGATCGCGCAAGCCAGGAAGATGCTGCTGGGCGAGGCCGCCACGGCCAACCGGCGCACCATCTACCAGATGATTCACCCTGACGTGGTGACCTCCTGCCAGCTGGTGATGGGCATGACACAGCTGGACGAGGGCAATGTGTGGAACACCATGCCCTGCCACGTCCATGACCGGCGCTCCGAGGTCTATCTCTATTTCGACCTCATGGCGGACGCCCGCGTCATCCATTTGATGGGCCAGCCGACCCAGACGCGCCATATCGTGGTGGCGGACGGGCAGGCGGTGATCTCGCCGCCCTGGTCCATCCATTCCGGCTGCGGCACGCGCGCCTACACCTTCATCTGGGGCATGGGCGGCGACAATATCGACTATACGGACATGGACATGGTTGCCATGGACCAACTGAAGTGAGTGTCGTGAATCCGTTTGATCTGTCCGGCCGCAGGGCCGTCGTCACCGGCGCCAATACCGGCCTCGGCCAGGCCATCGCCGTCGCGCTCGCGCGGGCCGGCGCGGGCGTGGTGGGGGTGGGCCGCTCCGCCATGGACGAGACCGCCGCTTTGGTGGCGGCCGCCGGCGGCAGCTTCACCGCCGTCCGCGCCGACCTCGCCACCCTCAAGCCCATCGACCGCATCGTCGCCGAGGCGGAGATCGGCGGGCGCGTCGATATCCTCGTCAACAATGCCGGCATCATCCGCCGCGCCGACGCCATCGACTTCACGGAAGAAGACTGGGACGAGGTGATGGACGTGAACCTCAAGTCCACCTTCTTCCTCACCCAGGCCTTCGCCCGGCGCATGCTGGCGGACGGGAAGGGCGGCAAGGTCGTCAACATCGCCTCCCTGCTCTCCTTCCAGGGGGGCATCCGCATTCCGTCCTACACGGCGAGCAAGAGCGGGCTGGCCGGCCTTACGCGCCTCCTCGCCTGCGAATGGGCGGCGAAGGGCATCAATGTGAACGCCATTGCCCCCGGCTATTTCGTCACCAACAACACCGAGGCCCTGCGCGCGGATGCGGATCGCAATGCGGCCATCCTCGGCCGCATCCCGGCCGGCCGCTGGGGCGACCCGACCGATATCGGCGGCGCGGCGGTGTTCCTCTCATCGCGGGCGGCGGATTATGTGCATGGTATCGTGCTGCCCGTGGACGGCGGCTGGCTGGCGCGCTGAAAGGATCAAGAGATGAGCGAGAAGGGCAACGTCTTCGCCTTCGCCGAGACCACACCGGTGGAGGTGCTGGACGAGGTGGTGAGCCGGCAGATCCTCACCTTCAACGACGAGATCATGCTGGTCCGCGTCATCGCCCGCGCGCCGGGGCAGATGGGCGTGCCGCACAGCCATCCGCACACGCAGATCACCAGCGTGGAAAGCGGCCTGTTCGAGCTGACCATTGGCGGGCGGACAGAGCGGCTGAAGGCGGGGGACAGCTTCTATGTGCCGTCCGGCGTCCACCACGGGGCGGTGTGCATCGAGCCCGGCGTGCTGGTGGACGTGTTCACGCCCATGCGCGAGGATTTCGTGAAGCCCGCCTGAGGCTCATTTCCCCGCGGCGGCGGCAAGCTTCGCCGCGAGGGCCGGGCCATCGCCGGTAATGCGGAAGGTCTTCACCCGCGCCGTCGCGCCCGAGGTGAGCCGGACCCGGGAGGCGGCGACGCCGGCCGCGCCGGCCACCACCTTGGCGACGGCGGCGGTGGCGGCGCCATCCTCCGGCGCCACTCGCACCCGCACCTTCAACACCTCGCGCCCGTCCGAGAGGGCAGCGACGCCGTCCACGGCATCGCGCCCGCCGCGTGGCGTCGCGCGCACCGTCACCTCCACGCCGTCCGGCAGGACGCGCAGGAAGGACGGGTCGGTCGCCACGGCAGCCGGCTCAGAACACGTAGGGGTAGATGTAGTAGGCGATGACCTGCTGCAGGAAGAAGATCAAGAGAATCAGCACCATCGGCGACAGGTCGATGCCGCCGAGATTGGGCAGCACGTTGCGGATGGGCGCGAGCAGGGGCTCCGTCACACGGAACAGGAACTCGCCCACGTTCCGCACGAACGAGTTGTACGGATTGACGACGTTGAATGCGACCAGCCAGGACAGCACGGCCGCGGCAATGAGAATCCAGACATAGAGCTGGAGAACGACAAGGATAACGTCGAGCAGCGCGCGCATCGTCGGAAGGGTCCCCGGGAAGTGGCGTGCCAGCAATAGCCCCAGCAGCCCCCCGGGAACAAGGCCGGCCGCCGGCCCCCGGCGTCGGCCGGCTGCGTCAGCCGGTCGCGTCCGGGTCCTGCGGCTTGTCGGGATCGGCCAGGGCGCCGGCCCCCGGCGTCTTCTCGGGATCGGTCAATTGCGGCTTGGCATGGGGGCCGGCGGCCGGCTTCTGGCGCTGCGCCTCCGGAGGGCGCTCCTCGGCGGCAGGGGCGGGCGGATGGCCCTGCTTGGCCTTCTGCGGCGTCGCGTCTTGCGGTTTCATGACAGCCTCCATGATGTCACCATGATTTGGGGACAACGCTCCCCGCTCGGTTCCGTTGCAGCGTCGCCTTGCCTCACGGCAGGGCCGCGCGACGGGCCTTTTGTTCGCGCCGCGCGCCGACTTGATCTGGCGACCTTGACTTGACCGCGTGGCAAAGGCAGCTTCCCGCCGCTTTAGGGGGCGCCGACCTCCTCAAACCTCACGGACCCTCATGCGCAGCTATCTGGACTTCGAGAAGCCGGTTGCCGAACTCGAGGCCAAGGTGGAAGAGCTGCGTGCGCTCTCCTCTTCCGGCGACGGCGTGGCCATCACCGACGAGGTGCTGAAGCTGGAGGGCAAGGCGCGGGACGCCCTGGTCGCGCTCTATGCGAATCTGACGCCCTGGCAGAAGACGCTGGTGGCCCGCCATCCGCAGCGGCCGCATTTCGCCGACTTCGCCCGCGGCCTGTTCGAGGACTTCACCCCGCTCGCCGGCGACCGCAAGTTCGGCGAGGACGAGGCCATCATCGGCGGGTTCGCGCGGTTCCGCGGCGAGGCGGTGTGCGTGCTGGGCCACGAGAAGGGTTCCAGCACCGAGACCCGCATCCGGCACAATTTCGGCATGGCCCGCCCCGAGGGGTATCGCAAGGCCGCCCGCATCATGGAGCTGGCCGACCGCTTCGGCGTGCCCATGATCTCGCTGGTGGATACCGCCGGCGCCTATCCCGGCATCGGCGCCGAGGAGCGCGGACAGGCCGAGGCCATCGCCCGCTCCACCGACGCCTGCCTCGCGCTCTCCGCCCCCAACGTCGCCCTCATCATCGGCGAGGGCGGCTCCGGCGGCGCCATCGCCATCGCCACCGCCAACAAGGTGCTGATGATGGAGCACGCCATCTACAGCGTGATCTCGCCGGAAGGCGCGGCCTCCATCCTGTGGCGCGACACCGCCAAGGCGCAGGACGCGGCCACCAACATGAAGATCACCGCGCAGGACCTGCTGCGGTTCGGCGTCATCGACGGCATCGTGAAGGAGCCGGCCGGCGGCGCCCACCGTGACGCGGACGCGGCCATCGCGGCGGCGGGTGACGCCATCGCCGATGCGCTGTCCTCCCTCGCCGGCCTCGACGGCGCGCAGGTGCGCAAGGCGCGCCGCGACAAGTTCCTCGCCATCGGCCGCTCCCTGTGAGGGGCGCGGTTTCGCGGCCACAGCGGTAAGGAATCCTTAACCATGGCGCTGCGGCATGGGGGATCGGCGACGGACCTTCCCCATCTTGGCCGCATTTGCCTTATTTTCTCCATCGAGCCGGAGCGGCGTTGATAACGTCGCGTCAAGGGGGACCGGTTAGCCTTCTCGGCCTGATTGGCCGGTCCGGACCCGGGAGTTTGCGTTGAGCCGCTTCGCCATGAGCCGTCCGATGACGACCCCTTCCTCGCGCTTCGCTTCGCGCCTGCGCATGGCTGGCCTTGCCGCCTGCGCGGCCCTCGCCCTCGCGGGCTGCAACGCCACCGATTCCGAGGTCGCGCGCAAGGCCAACAAGCCGCTGTCGCCGGAGATGGTGTCGCTGCTGGCCAAGAAGGACATGGCGCCGTCGACGCCCATCCTCGTCCGCATCTTCAAGCAGGAATCCGAGCTGGAGGTCTGGAAGGTCACGTCCGAGGGCAATTATGCCCTGCTCAAGACCTATCCCATCTGCCGCTGGTCCGGTGAGCTCGGCCCCAAGGTGGGCACCGGCGACCGTCAGGCGCCGGAGGGCTTCTACACCATCACCCCCGGCCAGATGAATCCGAACTCCAGCTATTATCTGGCGTTCAACCTCGGCTTCCCCAACGCCTATGACAAGGCCTACGGCCGTACCGGCGACTTCCTGATGGTGCATGGCGACTGCTCGTCCTCGGGCTGCTACGCCATGACCGACGACCAGATTTCCGAGATCTTCTCCCTCGCCCGCGAGAGCTTCGCCGGCGGGCAGCGCGCCTTCCAGGTGCAGGCCTATCCCTTCCGGATGACGGCGAAGAACCTCGCCCGCTACCGCAACAACCCCAACATGGCCTTCTGGCGGAACCTGAAGCAGGGCTCCGACCATTTCGAGGTGACGAAGCAGGAGCCGAAGGTGTCGGTCTGCAACCGCACCTACGTGTTCGACGCGACGCCCGCGCCGGGCCGCGCCTTCGATGCCGCCCAGGCCTGCCCGCCCTATCAGGTGGCGCCGCAGATCGCCTCCGCCGTGGCCGCCAAGCAGCGGGCCGACGATGCGCAGTTCGCCGCGCTCTCCACCTCCGCGCCCGTTGCCCCGGTGAAGACCGGTGCCGATGGCGGCATGCATCCGATCTTCCTCGCCAAGCTCAAGGAGCGCGAGACCGGCCAGCTCTCCTACACCCAGGCGCCCGGCCGGCTGCCGGAATACGTGAACCCGCCCAAGGAGACCGCCGCCAAGCTCCAGGCCGACGCGCTTCTGCGCGCCGACGAAGGCGACGGCGCCCCGGCCAGCACGGGCTCGGTGGCGGCTCCGGCCGATCCCGCCAATTCGGGCGCCAAGACCCAGCCAGTGGTCACAGCAGCGGCAAGGCCCGTCGCCGCCTCGGCGTCCACCGCCACCAGCGCCGCGCGGTGACAGGAAAGGGACCGGAGTGACAGACGCCACGCCGTCCCAGCTCGCGCTGCTGCTCCGCCCGGAGCACCTCACCCGGGTGGTGGATATCGGCGCGAATCCCATCGATGGCGATCCGCCCTACAAGCCCCTTCTCGCCCGGCGCCTGTGCCGCGTCGTCGGCTTCGAGCCCCAGCCGGAGGCGTTGGCCCGGCTGAACGCGGCCAAGAGCGATCTGGAGACCTATCTGCCCCACGCGATCGCCGACGGGCAGCGCCGGACGCTCCACGTCTGCGCCGCGTCCGGCATGACGAGCCTGCTGGAGCCAGATCCGCACGTCCTCTCCCATTTCCCCGGTCTCGGTGATTGGGGCCGCGTGCTGGATCGTCGGCAGATCGACACGGTTGCCCTCTCGGCCGTGCCGGAGATCGACGGCATCGAGATGCTGAAGATGGACCTCCAGGGCGGCGAGCGCACGGTGCTGGACGGCGCCGGCGACACCCTCGCCGAGGCGGTCTGCATTCAGCTCGAGGTCTCGTTCGTGCCGCTCTACAAGGGCCAGGCGACGTATGGGGAGATGGACCTTGCGCTCCGGGCGCGGGGGTTCATCCCGCACATGATGGCATCCACCAGCCGGCGGATGATCCTGCCCATGCGCGGACCCGACGTTTACGCCGCCCTGAACCAGCTGGTGGAGGGCGATGCGGTCTATGTGCGCAACTTCCTTGAGCCGGACGGCATGACGTCCGAGCAGCTCAAGCACCTCGTGCTCATCGCCCACTATTGCTACCGCTCGTTCGATCTGGCGCTGAACGGCCTGCACCACCTCGGGCGCCGTGGCGTGGTTTCGGCCGATGCGGCGGGGCAGTACATGCGCATCGTCCAGACCGGCGGCTGATTGCGGCCCGGCCATGGCCTTGCCCATGGCCGATGCTTCGGCCTACCCTTTTTCCACGCCCGGGGGGGCGCGGCCGGGGGAGGCGGGGCATGGGGCATGATGTGTGGTGCCGGCGGATGGCCGCGCTCACGGCCGTGGTCGGCTGGGCGGCCCTGATCCTCCAGCTCGTCATCGTGGTCCAGAAGATGGCGGCGGTCGGCCAGGGGTTCGGCCCCGCGCTGTGGCGCTTCCTCGGCTTTTTCACCGTGCTCACCAATCTGGGCGTCGCCATCGTCGCCACGGAGATCGCGCTGGGCGGGCTGCATGCGCTCACCGGGGCGCGGGCGCGGCTGACGGCGGTGGTCTCCATCGTGCTGGTGGGCATCATCTATGCGCTGCTGCTGCGCCATGTGTGGAACCCGCAAGGCGCGCAGCTTGTCGCCGACCGCCTGCTGCATCAGGCGGTGCCGGTGCTGTTCCTGATCGTCTGGCTGGTGGGGCCGCACGGTCGGCTGCGGCTGGCCGATACGGTGTGGGCCATGGCGCCGCCGCTGGCCTATCTCGTCTACGCGCTGGCGCGGGGCGAGGCGGACGGCTGGTATGCCTACTGGTTCCTCGACCCGGCCAAGCTCGGCGCGGAAAAGATGGCGCAGAATGCCGTGGTGCTGGCGGTCGTGTTCTTCACCGCCGCGCTGATCTTCGTCGGTGTCGACCGGGCGATCGGCCACCGCCGCGGCTGAACCTGAAGTCTCAAAGCCCGGTGCGGTGGGGCCGCGCCGGGGAAGGCCGCCTCAGGCGAAGCGTCCGTGGCAGTGCTTGTACTTCTTGCCCGAGCCGCAGGGGCAGGCCTCGTTGCGGCCCACCTTGCCCCAGGTGGAGGGGTCGTTCGGGTCGCGCTCCATCACCGCCACGTCGCCGGACAGCAGCGGCTCCGGCCGCGCGCCGAGGGCGGCACCGATGCTCGCCATCTCGTCCTCGCCGGTGAAGGGGTCGAGATGGTGTGCCTCCATGGGGGGCAACTCCTCCTCCATGGGCTGCTGGGTGACGATCTCCACCCGCATCAGCTGGGCAGTGACCACCTCGCGCAGGCGGTTCAGCAGCGCGGAGAAGAGGTTGAACGCCTCGGACTTGTACTCGTTCAGCGGATCGCGCTGGGCATAGCCGCGCAGGCCCACCACCTGGCGCAGGTGGTCGAGCATGGCGATATGCTCGCGCCAGAGATGGTCGAGGGTCTGGAGAAGGATGGACTTCTCCACATAGCGCATGATGTCCGGCCCGTACTGGGCGGTCTTGGCGGCCATCCATTCGTCGGCGCGGCGGGTGATGCGCTCGGTGACCTCGGGGCCGGCGATGCCTTCTTCCTTGGCCCAGTCCTTCACCGGCAGCTCGATGCCGAGCACTTCCTTGATGGCGGTGTCGAGCCCGTCCACGTCCCACTGCTCGGGATAGGCGTTCTCGGGAATGAACTTGGCCACCGTCTCGGTGATGAGGGCATGGCGCATGTCCTCCACGGTCTCGGCCACGTCCTCGTCGTTCATCAGCTCGAGGCGCTGCTCGAACACCACCTTGCGCTGGTCGTTGAGCACGTCGTCATACTTGAGGACGTTCTTGCGCATGTCGTAGTTGCGCGCCTCGACCTTCTGCTGCGCCTTCTCCAGGGCCTTGTTGATCCAGGGATGGATGATGGCCTCGCCTTCCTTCAGGCCGAGGCGCTGCAGCATGCCGTCGAGCCGGTCCGACCCGAAGATGCGCATCAAGTCGTCGTCCAGCGACAGGAAGAACTTGGAGTGGCCGGGGTCGCCCTGGCGGCCGGAGCGGCCGCGCAACTGGTTGTCGATGCGCCGGCTCTCATGGCGCTCGGTGCCGAGCACGAAGAGGCCGCCGGCGGAGAGCGCCTTCTGCTTCAGCTCCTCCACCTCGGCACGGATGCGCGTCTCGGCGGAGGTGCGCTCCTCGCCCTCGGGGAGGTCCTTCAGCTCGGCCGCGATGCGCATGTCGGCGGCGCCGCCCAGCTTGATGTCGGTGCCGCGGCCGGCCATGTTGGTGGCGATGGTGATCGCGCCCGGCACGCCGGCCTGGGAGACGATGTACGCCTCCTGCTCGTGATAGCGCGCGTTCAGCACGGCGAAGGCCTTGCCCGAGCGGTCATGGGCGAAGGCGGCGGGATCGGAGAAGTCGATCTGGTGGAAGCCGGCCTGCTTCAGCAGCTCGGCCAGCAGCTCGGACTTCTCGATGGAGGTGGTGCCCACGAGCACGGGCTGGCCGCGCGCGCTGCACTCCTTGATGAGCTCGATGATGGCGGCGTACTTCTCGCCGGCCGACCGGTACACCTCGTCATCGTCGTCGATGCGCGAGACCGGCACGTTGGTGGGCACTTCCACCACTTCGAGCTTGTAGATGTCCTGGAACTCGGCCGCCTCGGTCGCCGCCGTGCCGGTCATGCCGGCGAGCTTCTCGTAGAGGCGGAAATAGTTCTGGAAGGTGATGGAGGCGAGCGTCTGGTTCTCCGGCTGGACCTGGACGCGCTCCTTGGCCTCCAGCGCCTGGTGCAGGCCTTCCGAATAGCGCCGGCCCGGCATCATGCGGCCGGTGAACTCGTCGATGATGACGACCTCGTCGTTGCGCACGATGTAGTCCTTGTCCCGCTGGAACAGGGAGTGCGCGCGCAGCGCCTGGTTCACGTGGTGCACCACCGAGACGTTCTCGATGTCGTAGAGGCTCTCGGACTTCAGCAGCCCGGCCTCGGTGAGCATCTGCTCCATCTTCTCCATGCCCGCTTCCGTCATGGAGACGGAGCGCTGCTTCTCATCCACCTCGTAATCCTCCTTGGAGAGGCGGGGGATGTACTGGTCGATGGTGTTGTAGAAGTCCGAGCGGTCGTCGAGCGGGCCGGAGATGATGAGGGGCGTGCGCGCCTCGTCGATGAGGATGGAGTCCACCTCGTCGACGATGGCGTAGAAGTGCGGCCGCTGCACCATGTGGGCGCGCTCGTACTTCATGTTGTCGCGCAGGTAGTCGAACCCGAGCTCGTTGTTGGTGGCGTAGGTGACGTCGCTGGCGTAGGCGGCGCGGCGCTCGTCGTCGTCGAGGCCGTGCACGATGATGCCGGTGGACAGGCCGAGGAAGCGGTAGAGCTTGCCCATCCACTCGGCGTCGCGCTTGGCGAGGTAGTCGTTGACCGTCACCACGTGCACGCCCTTGCCGGCCAGCGCGTTGAGGTAGACGGGGAGGGTGGCGACCAGCGTCTTGCCTTCACCGGTCTTCATCTCGGCGATGGAGCTTTCATGCAGCACCATGCCGCCGATGAGCTGCACGTCGAAGTGGCGCATGCCGAGCGCGCGCTTGGCGCCTTCGCGCACGGTGGCGAAGGCGGGCACCAGCAGGTCGTCGAGGGTGGTCTTGCCCTCGGCCAGCTGGCGGCGGAAATCCTCCGTGCGGGCCCGCAGCTGGTCGTCGGAGAGGGATTCCAGCTCCTTCTCCAGCGCATTGATGGCCTGTACGCGGGGACGATAACCCTTCACCCGGCGATCATTCGCGGAGCCAAAGAGCTTGCGGGCAAGTCCACCAAACATGGGTTTCTCTATTCCGTTCCGTCAGGTCTGAAGGAGGGCGGAGACGGACCGCCGGACCTCCGGGCAACGATGCGCGCCGTTGGACACCCGCAATGGGGCGTCAGCAAGTCCGAAGGCGAGGCAGGCGGGCGCAGCGAACGAACGCGCAGCCGCAACCGCCCCGCTTCCGCGGGCAGCACACCATGCGGACACTTATGAACGGGTCGGTGCAATGTCAATGCGAGGACGGTGCGGCCGCGCGCGCCGAAGGCCGATCTGCCGGAGCGTTGCCGCGCTGCACAGGTGCGGGGGCAATCTGCACGGAAGGGCTTTGCGGACAATTCCTTTCATGGACACGCAATAACCCGCTGCTTAGTATCCGCCGCATCTGCACAGTGGGGGTATGGGTATGGTGGGGGGTATCCGGGTGTCGGGTCGGCTGGGCTACGCGAGCGTGGCCCTCGGGGCTGCCTTCCTCCTGTCCGCGTGCGAGGAAAAGAATACCTACGTACCCCCGCCGCCGCCCAAGGTGACGGTCGCGACCGTGCTGGAGCAGCCGGTCACGCGCTTCCTCGAACTGACCGGCAATACCGCCGCCATCAATTCGGTGGACCTGAACGCCCGCGTCCAGGGCTTCCTCACCAACATCAATTACAAGGACGGCGCCTTCGCCAAGAAGGGCACCACCCTGTTCGTGATCGAGCAGGACACCTACATCGCCCAGGTCGACCAGGCGAAGGCGCAGCTCGCCGCCAACCAGGCGTCGCAGGTGCAGGCCGAGGCCGAATACAATCGGCAGGCCCAGCTCGCCAAGCAGGACTTCGCCTCGCAGGCGACCCTCGACCAGGCCCGCGCCAAGCGCGATTCCGCCGTGGCCGAGGTGGCCAACGCCCAGGCCTCCCTGCAGCTCGCGCAGATCAATCTCGGCTATACCCAGGTCAACGCGCCCTTCGACGGCGCGGTGACGGCCCATCTTCAGGATGTCGGCGCTCTCGTGGGCTACAGCGGCCCCACCAAGCTTGCCACCATCGTCCAGCTCAACCCGATCTGGGTGTGGTTCACGCTCAGCGAGCAGGAGGTGCTGCGAATCAAGGAGCAGCTGGCCAAGCAGGGCCGCTCCCTCACCAGCCTTACCCGCGACCTGCCGGACATCCCGATCGAGATCGGCCTCCAGACCGAGACCGGTTATCCCCATGCCGGCCGCATCGACTACATCGCGCCGCAGGTGGACCCCAACCTCGGCACGCTCACCGTGCGCGGCATCTTCCAGAACGACGACTTCGTGCTGCTGCCCGGCCTGTTCGCCCGCGTGCGGGTGCCGCTCGGCCACCCGGCGCCGACCGTCCTCGTTCCGGATTCGTCGATCAGCTACAACCAGCTCGGCCCCTATGTGCTCACCGTCAGCTCGGACAACGTGGTGGGGCAGACGCAGATCACCCTTGGCCAGCTTCAGGCGGACGGCCTGCGCGCCGTGCTCAGCGGCCTGAAGACCACGGACCGCGTCATCATCAACGGCATGCAGCGCGCCGTGCCCGGCTCCAAGATCGACGTGGAGGTGGGCAAGATCGTCGCCATCGCCCCGCCGGTGGACGACGGCACCAAGCCCCTGCCGAAGCCGGCGGGCGTCGCTCCGGCCAATGCTCCGGCCCGCGCCGTTCCCTCGGTGCCGCCCGCTCCCACTGCTCCGGCGACGCCGGGTGCCACCCCTGCGACGCCGAAGAACTGACCCGCGCTCGAACCTGAGGCAGCGCCCATGATTTCGCGCTTTTTCATCGAGCGGCCGGTCCTCTCGAACGTCCTCGCACTGGTCTTCGTGCTGATCGGCCTCGTCTCGCTGATCCGCCTGCCGGTGTCGCAGTATCCGAACATCGTGCCGCCCACGGTGTCGGTCTCCACCTCCTATCCGGGCGCGTCCGCCAAGACGATGATCGACACCGTGGCCCTGCCCATCGAGCAGCAGGTCAACGGCGTCGAAGGCATGATCTACATGCAGTCGTGGTCGGCCTCGGACGGCACCTACACGCTGGTCGTCTCCTTCGCCATCGGCACCGATCCGAACATGGCGCAGGTGCTGGTGCAGAACCGCGTCAACATCGCCCTCGCCTCGCTGCCCACGGCGGTGCAGGCGCAGGGCGTGACCATCCTGCAGAAGGGCACCTCGATCCTCGAGTTCGTGACCCTGATCTCGCCGGACGGGCGCTATGACGGCCTGTTCCTGAACAATTACGCCATCATCAACATCCAGAACGAGCTGGAGCGGGTGGCGGGCGTCGCCAACGTCGCGGTGTTCGGCACCGGCACCTACGCCATGCGCGTGTGGATGGACCCGGACCGCATGCAGGCGTTCGGCCTGACCCCCACCGACGTCTCGAACGCCATCCAGAAGCAGAGCCAGCTCGTCACGCCCGGCCAGCTCGGCCTGCCGCCGGCGCCGTCCAACGCCTCGTTCCAGTACACGGTGAACGTCTCCGGCCGTCTCGACGACGTGAAGGACTACGAGAATATCATCGTCAAGGTGGACAATTCCGACGGCGGCCGGATCGTGCGCATCCGCGACATCGGCCGCGTCGAGCTCGGCGCGCAGAGCTATTCCAAGGACTTCATGCAGGACAACAAGCCTGCGGCCGGCATCGGCATCTTCCAGCTTCCCGCGGCCAACGCGCTCGACGTGGCCAAGCGCGTGGCGGCGAAGATGGAAGACCTGAAGAAGAACTTCCCCGAAGGGCTCGACTACGCCATCCCCTTCGACACGACCCTGTTCGTGACCGCCTCCATCGACGAGGTGTGGAAGACCCTGTTCGAGGCGGCGGTCCTCGTTCTCGTCGTCATCCTGCTGTTCCTGCAGGACTGGCGCGCGACGCTGGTGCCCGCGACGACCGTGCCCGTGACCATCATCGGCGCCTTCGCCGCCATGGACGCCATGGGCTTCACCATCAACCTCTCGACCCTGTTCGCCATCATCCTCGCCATCGGCATCGTGGTGGACGACGCCATCGTCATCGTGGAAGGCGTGGCGCGGCACATCGAGGAGGGCATGGCGGGACAGCCGGCGGCCGAGAAGGCCATGGACGAACTGTTCGGCCCGGTGGTGGGCATCACCCTGGTGCTGATGTCGGTGTTCCTGCCGGCCTCGTTCATTCCCGGCCTGTCAGGCCAGATGTTCAAGCAGTTCGCCCTCGTCATCGCGGCGACCGCCTTCATCTCGGCCATCAACGCGGCGACCCTGAAGCCGACCCAGTGCGCCCTCTGGCTGCGCCAGCCGGTGCCGCCGGAGCAGCGCAACTTCATCTATCGCGGCTTCAACGCCATCTATGCCAAGGCGGAGCACTGGTACACCGGCGTCATCAGCCGCATGGTGCACCATTCCAAGCTGATGGTGCTCATCGCCATCGCGCTCATGAGCGTCGCCGGCTATGGCCTCACCCGCATCCCGACGGCCTTCCTGCCCATCGAGGACCAGGGCTACTTCCTCGCCCACGTCCAGCTGCCGGACGCCTCGAATCTCAACCGCACCAAGAAGGTGATGGCGGATGTCTCCGAACGCATCCGCAAGGTGCCGGGCGTGCAGACCGTGCTCGCCATCTCCGGCATCTCGGTGCTCGACAACTCGTCCACCCTTGCCAATGCGGGTGTCACCTACATCACCCTGACCCCCTGGGACGTGCGCTACGCCACCAAGGGGCAGGATCTGCTCTCCATGTATCAGAACCTGAACGCGGCGGTGGCGGGCGTCGAGGAGGCGGAGGTGGTCATCCTCGTGCCGCCGGCCATCCAGGGCATCGGCAACGCCGCCGGCTTCACCATGCAGCCGCAGATCCGCAACGGCAATTTCGACTACCAGCTTCTGGAGCAGATCACCGCGTCCATGGTGGACAAGGCGCGGGCGCAGTCGGCGCTTTCCCACGTGTCCTCCTCGTTCCGCGCCGGGGCGCCGCAGATCCAGGTGGACGTGAACCGGATCAAGGCGGAGACCCTGGGCATCACGGTGGGCCAGGTGTTCAGCACCATCTCGTCCTATCTGGGCTCCACCTACGTCAACCAGATCAACAAGTTCGGCAACGTCTTCCAGGTCTACATCCAGGCTGACGCGGGCTTCCGCGTGACCCCGGCCGACCTGATGCAGCTGAAGGTGCGCTCGCCCACCCAGAACGCGATGATCCCCCTCGGCACCGTGGTGGATGTCAAGACCGCCCTGGGGCCGCCGCTGATCTCGCTCTACAATCTCTATCCCTCGTCCACCATCGTCGGCTCTAACGCCGCGGGCTTCTCGTCGGGCCAGGCGCTGTCGCTGATGGAGCAGATTGCCGCCTCGACCCTGCCCCCGGGCACCGGATTCGAGTGGACTGCCATGTCCTACCAGGAGAAGGCGGTCGGCAATCAGATCTACTACGTGTTCGGGCTCGCCATCCTGCTCGTCTACTTCGTGCTGGCCGGCCAGTATGAGAGCTGGATCCAGCCCATGTCGGTGATCCTTGCGGTGCCGCTGGCGCTGCTCGGCACCGTCAGCGCGCTGCTGGGCCTCGGGGTGGCGAACAACCTCTACACCCAGATCGGCCTCGTGCTGCTGATCGCGCTCGCCTCCAAGAACGCGATCCTCATCGTCGAGTATGCTCGCGAGAAACGGGCGGAGGGCATGGAGATTATGGATGCGGCGGTGGAGGCCTCGCGCCTCCGGTTCCGCCCCATCCTCATGACCTCCTTCGCCTTCATCCTCGGCGTGCTGCCGCTGGTGTTCGCCACCGGCGCCGGCGCCAACTCGCGCAAGTCCATCGGCATCGCGGTGGTGTCGGGCATGCTCGCCTCCACCTGCCTCGCCGTGCTGTTCGTGCCGTCCTTCTACACGGTGCTCCAGCGCTTCGAGGAAGGCCGCAAGGGCAAGAAGAAGTCCAGCGCCGGCCATGGTGCTGGAAATGCCCCGCCCGCGCCGCCGCCGGCCCCGGACGCCGGCGTGCCCCCGGCGCCCGCATCTGCCTGATCCGGACGCGTGTGCATTGCCTCTTCCTTCGGCAACTGCCCTCGATCGGGGCGGTTGCCGCCGCAAAGTCGCGCTTCCGCCTCCTGCCGGGCTTGTCTAACCTTGGCGGGACACGCGCCCCACCCTCGGCCGAACGGCCGATCCCACCATTGACTCTATCCCTGGGCTGTCGCCCGCAGGACCTGGTGACCTAAATGTCGATCCTCGCGAGCCTGCATCACGTCACGAGCTACACCTACGACCACCCGGTCTCCATGGGGCCGCAGGTGATCCGGCTGCGGCCGGCGCCGCACAGCCGCACCGACATCCCCGCCTATGCGCTGAAGATCTCGCCGGCGGACCATTTCATCAACTGGCAGCAGGATCCGTTCGGCAACTGGCTCGCCCGCATCGTGTTCCCGGAGCGGGTTACGGAGTTCAAGGTCGAGGTGGACCTCCTCGCCAAGCTCGACGTGATCAACCCCTTCGACTTCTTCGTCGAGGAATATGCCGAGAACTTCCCCTTCGAATATGCGCCCGCGCTCAAGGCGGAGCTGGCGCCCTATCTCGAGCTGGAGGATGAGGGGACCCTGTTCGCCGACTATCTCGCCTCCGTCCCGCGCGAGAAGACCCGCATCGTCGACTTCCTGGTCCACCTCAACCAGCGCCTCCAGAGCGAGGTCGGCTATGTGATCCGCATGGAGCCGGGCGTGCAGACGCCCGACGAGACGCTGACGCGCAAGCTCGGCTCGTGCCGTGACACCGGCTGGCTGCTGGTGCAGATCCTGCGCCACCTCGGGCTCGCCGCCCGCTTCGTCTCCGGCTACCTGATCCAGCTCAAGCCCGACGTGGCGGCCCTTGACGGCCCCTCCGGCACCGACGTGGACTTCACCGACCTGCACGCCTGGTGCGAGGTGTTCGTGCCCGGCGCCGGCTGGATCGGCCTCGACCCGACCTCGGGCCTGCTCTGCGGCGAAGGCCACATCCCGCTGGCGGCCACCCCGCACTACAGCTCCGCCGCGCCCATCAGCGGCTATGTGAACGAGAAGGCCGAGGTCGAGTTCGGCTTTGAGATGAACGTGGTCCGCGTCGCCGAGGCGCCGCGCGTCACGCTGCCCTTCTCGGACGAGACCTGGGCCGCCCTTGACCAGCTCGGCCACAAGGTGGACGAGGACCTCAAGGCCGGCGACGTGCGCCTCACCATGGGCGGCGAGCCCACCTTCGTGTCCATCGACGACTACCAGTCGCCCGAGTGGAACACCGAGGCGCTCGGCCCGCACAAGCGCGAGCGCGCCGACGACCTCATTCGCCGCCTGCGCCGCCGCTTCGAGACCGAAGGCGTGCTGCATTACGGCCAGGGCAAGTGGTATCCCGGCGAGACGCTGCCGCGCTGGTCCTTCGACCTGTTCTGGCGCAAGGACGGCCAGCCCATCTGGCAGCGCGAGGACCTGATCGCCGACGAGAAGGTCAATTACGGCGTCACCCCGGCCGATGCCGCGCGCTTCTGCAAGGCGGTGGCCGAGAAGCTTGCCGTTGGCAG
Organism: Xanthobacter sp.; assembly: GCF_041911315.1. Lineage (NCBI taxonomy): Bacteria > Pseudomonadati > Pseudomonadota > Alphaproteobacteria > Hyphomicrobiales > Xanthobacteraceae > Xanthobacter > Xanthobacter sp. The sequence continues at coordinate 63,986 of NZ_JAYRPE010000034.1, read as the reverse complement.
CGAGTTCGTCCAGCAGGCGTTCGAGGACAACATCTATTACATGTGGAAGGAACAGAACCTTCCCGAGAACATCGCCCCCGGCGATCCGCGCATGGCGGACGAGGTGCAGCGGCGCATGCTGGCGCGCACCTTCAACCAGGGCCTCGGCACGGCCACCGGCTCGGTGCTGCCGCTGCGCCGCGTCTGGACCCCCGCCGGCCCGGCGTGGCGCTCGGAGGAATGGACCTACCGCCGCCAGTTCCTGTTCCTGATCCCCGGCGAAAGCCCCATGGGCTACCGCCTGCCGCTGGAATCGCTGCAGTATCTGGCGCCGACGCGCTACCCCTACATCGTCGAGGCCGACCCCTTCGAGCCGCGCGACCCGCTGCCCGACGCCGCTGATTTCGCCGCCCGCTACGCGTCAGGGCAGGGCGGCCCCGGCGCGGGTTCGGAAGGCACCGACGCCGGCACCCCCGGCGGGCCGGGCGGCATGCCGCGCCATTCCATCGCCCCGCGCACCGAGGCCTACGGCGTCGGCGAGCGGGCGCAGGAGCTGGCGCGCGAATATCTCGCCAAGTACGATACCCAGATCTTCACCGCTGACACCCGCACCGCGCTCTGCGTCGAGCCGCGCAACGGCCGCCTGTGCGTGTTCCTACCGCCGGTGGAGATCCTGGAGGACTATCTCGACCTCGTCGCCGCCCTCGAGCAGGTGGCCATCGAGCTGAACACGCCCATCCACATGGAGGGCTATCCGCCGCCCTTCGACTACCGCCTCAACCTCATCCGCATCGCGCCCGATCCGGGCGTGCTGGAGGTGAACGTCCATCCGTCCGCCACCTGGGCCGGTTGCGTGGAGATCACCCGGATCCTCTATGAGGAAGCGCGTCTCGCCCGCCTCGGCACCGAGAAGTTCATGGTGGACGGGCGGCATACCGGCACCGGCGGTGGCAACCATGTGGTGGTGGGCGGCTCCACCCCCGCCGACAGCCCCTTCCTGCGCCGGCCGGATCTGCTGAAGAGCCTGCTGCTCTACTGGCAGCGCCATCCCTGCCTGTCCTACTTCTTCTCCGGCCTGTTCATCGGCCCCACCTCGCAGCATCCGCGGGTGGACGAGGCGCGGCACGACAGCCTCTATGAGCTGGAAATCGCCTTCTCCAAGTTCCCGGCGCCCGGGCAGGGCGAGCCTCCAGCCCCGTGGCTGGTGGACCGGCTGCTGCGCAACCTGCTGGTGGACGTCACCGGCAACACCCACCGCACCGAAATCTCCATCGACAAGCTCTATTCGCCGGATGGTCCCACCGGCCGGCTGGGCCTCGTGGAGTTCCGCTGCTTCGAGATGCCGCCGGACTGGCGCATGAGCCTTGCCCAGCAGCTGATGCTGCGGGCCCTGATCGCGCGGCTGTGGAACAAGCCGGTGCACGGCCACTGCACCCGCTGGGGCACCATCCTCAACGACCGTTTCATGCTGCCGCATTATGTCTGGCAGGACTTCCTCGACGTGGTGGAAGACCTCTCCGACGCCGGCTACCAGATCGATCCCGAGTGGTTCCGGGCCCAGTTCGAGTTCCGCTTCCCCGCTTTCGGCAAGGTCCAGCAGGCGGGCGTGGACATCGAGGTGCGGCAGGCGCTGGAGTGCTGGCACGTGCTGGGCGAGGAAGGCGTGGTGGGCGGCACCGCCCGCTACGTGGACTCTTCCGTTGAGCGCCTGCAGGTGAAGGTGGAGGGCTTCAACCCCTCGCGCCACATCCTCACCTGCAACGGCCGCAAGATGCCGCTGGCCCCCACCGGCCGCAATGGCACCTATGTCGCGGGCGTGCGCTACAAGGCGTGGCAGCCGTGGTCGGGCCTGCACCCGACCATCCCGGTGCACACGCCGCTCACGTTCGACCTCGTGGACACCTGGAGCGAGCGTTCGCGGGGCGGTTGCCTCTATTACGTCTCCCATCCGGGCGGGCGGAATTACGATACTTTCCCGGTGAACTCCTACGAGGCGGAGGCGCGGCGCCTCGCCCGCTTCCAGACCTTCGGCCACACCCCCGGCACCCTCGACGTGGTGCTGGAGACGGCGCCGGACGAGTTCCCGACCACCCTAGACCTCAGGCGCCCGGCAAGCGCCTGATCGACAACCATCCCCGAGGCGCCGTCGCGGCCAGTCCCGCGGCGGGCGCAGGCTGGAAGCGCTCGGAAGAGGGGTGCATCTGGCGCCGCCACGGTCATAATGGAGAACCCGGACCCACCGGGCGCAGGAAGATGACACGCGGGCAGGGGTGCCCGCGGAAGGGGTGATCGTGTCGGGGGCGGAGCAGCGGAGCGAGGTATTCGAGCGGGCCGCGGCGGAAAGCCTGATCGGCGGCTACCGCACCCTTCCGGCCACCCGCGACGAGATGATGGATGCGGACGGCCAGCCGCGCCGTCACTGGCAGCCCTTCCTCGCCGCGCTGGCCGAGCTTGGCCCCGAGGAATTGCGCCGGCGATTCTCCGCCGCGGACCGCTATCTCAGGGACAGCGGCGTCTTCTATCGCGTCTATGACGACGCGGGGGGCGGCGAGCGGCCGTGGTCGCTCAGCCACATGCCGCTCATCATCGGCAATTCGGACTGGGAAGCCCTCTCCGCCGGCCTCATCGAGCGCGCCGAGCTGCTGGAAGAGGTGCTTCAGGACCTCTATGGCGACGCCCATCTGGTCGCCGATGGCGATCTGCCGGCGGCGGCCGTGGCCGGCAGCCCGGAATTCTTGCGTCCGCTGGTGGGCGTGCGTCCCGAGGGCGGGCGCTTCCTGCGGGTCTATGCGGCCGACGTGGGGCGCGGCCCGGACGGGCGCTGGTGGGTGCTCGCCGACCGCACCCAGGCGCCATCCGGCGCCGGCTATGCGCTGGAGAACCGCCTCGCCTCGACCCGCGCGCTGCCGGACGTCTCGCGCAACCTGAACATGAAGCGGGTCGCCGCCTTCTTCCAGGCGCTGCGCACCTCGCTGATGAAGCTCGACCGGTCGGGGGAGGGCCGCATCGGCCTCCTTACCCCCGGGCCGCTGAACGAGACCTATTTCGAGCACGCGCTGCTCGCCCGCTATCTCGGCTTCCTGCTGGTGGAGGGCGAGGACCTCACCGTGCGGGGCGATACGCTGCATGTGCGCACCGTGGCGGGCCTCCGGCGCATCGACGTGCTGCTGCGCCGCCTCGATTCCGACTTCGCCGATCCGCTGGAATTGAACGCCGGCTCGCGCCTCGGCGTGCCGGGCCTCGTCCAGTCGGTCCGCATGGGCGGCGTGGCGATGGCCAATGCGCTGGGCACCGGCATCATCGAGGCGCCGGCGCTGCTCGCCTTCCTGCCGCGCATCGCCACCCGGCTCACCGGGCGGCCGCTCAGCCTGCCGCATGTGGCCACATGGTGGTGCGGCCAGCCGGCCGAGCGGGCGCAGGTGATGGAGCATCTGGACGAGCTGGTCATCTCCTCCGCCTTCGGCCGGGCGCTGCCGGGACTGCCGGATGGCGGCTCGGTGCTCGGCGCGGACCTGACCCAGGCCGACCGGCGGCGCCTCTCCACCCTGCTCGCCCGGCGCGGGGCGGACGTGGTGGGGCAGGACATCGCCCGCCTCTCCACCACGCCGGTGTGGACCGGGGAAAAGCTGACCCCCCGGCCGTTCATGCTGCGGGTGTTCCTCACCGCCACCGAAAAGGGCTGGTCGGTGATGCCGGGCGGCTTCTGCCGCATCTCCTCGGCCGCCGATGCCCGCGCCGTCTCCATGCAGAAGGGCGACCGCTCGGCGGACGTGTGGGTGCTGGCGGACGGCGAGGTGGCCGACACCACGCTTCTGCCGAGCCCGGACAATGTGAAGGTCCGCCGCTCGTCCGGCACCCTGCCGAGCCGCGCCGCCGACAACCTGTTCTGGCTCGGCCGCTATGTGGAACGGGCCGAGGCGACGCTGCGCCTCTCCCGTGTGCTGGTGGGCCGCCTCGCCGAGAGCGGCGACACCGGCACCAGCCCGCTGGTGTCGCGGCTGCTGGGCCTGCTCGGGGCGTGGGGCGCCATGCCGCGCGATCTCGCCCGCGCGACGCCCACCCGCTATGCGGTAGCCGTGCTCACCCGCCGCGACGTGCCCGGCGCGCTGCCGCAACTGGTGCAGGCGGCGCGTTCGGCGGCTTCCGTCATCCGCGACCGCTTCTCGCCGGATGCGTGGCGCGCGCTGGTGGATCTCGAGACCTGCGTCTCCCAGCCGGTCCCCGCCGCCCCCTCCGAAGCCGATGTGGCGGAGCGGGCGGACGCGGCATTGCGCATCATCGCGGCCTTCTCGGGCCTCGCTTCGGAGAACATGAACCGGCTCACCGGCTGGCGGTTCCTGGAGATCGGCCGGCGCACGGAGCGCGCCATCGGCACCCTGCGCTTCGCCCGCACCTTCGGCGAGATCGGCGCCCCGCAGGGCTCGCTCGACGCGCTGCTGCAGGTGGCGGACAGCCTCATCACCTACCGCACGCGCTATGTGATGATGGAAGCGCGGGGACCGGTGCTCGACCTCGTGCTGCTGGACCCGGACAATCCGCGCTCGGTGGCCTTCCAGGTGCACCGCATGGCGAACCATCTGAAGGTGCTGCCCGGCCGCGACCAGGATGCGCCGCCGCCCTTGTGGGAGCGCATCGTCGCCCGCATGCAGGCCGAGCTGGCCGCCAGCACGGCGGAGAGCTTCGAGCCGCAATGGTTCGACGCCATGGAGAAGATGCTCATGCAGCTCTCCGACGAGGTGTCGTCGCACTATTTCCTCCAGGGACATTCCCCGGAGATGACGCTGACCTTCGGTATGTAAGGCGAAAGCAACGAATAAAGCCCGCGCGGCGCCTGAGCGAAAGCAAGGAGACACCAATGCTCTATGATATTCGCCAGACCACCACCTACAGCTATCAGGTGCCTGTGCGCGTGGTGCGGCAGGTGCTGCGGATGACGCCGGTGGACCGCTTCGGCCATCAGCACGTCATCGCCCACATTCTCGATGTGGACCCCGAGCCGGCGGAGCTGGAGCAGGGCACCGATTTCTTCGGCAACGGCCTGACCTGGCTCACCATCGACCAGCCCCACGGCCATCTCTCCATCACCACCCGCAGCCGGGTGGACGTGACCTCGACGCCCCTGCCGGACCCGGCGACGACCCCGCTGGTGGACGAGGTGCGCGCCGCCGCGCTGGAGGAGATGGACCTCGGGGCGGACGCGGCCGCCCACGGCCTGTTTCCGAGCCGGGCGGTGCCCATCGACAACGAGATCACCGACTGGACGGCGACCAGCTTCCGCGGCGACCGCCCCGTGCTGGAAGCGGCGCTGGAGCTGATGCACCGGGTGCATGACGAATTCACCTATGAGCCCGGCGCCACCATCGTCACCACCTCGCCCCACGAGGCCTTCGCGGCGAAGGCGGGCGTGTGCCAGGACTTCGCCCAGGTGATGATCGCCGGCCTGCGCGGGCTCGGCCTGCCGGCGCGCTACGTTTCCGGCTATCTGCGCACCATCCCGCCCGAGGGCCAGCCGCGGCTGGAGGGGGCGGATGCGACCCACGCCTGGGCCGAGGTGTGGTGCGGGCCGGCCTTCGGCTGGATCGGGCTCGACCCCACCAATGCCATCCCGGCGGGGGACGACCACATCATCCTCGCCGTGGGGCGCGACTATGCGGATGTCTCGCCGGTGGATGGGGTGATTGTCTCGTCCGGCGACCACATCCTCGCCGTGGGCGTGGACGTGGTGCCGGTGCAGGGACGCTAGGGGCGCCTCAGCGGCCTTTGCCCATCACGAGGTCGGGGAAGCCGGTGGCGATCTGCGGGAACAGGCAGAGCAGGATCACCGCCAGCAGCATAAGGAGCACGAAGGGCACCGTGCCCCAGATCACGTCCTTCAGCGGGATGTCGGGCGCGATGTTCTTGATGACGAAGATGTTGAGCCCCACCGGCGGGTGGATGAGCCCCATCTCCATCACGATGGTCATCACCACGCCGAACCAGATCAGGTCGAAGCCGGCCGCCTTCAGCGGCGGCAGGATGATCGGCGCGGTCATCAGGATGATGGACACCGGCGGCAGGAAGAAGCCCAGCACCACCACCAGCACCAGGATGGTGGCGAGCAGCAGCCACTTGGACAGGTTGAGCGCCACGATCGCCTGCGCCGCCGCCTGGCTGATGTGCAGGTAGCTCATGACGTAGGAATAGAGCAGGGACATGCCGATGATCATCATCAGCATGGTCGACTCGCGGATCGTCGAGGTCAGGATGGGCGAGAGGTCTTTCGGCGTCCACACGCCGTAGATCAGGGCGATGAGCGCCAGCGCCAGCACGCCGCCGAGGCCTGCCGTCTCCGAGGGGGTCGCATAGCCGCCATAGAGGGCCACCATCACGCCGGTGAGCAGCACCACGAAGGGCAGCACGCGGGGCAGGGCGGCGAAGCGGTCGCGCAGCGTGAGGTTGTCTTCGTGAAGCAAGGCGGAGGGCGCCCCGGTCTCCGCATAGGCCTTCTTCGCCGCCGCATATTCCTGCCGGAAGCGCACCATGGCGTAGCCGGCGAACAGCGTCACCAGCAGCAGCCCCGGCCCGAGGCCGGCGAGGAACAGGCGGCCCAGGGACTGCTCGGCCGCCACCGCATAGAGGATCATGGTGATGGACGGGGGCAGCAGGATGCCGAGCGTGCCGCCGGCCGCGATCAGCCCGGCGGCGAAGGCGCCGGAATAGCCGCGCTTGCGCATCTCCGGAATGCCGGCCGAGCCGATGGCCGAGCAGGTGGCGGGCGAGGAGCCGGCCATGGCGGCGAACAGGGCGCAGGCGAAGACGTTGGCGATGCCGAGGCCGCCGGGGATCTTGTGCATCCAGGCGTGCAGCGCCGAATAGAGATCCTGCCCCGCCCGCGACTTGCCGATGGCCGCGCCCTTCAGGATGAAGAGCGGGATCGACAGCAGGGTGATGGAAGCCATCTCCTCATAGACGTTCTGCGTCACCGTATCGAGGGAGGCGGCCGGCATGAAGCCGACCATGAACAGCACCGCCACCGCGCCCAGCGCAAACGCGATGGGCATGCCGAGGAACATGGTGCCGAGGGTGGCGCCGCCATAGAGGAGGCCGACGAGAGCCGTGCTCATCGTTCCACCCTTTCCAGAAGTCCGGCGAGAACCTGAATGAGGATCTGCAGCGAGAGCAGGCCCATGCCGGCGGTCATCACGCCGTAGGGGATGGAGAGGGGCGGCGCCCAGGTGGAGGAGGTCACCTGCCCGTCCACCCACGCCTCGTGCCACAGGGTGAAGGACTTCCAGGTGAAGAAGGCACAGAAGGCGAAGCTGAACAGATCCACCACGAACTGCCGCACCCGGTTCAGGCCCGGCGGCAGCATGTGGGCGAGGGCATCGATGGCCACATGGCCGCGCTGGCTCTGCACGAAGGCGGCGGTCATGAAGGTGACGCCCACCAGCAGGAAGACCGAGGCTTCGTCCTGCCAATAGGTGGGCGCGTGGAAGAAGAAGCGCGACACCACGCTGTAGGAGAGGATGAGGCTCGCCGCCACGAGGGCGACCGAGCCGAGGGCGAGGATGAGCCGGTTGGCCCGCCTGAGCAGCCCGTGCGCCGCCGCCAGCAGGGGAGGGGCGTGGGTCGCCTCCGCCCGCGCGCCCGCGCCGTGGCCGAGATCGAGCCCGTGGCTCATGCCGGCACCTCCTGCGCGAGCTTCATGAGATTGGCGCAGCCGGCGGACTTGGCGGAATAGTCCTTCCATGCGGTGTCACGGGCGATGGCGCGCCACTTCTCCACCGTCGCGGCATCGAGATCATGGATCTTGGCACCGGCCTTGGCGAACACCTCGGCCACCTTGGTGTCGTCGGCCATGGCGCCGGCCTTGCCGAAGGCCTCCATCTCCAGTCCCACGGCGGTCATCACGTCCTGCTGCGCCTTGGGCAGCTTGTCGAACACCGCCTTGGAGATGAGCAGCGGCTCCAGCATGAACCAGTAGGACTTGCCGCGGCCGGTGGTGAGCTGCTTCGCCAGCTCTTCCAGACGGAAGGAGATGAGGGAGGTGGAGGAGGTGATGCCGGCGTCGCAGGCCCCCGTCTGCATGGCGACGTAAAGCTCGTTGGACGGCAGCGACAGCACGGCGGCGCCGGCGGCCTGCAGCACCATGTCCATCTCGCGCGAGCCGCCGCGGATCTTCATGCCCTTGGCATCCTCGGGCGCAATCAGCGGCTTCTCGCGGCTGGCGACGCCGCCCGCCTGCCAGACCCAGGTGAGGATCTTGACGCCCTTGCCTTCGAGATATTCCGAGAACGCCTGCCCCACCGGCTTGGTGCGCCAGGCGAGGCCCTGGTCGTAGGACACGACGAGGCCGGGCATGAGGCCGATGTTGCACTCCGGCGCCTCGCCGCCCGCATAGGAGATGGGATAGAGCGAGAGGTCCAGCGCGCCCTTGCGCAGGGCCGAGAACTGGGCGTTCGTCTTCATCAGGGACGAGCCGGGATAGACCTCGAAGGCCAGCTCTCCGTTGGTGCGCTTCGTCACCTCCGCTGCGAAACGGCGCACGAGCCGGTCGCGGAAGTCGCCCTCCTCGCCGGACGAGGAGGGGAACTGGTGGGAGATCTTGAGGGTCGTCGCCGCATGAGCGGTGCCGGTGAAGCGCAGCACGGCGGGCGCGGCCAGAGCGCCGGCGAGCACGAGGCGGCGGGAAACCGGGCGATGGATGAGGGAATGGTCGTTGGACATGCGTTTCCTCCCTTGGCCCGGTGGCTGTGGGCCTGTGGCGTTTCTTCCCGTTTCATTTGGCCGGCCCCGGTTGATCCGGGGTCCGGCAGGTCGATTTCATAACTCTTGAGGCACCAGATACTTGGCGGGGACTGGCCGGCGGCTGATTGGCGTTGCCGGCGGCACGGTCCCTTGGGTCAGGCGACGTTACGATAGATGTCCTTGTAGGTGTCCCGAAGGAGATTCTTCTGCACCTTGCCCATGGTGTTGCGCGGCAGCTCGGAGACGAAGAAGACGCGCTTCGGCTGCTTGAACTTGGCAAGACGATTTTCGAGGGCGCGGTGGATGGCATCCTCCGTCAGCGTCGCGTCCTTCTGGGCGACGACGACGGCGGTCACGCCCTCGCCGAAATCCGGGTGGGGCACGCCGATGACCGCGCTTTCCACGACGCCGGGGATGGCGTCGATCTCGCCTTCCACTTCCTTGGGATAGACGTTGAAGCCGCCGGTGATGACGAGATCCTTGCCGCGGCCGACGATGTGGACGTAGCCGGTCTCGTCGATCTTGCCGAGGTCGCCGGTGATGAAGAAGCCGTCGCGGAATTCGGAGGCCGTTTTCTCCGGCATCCGCCAGTAGCCCTTGAACACGTTCGGCCCCTGAACCTCGATCATGCCAATCTCGCCGGTGGGGAGCACCGCGCCGGTCTCGGGATCGGTGACGCGCACGCTGATGCCGGGCAGGGCATAGCCTACCGTGCCGGCGATGCGCGCGCCGTCATAGGGGTTGGAAGTGTTCATCCCCGTCTCGGTCATGCCGTAGCGCTCGAGGATGGCGTGGCCGGTGCGCTCCTCGAAGGCGCGATGCGTCTCCGCCAGCAGCGGCGCGGAGCCGGAGACGAACAGGCGCATGCCCTTCGTCGCCTCGCGGGTGAGGCCGGGCTGGTCGATGAGGCGGGTGTAGAAGGTGGGCACGCCCATGAGCGTCGTCACCTTGCCCGCCGCCATCAGCGCGATGGCCTCCTTCGGGTCGAATTTGGAGCGGAACTCCATGCTCGCGCCGGACAGGAGCACGATGTTCGTGGCCACGAACAGGCCATGGGTGTGGAAGATGGGCAGCGCATGCAGCAGCACGTCGTCCGCTGTGAAGCGCCAGTAGTCCTTCAGCGCACTGGTGTTGGAGAGCAGGTTGTCGTGGGTGAGCATGGCGCCCTTGGCGCGGCCCGTGGTGCCCGAGGTATAGAGGATGCCGCCGAGATCGTCCGGCCCGCGCGCCACATCCGCGAACGTGTCGGGGAAGCCCGCGGCGGCCTCGGTCAGCGACCCCTTGCCGTCGGTGCCCAGCGTCTCCACCGCGCCGACGCCGAGCCGGGCGGCCAGCGCCCGCGCGTCCTGTTCGATCTCCGGCCGGCACACGAACACGGTGGGCTCGGCGTCGGAGAGGAAATACTCGACTTCGTTCAGCGTATAGGCCGTGTTGAGCGGCAGGTAGACCGCGCCCGCGCGGATCGCACCGAGATAGAGCGCGAGCGCGGGCCAGGATTTCTCCACCTGCACCGCCACCCGGTCGCCGGGTTTCACGCCGCGCGCGACCAGAAGGTTGGCGAGGCGGGCGGAAAGGGCGAGGGCGTCGCCATAGGTCTCCACCGTCCCGTCGATGAGGCGGGCGAGGGGCTTGTCCATCGCCGGGATGGCGGCGCGGATGGCGCTGAAGAGGTGGTTCTCGCTCATGTCTTCGTCTCGTTGGCGACAGTGCCTGTGGCGCGGCGGGCAGCTCAGGACACGGGCAGTTCAGGAAACCGGCAGTTCAGGACACCGGTAGGTCAGGACACTGGAACAAGCGCACGGGCGCCCGCATCCGCCCGCAGCAGCTTCTTCACCGCCGGGCTCGCGACCACCTCGCCCTTGCCGGCGAAGGCCTCGTGGTTCTTCTCGATGTCGGTGAGGACATAGCGGTAGTTCACCATGAGCCCCGCCGCCTGGGCGATGCCCTTGGGCGAGAGGTCGCCCATGGGGTTGATCTTCTCCAGCCGTGCGCCGTTGCCGAGGTGGAAGCGGGCCACCGGGTCCACCGGCTTGCCCTTGGCGGTGCGGGCGACGAGGAAGTAATAGGCAGCGGCGGCGTTCAGCACCGGTGTCAGGGCCTCCCGCACGTCCGCCTTCTCGGCCCAGTCCGGCGTGTCGAGCGCCTTGAGCGTCTCCTTGTCGGCGGCGGTGACGGCGGCCGGCGTCTCGGCCTTGCGCTCGCCGTCCAGCCAGGCGCGGAAGCCGGGGACCGGGGAGAGGGTGACGAAGGTGGTGAGCGAGGGGATCTCGCGGGAAATCTCCTCCACCACCTGCTTGATGAGGAAATTGCCGAAGGAGACGCCACCGAGCCCGCGCTGGCAGTTGGAGATGGAATAGAAGACGGCCGTGGTGGCCTTCTCCGGCTCCAGCAGCTCGCGCGACTGGTCCAGCACCGGGGCGATGGCGCCGGGAATGTCCTTGGTGAGCGCCACTTCCACGAAGATCAGCGGCTCGTCCACCAGTGCCGGATGGAAGAAGGCGTAGCAACGCCGGTCCGGGCTGTCGACGCGGGCGCGCAGGTCGTTCCAGTCGCGGATGGCGTGCACCGCCTCGTAGCGGATGATCTTCTCCAGCACGTTGGCGGGCGTCGACCAGTCGATGCGTCGCAGCACGAGGAACCCCCGGTTGAACCAGGACGAGAACAGGTGGCCGAAATCGCGATCCACGGCGGCGAGGTCGCGCCGGTGGACCATGGCGTCCATCAGATGCTCGCGCATGCGGACGAGGGAGAGCGTCGCGCCGGCGGCCATGTTGAAGCGGCGGAACAGCTCCTGCCGGCGCGGCTCGCTGGCGAGGTGGAGTTCGGCCATCGCCGCATCCGACCCCGTGCGGCCATAGCTGGCGATGGCGGCATCAAGACGGGCGCGGTCCGGCCCGAAGGTCTCGGCCAGCGCCTCGAAGAAGGCGATGCGCTCGCCGGTCTTCATGCGGGCGTAACGATCGAGGATGTCGGTGGCGAGGGCCACGCCCGAGGCTTCGCCGCGACCGGAGAGAAGCTGCTCGCACCGCTCCACCAGCGTCGCCGCCTTGGTGGCGCCGGACGTGCGTGTGTTGCGGTCGAGCAGGGCGCGGCCGCGATCCGCGATGGTGGTGAGAAGATCGCCGAAGAAGGACGTATTCGAACTCATCGCCGCACTCCACCAGCCCCGCTGCCGGATGTCCCTGCCATCATGGGACGGTGCCCGTTCCGCGAAGGCAAGCCCATGGGGACGGGTCGGGGCATTCTCTTTCGGGTGATCCTGTCTTCGGTATGGGGCGAAAATGGCGCTCCGGTATCGAGATGTGGCATCTTTCAGGATCCCCGCGGCGTCTGTGGCCAATAGAGATCGGACTGCATTTTTTGTCAACGATCATGTATGCAAGATTTTCTCTCTTGCATTGAATGATCGGACTCGGCTTTCTGATGACGGGGAGATCGCAAGGAGCGCCGTCGTGCGGGGAGAGCAGACGCCGAGGCTCAGGGAGGCGCTGGAGGACGATATCGTCGCCGGCCGGCTGAAGCCCGGGCAGCGGCTCGACGAGGTGGGCCTCGCCGAGCGGTTCGGCGTTTCGCGCACGCCCATCCGCGAGGCGCTGATCCAGCTCTCGTCATCGGGCCTGGTGGAAATCCGACCCCGCCGCGGCGCCTTCGTGGTGCTGCTCGGCCCGCGCGAACTGATCGAATCCTTCGAGCTGATGGCCGAAATCGAAGCCTCCTGCGGCCGGCTCGCCGTGCAGCGCATGGGGCCCTCCGACCGGGAGGCGATCTCGGAGGCACACGAGACCTGCCGCATCGCCGCCGCTGCCGGTGACGAGGAGGCCTATTATCCCGCCAATGCCCGTTTCCACGGCGCCATCTATGCCGCCACCGGCAACCGGGTTCTGGCGGGGGAGGCGCTGAGATTGCAGCGCGCCCTCCAGCCCTATCGCCGCCTTCAGCTGAAAGTGCCGCGGCGGGTGGAGGCGTCTTTCGCCGAGCACCAGGGCATCGTTGATGCGCTCTTCGCCGGCGACGGCCCCCGCGCCGCCGAGCGCCTCAGGGCTCACGTGCTGGTCCAAGGCGAGCGCTTCATGACCCTCCTCGCTGCGCTCCAGGCCGAATCGGAGGCGCTGGAGGACGCGGGCTGATGGCTCCGGCGTGCGCCCCTCCGCAGCAGCCTGAAGCGCCCCGGGGGCCTGCCCCACACGCCCGCCGAACCGGACCATCCGTTCTCCCGCAAGGCACGGGCATTCACCGCAAGCCGCCGTGGACACGGCTCCATCCCCTGTTGCCGCGCCGCAAGCCTTCCGTTAAAAGGGACCCGCTCCTGCGCCACGCACCCGTAGCTCAGCTGGATAGAGCGTTGCCCTCCGAAGGCTCGTGTCAAGCCAGTGGGCGCGAAATGGCAGACAAAAAGAGGTTTAAAGTTCAGAGACTTGCGGGAATGACGGAGATCGCTTCACACTCGCCGGAATTTCGCGTAAGCACTGCGTAAGCAGAATGCACCCGTAGCTCAGCTGGATAGAGCGTCGCCCTCCGAAGGCGAAGGCCACACGTTCGAATCGTGTCGGGTGCGCCACCCCCCCCCCTAAGAGATAGTTGCACAGGCCGGAACATGAGGCCCGTGCGCGGCCTTCAGAACATTCCGCCACCGGCGCCAAGATCTGGCCGGTAATCCGTCGGGCGTTATCGCAAGCCAACAAGGCCACGACGTTCGTGATATCCAGAGGCTCACTTACGCGGGCGAGCGGCGTTTTCGCCTCCTCGGCCGCAACGACCGCCTCGACTGCGTTTGTCGGCGCAGGAGTCAAAACCGCACCGGGCATGACGGTGATGCCGCAGTCCCCGATCTCGCGCGCAAGCACACGGACGAGTTATCCACGGCGATCCTGCTCGCTGAGTAAACGCCAGTGTCTGCTCTGGGCATCACAGTCAGCCCAGCCGAGATTGCGAAAATACGGCCGCCTTGGACCGAACGGAGAAGCTGCAAGTTCAAATCCAGGGCAGGATTTCATCATTCCTTGCGCCCCGTGCCGGCAAAGATGGTTGCGGGAGGGCGCAACCATCATAACTTGCGGTCAGTCGAGGGCCGCCCCGCAGGAGCGGCCGACGTTCCCGAAATTGCCATGCAAGTGAAGATGGTTGCGGGGGCTCGCAACACCCGATTCTTGCGATTGGTGGAGAAGACCATTCCAAGGCTAGCAGCATAGTCGCTCAATGTAAGACGAGTTCGAATCCCTCTCGCCCCGCCATTTCAGAACAGAACTGGGCACGCCAGTTTCCGCCGATTTTCCGCTTCCGATGGCGACCAGCGTGCGAAGCAACTCGCCTTTCGATCCCTTGATGACCACTTCGCGCTCGGCGACCTCGACGCGCTGGGCGAAAGCGCGCAGGTGATCCCGCCGATAGCCGCCGCCGTCGATACGCATCCGCTTGCGTGCGGTGGTGGCGAATCGTTCCACCATCTGCGGCGTGATCGCCTGATTGGTGGAGCTTTCAAGCATGGCCTGCGCCCGTTCGGAATCGACCTTGGCTTGGTCGCGGAGAGCGCGCAGGCCGTCGATGCGGTCTTTCAGCGCCGGATCGTCCAGATCGGTCAGGCCCGCCTCTATGGCGTCGTAGAGCCGTTTCAGGCGTAGTTCCGTCTCGGCCGCGCGCTTGTTCAGTTCGGCGATGTGCTCGCGGCGGCGCTCGCCACGCTCCTGCCGGCGGTCGAGAACGGCGGACAGCACGGTTTCCAGCCGCGAGGGGTCAAGGAACTCACGCTCGATGTGGTCGATCACCACGCCGTCGAGCTTCTCCATCGGGATCGAGCGGCCCTCGCATCCCGTCTCGCCCTGCCGCGCCTTGATCGAGCAGGCGTAATAGCGATAGCGCCCGCTCTTGCCGGTGCGGATGGTCATGGCCCCGCCGCACTTGGCGCAATAGCAGATGCCGGTGAGCAGCGTGGGACCGCTGACGACACGGGCGGGCATGACCTTGGGGTTGCGGGCCTTGAGCCGCGCCTGAACCGTGTCGAAGGTCTCGCGGTCGATCAGCGGCGGCACCTCGACCACCACGACCTCGCTTTGCGGCTTTAGCTCCTTGGCCTTGGTGCGCTTGTTGAACTCATGCTCGCCAATATAGGTGCGACGGGTCAGGATGCGGTGAACCTGACCGATGCCCCAGCGCCCGCCGTCGCGGGTGAAGATGCGCCGAGCGTTGAGATGGGTGACGATGGCCTTGACGCCCATCGGGCCGGAGCCGTTGTTACCGTCCAGCGCAAGGCGGAAGATGAGCCGGATGGTGTCGGCGTGCAGCGGGTCGATTTCCAGCTTCTTCTTGACCTTGGCCCCGCGTGTCTCGGCGGCGATGATGCGATAGCCGATCGGCGGCAACGCGCCGTTCCAGAAGCCTTGCCGCGCATTCTCCTTCTGCGCCCGCAGGACGTGCTTGGCGTTTTCCTTCGACTGATACTCATCGAACAGCGCCATGATCTGCCGCATCATGACGTGCATGGGGTCATCCCCCATTTCTTGCGTGATGGAGAGAAGCTTGACGCCATTCTTGGCGAGCTTCCTGACGTAGAACTCAAGCTCAAAGTGATCGCGGAAGAAGCGGCTGAACGAATGGACCACGACGACATCGAACGGCGCGGGCTTCGATGTGCCCGCCTCGATCATGCGCTGGAATTCCGGCCTACGGTCGTTGGTGGCCGACGCGCCGGCCTCGACATAGGTTTCGGCCAGCGTGTAGCCGCGCGAGGCGCAATAGGCTTCGCCCTGTTTGCGCTGGTCGGGGATGGAGACATCATGCTCGGCCTGCCGCGCTGTCGAGACGCGCAGATAGAGGGCGGCGCGCAGCGGCACGGTCATGGCATGTGTCTCCTTGTCAGATCATGAGGACGGCCCGAACAGTTCATCGAAAAAATCGCCGAACCACGCCTCGAACAGGTCGATTTCGGTCTCTGTGACCGGCAGCGGATCGGGCCAGTCGTCGGTGACGGTCCATGTCTCGGGTTCAAGCTTGGGCGGACGCCCGATGCGGGGCGACGGCTTGGCCTCGGCATAGGCGTAAAGGTCGCTCGGGAGCGCGCCGGTCTTTGCGCGCCCGCGACGTTTGGGGCTACGAAAAGCGCGCGTCTTGGACATGCGCCAAAGATCGCGGGCACGCTCAGAATCTCGAATAGCCTATGTGCCGCCGATGGCCGTCCTTTGCCGCAACGCCGGAACACAGCCCCGCACATCATGGCTGCTTCCCCCTTCCGGCTCTCGGCGTCACCGCCATGCCGAGAAACACGGTCATGGCCTGATTGAGTCGCACCATGTCCTCGTCATCGAGCCGCCCGACCTGCGCGCCCAGCTTCGCCTTGGGAACGGTGGTGATCTTGTCCACCATCAGCCGACAGGCGGAACGCAGGCCGTTGCGCTCGTTCGGCTCCACGACAAGACGGAACAAGGGCGCGTCGGTGGGGTCGGTGGTGAAGGCGCAAATCGTGATCGAGTCGGTGGCGTCGAAACTGTCGTCCTGCACGATGACAGCGGGACGCGGCTTGCCCGCATAGTCCTGCCCCCCGGAAACGGTCCAGACCTCGCCGCGCCTCACTCGTCGCCCCAATCGGATACGGCGTCGATGAAGGCTTGATCCTCATGCGCGTGCGCACTCGCGGCAACCGCCTGCGACTGGCGATGGGCCTGCGTCTGGAATGAAGGCGAACGCACGTCCGGCACCCAAATCTGGATCGGCCGCAGCCCCTGCGCGCGCAACCGCTCGCGATGCTCGCGCACCTTCTGCCTGACAGGCTTGGGCTTCGATACAGCAACCATGACAAATCTCCATATCCAGTTACATGTAACTTACCACAGTCGAGCGCGAATACCAGCTTTTTCGATCCGGGACCGGATCGCCGCCTTCCTTGAATGGAACGGGGAAGCAGGCATTGCCTGCTTCCCGGAGCCGCGCGAGCGGTGGGTTGGAAGGGGAAAACAGGCTTCGCGGGGAACCGCCTGCACGGAACGGCGCAAAGCGGCGTGGAGGAAGGTGGGCGGAAGCCTGTTTGGGGAAGAAAGGGCGAAGCCCTGGTCCCCGCTATACGAGGGAGTCGCGCAAAAGCGCATCATTCCCGGCCAACGGCCGACCACACGAAGGATCGTGACCGGAACGGCGGAAACCCGGCACGGGGTTCCGTGGAGCGGCGGCAAAGCCGCTGCGGAATAGAGCCCGTCCCGAAGGGCGTGCCATCGAGCGCCGGCCTGCTCGAATCTTCGTGACAGGAGAGGGCTGCACCTTCTCAGCACCTCCCTGCTTTGCACGATACCACTGAGTATTGGATCAGTTGCATTCGGCCTGGATCGTTTGCCGAAGCGCTTCCCACGAATTGACGTTGAACGTCGAATAGATCGCCGCCAGATGTTTTTTCAGGGCTTCGCCGCTTATTCCCATTTGCATTGAAATATCGCCCCTCCGGCTACCGCCAGAAGCGGCAAGGCTGATTTTCCGCTGGATCGGCGACAATGTCGTCTGCATCAGGCTCATGATGACATCGAGGCAAACGGCAACTTGCCGCTCCAGTGTCACCAGAACCGCCCGGGCTGGAAATGCAACGTCAGCGTTAGCGTGCATCGGTGTCGCGGTTGCCGTCAAACGGCCGGACGGGATGAAAACACTGGCCTGCCGTGGCCATGATTCCGCCGGACGCGAACATAGACCGCGAACGAAGCCGGGCGCGCGCAGAATCTCCCCCGTCAAATTGATCCCCTGTCCAACAAGCGGGCATTCCTTCAAGAGGTTTACCGCCGCATCGTTGTGGAACAGTACAGCCTCTCCTCCGGTATCGACGATCAACTGACCTCTCTCTCCCTTCGTTCGCCAACCGGAGACCTCGGAGGCGGTCACGGCATTGAGCAGGCAGGGTTCAACCATCTTCAGCCGTTCGGCATCCACGGCAGCGAACGCATTGGCTTCCTCGCGAAACAGCAGGACGATGACACGAACCTTGCCATCGACCCTGACGCGAAGGTCGAGCGCGTGATGATGACCGCTGGGACGAATGAGTAGGTTAAAGGTATTGGAGCGAAAATAGTCCGGCGGCGGCGAAAGCAGAATGCTCTTCTTCCCACCGCCGCTCCGCGCCAGCATTGCGACATTGATCTCGGACGGGCCGGTAAACAGGCGCTCGAACTCGTTAACGAACAAATTCCGGACGCTGTCGGGGCTGTCTTCATGGTGAAGACCGATCGGCATGCCGTTTTCGTCCATCCAGAACATGGCTGCGGCCGCCGCGCCGACGAAGTTCCGGATATGACGGCATAGCAGTGGTGTCAGCGTGGCGATATCCAGTCCCGCCCGGCAGATCAGGTCGATATTGTGCCATTCCCGCCTTGAACCGATCGCCATCGTCGCCCGCCTTCCTGCCCGTCCACCATACATCCATTTTTGCCAGGAAGCTCCCCCGGCGGGGAATAGTTTTCCTCTTGGCGGCGACTATGCTTCCAAAAACTATTTGGAGAACTTTGAATACATGAAGCGCGCGCGTCTGTTTGTTTATGGTTGTGTCATCGCGTTCTACGTCCTTGCCGCCGGAGCGCAGGCTCACGCGGCCGATGTCGCGGGATCGTCGGACTACCCTCTGGTCGGGCGCTACGAAGGCTCCGAGATATTCGTCTATCAGAAGTCGGATTTCGATCGCGTCGATTTGCTGAATGGCGCGCTGCCGGCAAAATTCGATGACACGACGATCCCCGAGGACAAGCGCCTGCGGCTTGAGGGCCGGTCCTTTCGTATCGTCTACAAAGCCCCGCATGACCGCTCCGCGCTCGAAATCGATGCGAACTTCGCCAAAAGCCTCAAGGACAAAGGCTTTGAAACGCTGTTCTCCTGCGTTGACCGCGACTGCATTTCAGGCAGCTCCAGCCTTTATCGCTTTGGCTCGCTGATCGACGATACGCGCCGCAATTTCTACTATGGCGACCATGTCGTTTATCGCCTCGCCGTGCTGAAGCGCCCGCAGGGCGATGTCTATGTCTCTATCCTGAGCGGCAAGGGCACCGAGCCGGTCGTTGCCATGCGTATCGCCGAGGTGAAGCCGATCGAAGACGACAAGATCGTATTCCTCGATGCAACCGCAATGAAGACCAGCCTCGACGTAAGCGGGCACGTCGCCCTCTACGGCATCTATTTCGACACCGACAAGTCCGACCTGAAAGCAGAATCCGCGCCGACACTGGCCGAAATCGCCAAGCTTCTGAAGAGCGACCCCGGACTGGTCCTGATCGTTGCCGGCCACACCGACAATCAGGGCGAGTTCGACTACAATGTCAGCCTGTCCCAACGCCGGGCCGCCAGCGTGGCAACCAGTCTTATGCGGAGCTATGGCATCGCAAAATCGAGGCTGATTCCGTTCGGAGCCGGAATGTCCGCACCCGTGGCGTTGAACGATGCGGAGGCGGGGCGCGCAAAGAACCGGCGCGTTGAGCTGGTGCGCCGATGATGTCGTCTCGATCAGATCGCGGATTGGAATGGCAACGTTTGCGTACCGCAGTCGCCGCCGGGTTGTTCGTTTTCATCGGCGGGGTCTATTCCGCCGATGCCGGTGGATTTGCGACATTCACCACACCGCCGCGCGGATCGCCGGACCGGACCCGGATTCTCGATCTTATGCGCAAGCCGATGGAAAGCGTCTTCGGCAAGCCTATAGAGTTCGACGTCAGGACGATCAGCGTAAGCGGCAATTATGCGTTTGCGTGGCTTCATCCGCAGCGGCCGGGCGGTGTGCCCCTGGTCATCAACTTTCCCTGCGAGGTCGATGGTCGGGACCTCGTCATCGAAGCCACTTTTGTCCGAAAGAACAACGCCTGGGTCTTCGACACGCCGGCTGACGGACAGCCTGGATTCTGCGCCGACGACGTCACCAGTTGGGACGGCTGGCTGAAGGAAAAGGGATTGCCGCCGCAGTTTGCCGGCCGCGCAAAATACCTGAGCGACAGCGATTGAACCACATAACACCAAACGAGATATCCGCCATCCGCCAGGATCGATCAGAGAGGGGCTCTGCATGAATGTTTTTCCTGTCGTAGCGGCTATACTCATCGCAAGCGGTTCGAGCGCTTCTGCTGCGCCCAAGCGCGATGCGCCACCGAGCGCTGCCGAAATCAACGATGCCATCTCCCGCAGCGTGGATTTCCGCGGCACGGTTGTCCGCACGGTCCTGGGTTGTGTGCCCTCGGGATCGGAGGATGGGGTTGAAGATCCGAAGCAGGTCGAATGGTACTGCGCGGTCGATGGCAATCCTTTGCCAAGTGGCGAAACTCACATTGAGATCGCGTTGCGCCGTCTGTCTGGCCCGCGCAAATTCAACGTCATCATCGGCGAACTTGTCGGCGTATGCCCGCCCGCGTCCAGCATCGCGGGCGATTTGGGCCGCTTGTCGAAAACCGCCGGGGTCACAAAGCTTTTGACGGGAAGACGCGGCTTCGCTGGCAGCATGGTTGCAAACGAAGCGGCAAAGGAATCAGCCGTGTTGGAGTGTGGCTATCTCGGGCAAGTTGGCCGAAACACATATCAGCTTACGGTCCGCATGACCTATGACGCGACCGGCTATCACGTTCAGGGCGATGCGCGGGAAGAGCAGTGGGACAGCAATGGAAAGCTCGTCGAGCTGGCGAGATAGTTCGGCTCTCGCATTCATACGATCTTTTTTCGGAGCGATCAGGCATGAACATGCGTACGATATTCTTATCCATAATCGCTTTGATTGCGATTTCACAGATCGATGCCTCGATCTCTTCGGCAATGGCGGTAGAGCGTTTACAACCCGGACTGTGGGAGAGCACCGTCACTAGATCACCGATGCCTGCGCAAACGAGCCGGCAATGCATATCGACGCAGGCTGCAATGAGCGTCAACGGCGACCATGGGCAAATCAAGGCCGCCATCGATACGGAAAATGCCAAAAACGGATGCGTCACAAAATCCGTTGAGATCGATGGCCCACGGATTCGCTTCGCCATGACCTGCTCGGGCGCGGAAACAATTTCCGACCTCACCTATTCCGGCACGGCATCCGAGGGGACGATGACAACGAAAATGCCAGGCGGCAAAGCCATGACGATGGAAGTCAGGTCCATCCGGATTAGCGATTGCCCGTAAGACCTCATCAGAATTCAAGGAAGTCGAATTCGCCGCGCGACCGCCACCCGGCGGGATCGGCGACCCATCGGTTGATATCGGATTCCTTCCACCCTGTGCCGTTCATGCTGATCTTGTGCCGGGCGGGGAATGTGCCCTCGGCCATTTTGCGATAGATGGTGGACTTGGACAGTCCGGTGCGGGCTTGGACGGTCTTCATTCGGATGATGCGGTCCGGTTCACGCATGGTCGCGGGGCCTCCTGCTGGCTGTTGCTGATCGCTGCTGAGACCAGACAGGGGAGGCATTTGCGGGCGCGCAAGACGTAAAATGTCGACGTAGGGGGAACGGCGGCGATCGGCTATAAATCGGACGGGTTACAACCCGAGCCCCCGGCCTCTGCCGAGTCCGTGACTGAGGGAAAGCTGCTCGCTCATGCTGATCCCCCTGTCGAAGTCCATGCTGATTCCGAGTTCGCGCTTGCGGCCCTGAAGCAGGCTGTCCACCTGGGCATCGCGCTCCAGGCTCATCGCCATGTTGCCCATCTCGGCACGCGCGGCCCGGTGGCCGGAATAGTCGCCCGCTGCATAGCGCTGCTCGCTGGCGCGTTCGAGCTTCTGCCAGCGCTCCACGAAGCGGTCGGCGCGCCGGCCCGGATCAGTGCGCAATTCGGTTTCCAGTTGCAGGGCGCGCCGAGCGGGAGCGGCGCGGTCGGTAACGCCCGAAGCAACCTCCGTCGCAAATTCGGGATTCCTCTTGTACACGGCCTCGGCATCGCGAGAACCGTGCGGGCGCAGGTCGTCGAAGGCGCTGCGGGCGTCGTGCAATTCCTGCACCTGATGCGGGCTGGCCTTGCCGCCTTCCACCTGCGCCTCGAAGATCGCGGCCACCGCGCGGGCGTGACGGACGAAGGCCTGCCCCCGCGCTCGGCGCAACGCTGCCTCCGGGTCTTGCGCCACCTTCCGTTCCGGCCTATCGGCTTCGCGCCGGACGGTTTCCGGGCCGCTGCGTTCCCGTTCCGACGTCAGCCCGCTCTGGGGCGACAGGCGCAGGCCGTCGAACATGTCGCGCACCTTCTCAGGCACAACCTTGCGCACGATCTCGGCGACGCGCTTGCGGAAGGTGATGCCGCGCCGCTCGGCGTAAGACCGCGCCGGGTCGGCGCGCTCGTAGTCGGTCGCCATGTCCTTCGACCGATCCCGTGACAGCGTGCGGGCAAGCCGGTCCTGATTGGCGAAGTCGTCGCGGCCGTAATGCAGGTCCATGGTGTCGCGATGGCGCGACAGTGCGACATAGCTGCCGTGGGCGTCCATGCTCGGCGTTGCCAGAACATGGGTGCGGTCCACCGTCATGCCCTGCGCCTTGTGGATCGTCGCCGCATAGCCGTGGTCGAGCTTGTTATAGTCCTTCAGATCGAAGGCGACAGAGCGCCCGTCGTCGGTTCGCACCGCCATGCTCTGCGCGCTGACATGTTCAAGCGTTCCGAGCGTGCCGTTCTTGACACCAAGGCCGCGCTCGTTAGCCAAGAACATGACGCGATCCCCGGCGGCGAAGTCGCGCGCACCGCGTTCGACGGAGACACGCGCATCCGCACCAAGATCGCCAGCCTCGCGCATCTTCTCCCGCGCCGCCTCGTTGAGCGCCCGCACCTCGTCATTGGTGTGGGTGAGGATGATACGGCTGGCGTCCGGCGACGCCTGCCGCTCGCGGTCCCAACGCTCGATCAGATCGCCGCGCGCCTGTTCGCGGGATTCCGCGACATGCACCATGCCCTGCCGCTCATAGGCATGGATCGCATGTCCGGTTCTGCCGGTGGCAAGATCGCGGGTGGCGTCGCGCTGCCAGCCCTCACGCTGGCGGCGGACCTCAGAAATTTCGACGCCGTCATGACGATCATGGATCGAACGGAACGCCGCGCCGGCTTCGATGGATTGCAACTGCTGGGGATCGCCGACCAGCACGACTTTCGCGCCGGCATCGGCTGCGTGCGACAGGACGCGCTCCAACTGCCGCGTGCCGACCATGCCGGCCTCATCGATGACAAGCACATCGCGGCTGGTGAGCATGTCGCGGCCGTTCTTCCAGCCGTGTTCCATGCTGGCGATGGTGCGCGAGGAAATCCCCGATCCGCTTTCGAGATTTTCCGCCGCGATGCCGGAAAGAGCGACACCACGAACCTCGTAGCCGGCGGACTCCCAAGCTTCGCGCGCCACGCCGAGCATGGCGCTTTTTCCCGTTCCGGCATAGCCGACGACCATGCCGAGATCGCGCCCGTCCGTGACATGCGCAAGTGCGTCGGCCTGCTCGCCGGACAGGACAAGCCCGCGTTGTTCGGCGCGGGCAAGAGCGGCGTCACGATCCGCATCTCCAACGGCATGGCGCTCGCGCTCGGCCATCACGTCCGCCGCGCGATGCAGGCGCTGTTCCGCCTCGATCATCTGGCGCGTGGTGAACCGATCCTCGCCGCGTCCGTCCTTGCCCAATTCGACCAGATCGGGCGCGTTGCGGATCGCGCTCGTGACTTCGTTGAACTGATCGATGCCGTCGCTGTGGCGGTGCGCGAACTTCGCTAGGTCGCGGCGCGTGAAGGTCGATTGCTGCTGCGTGATCGCGTCCAGCGCAATCGAAGGATCGGCAATGATCCGGTCGCCGTTGCTCCGCGCAATCTCGCGGTGCATCTCGGCGCGATCCGCCGCCTCGATCCCTTCGCCTTCGATCCGCTGCGCCGGTGCGCCGATCTGGCTTTGCGGCTCAAGCGCGATGCCCTGCGCTTCAAGGCTGCGATGGTCGATGCGGGCGTCTATGTCGAGTTCGGCAAGGCGCTCATTGGCAAGATCGGCCCACCGCTCGCGCCAGCGCTCGACCATCTCCGTGCGGTTCCAGTCGCGGACCTTCTGGCCGACCCCGTTCTCGTCCACGCTGCGCATGGTCAGCATGACATGCGCATGGGGCTTCGGCATTCCGTCTTCGCCGATATCCCAATGCACGTTCACATCGGCGATCATGCCCTGATCGACAAACTCGGCCTGCACGAAGTCGCGGGCGAGTTCGATGCCTTGCGCCTGCGTCATCTCGCGGGGAATGGCGAACTCCACCTCGCGGGCAAGCTGGGCGTCCTTGCGGACCTCGACGGATTCGACCTCGTTCCACAGCCGTTCGCGGTCGCCAAGATGCTGGGGCGCTCCCTCCGGCAGCATGATTTCGGAATGGACGACGCCGCGCTTGCTGGAAAAGTCGTGGCTGCGGTCGATGCGCTCGTCGCGCAGGCGCGAAGCCGAGCGGTAGGCGGCGGACGCCACCGCGCTCGACCCGGCCTTGCGGCCGATGACCTTGACGTGAAGATGATAGATCGCCATCGCGATCAAGAATTGGCACGGCCAAGCGCACGTCGGAACGACGTATAAGCGCGCCCTCGAAATGAATTTCTCGGGACCACCCGCGCCGTGTCAGGCCGTACCGGCAACATTACAGCATTCCGCGCCGCGCTCAATTATCTTCATTGCATCGGCAACAGACGAAGACGATGGAGACGATACATGCGTAAACCACGCGACTACGATTCCGAACTGAAGGCGCTTGAGGACAAGGCGAGAGAACTCAAGACGCGCAAGGTGCAACAGCTTGGCGAACTGGTGATCGCCACCGGGGCGGACAGCCTCAGCACCGAGGAACTGGCGGGCGCGCTGGTCGCCATTGCCGAAAACAAAGAGGCCGGAAGGAGGGAGGCATGGGCCAAGCGCGGCGCGGCGTTCTTTCAGGGACGGGCGCGGCGATCTGCATCAACGCCTGACCGCAACGCTGGCGGGGCTCCGACGCAACCGGGCGGCGCGCAACCGGCATCAGGCAGCACGGGCGCGGCATGACATGCGCACATGGCAGGTCGAGCGCCGCAAGCGCACGAAACACCTGATCGAGCTTGGCGGTCTCGTCATCAAATCCGGCGTTGTGGACCTGACCGGCGACGACCGCGCCACTATCCTCGGCGCGCTGATCTGGATGGCCGACAAGCTCAAGAGCGACGACGCCGAGCGCGCCAAAACGCTCTGGGCCGGAAAGGGGAAAGAGGCGTTCGCAGCGGAACGTCCAGCGGACGCGCACGACAAGCCGGAGCCGCCGCAGGATCGGGCGTGACCGATGGCAGACAGCGCGGGCGTTCTTCCATCTTGCCATTCGTGCACCTCGTTCAAATCGAGGTGCATACTGACAAAAACGGTGCGGTTAAAAATCGATCTTTTGTCGCCGAAAACGCTGTCCCGCTATTTGATGGAATCAATTCTAGTGGGCTTGGCGCATTGTCCTGTCGACCTGAAGCGGAGTTGGCGCTTCTGCCGCGCGTACGGCACCCGAGAGGTTGCGGTATCTGACTAGACAGAACACGGACCTTACTCACAAGAGCAACAGCGTGATGAAGCCTGCCCCTAAAGCCAAGCATAGTGGAGCATAGATGTTGCGGTCTAGTGTCGCGAAGGGCTCCTCGGCCTGCATGCGCCACAACGGGGGCGTAAAGCTGGCGATTCCGCGAACGAGTAAGATGATCGCTAGTCCAACGACTGCGGCCTGTTGAAACAAGGGTGGCAGCAAGGCCGGAAGGATCGCGACCTGCGCGAGTGCAATGAGGCCGGCAACTAAAATAAGGAGGGCTACAATCAGGGTTAGGCCTCGTGACGGCATTTTGGTGATGCCCCTGGACCCCACAACCATTCGCGTCAGCGAGAGTTCATCATGGCCGGGCCATAGGCCGCCGAAAGCCCAGTAAGCGTGAAGAGCGGCGACGATTGTAAGAGTAATAAATATCAACAATGCTAATGCAGTTGCCATTATTCACTCGCTTTCAAAGTGACGGCCCGTAGCAATAAATATTCGTGGCCTTGTAAGGGCGCCGCTGTCATGCGCGGACTTTCACCCCAATCAACGCCAAGGCCGAAATCAGCACGAAAGCGCTCCACTGCGGCGTCGCGAGCAGCGATCCGAGATAGCCGAGCCCGTAGCCAAAGAACAGCGTGGCATACGCAACATATTGACCGACGACGATCCAGATTATCGCCTTCCGGATGTCGGAGCGAAACGCCGCGGTAAGCAGAGCGATGCTGTTAATGACAAGAATAGCTGTCGTCGCGTGCCAGATGACTGAGACGTAGGTTTTCAGGATGATTGGTAGATCAGCAGCCAGCAATGTGTCGTGAACTTCGGGGCCGCCCGCGAAGACATGCGCGGCAGCTGTGACGAATGACAGGATGCTTGAGAAAAGTATCCACAGATTCATTGCCTTCATTTTCGTGCCCAATCGCTTTCCATACGGTGGCGTATGTACGTAATCGCTTGCTCCGAGTCAATACGGTGGCGTATGGTTTGACGATGGCATCCAAGGAAACACTCACCGGGGAAGACTGGATCAGGGCGGCTTTTCGCGCATTGAACTCAGGCGGCCTGCAGGCCATCAGAGCCGAGGCGATAGCGCGCGACCTCAAGGTCAGCAAGGGATCCTTCTACTGGCATTTCAAGGATGTGCCTTCTCTGAAGGCCGAGATGCTGAAGCATTGGGCGGAGCGCGGAACGCGAGAAATCATCAATGAGATCGAGGCGACGAGAGAGGCGCCTGCGGAACGGTTGCGGCTGCTGATGATGGCGGCGACGAGCGAACGGAGCTCAAACTATGGCGGAGAGGCCGTCGAAGGCGCCATACGGGAATGGGCGCGCCACGACAGCAATGCCGAGGCCGCACTCAAGTCCGTGGATGGACGGCGGATCGCATACCTTGGCAAGTTGTTCGAGGAATGCGGCCTTCCAAAAGATCGCAGCAGAACCAGCGCCCATCTCTTATATGGCGGCCTCATCGGGCTTACGACGCTCGGAACCGAAAAGACTGGTGATCTTCAGGACGATATGCTCGCTCTTTTGAGACTGCTGCTTGGTTGATCCGACCCTACAACAATCAACAATCCTGTGCGCAGTGCTGAGCAATTTCCCGGAACCACGAGGCGATCAAGCGCAACAGAGTGCATCCGTCGCTTTGCGCCACCATCTTCACCACGAGATCGTGTGGCCGGCAGTATTCCTTCCACAGCGCCGCGCGCGCCGTCAGCATCGCCTCCATCAGGTCGGCCGTGAACGGATCGTCGGCGACCGCTTCCCTCACGGCCGCGTCGAACTTGGCGCGCCCCGTGCCGCCGAGCCTGATCCCGAACGCCTTCAGCGAATGGCGGATGGCGTTCTCCAGATCGAGGAACTTGCGCTTGAGGTTGCGTCGGTGCGTCAAAAGCAGGCGCATCCGGTAGCAGCTCTGCGTCTTCACATGAGCGCGGCGGAACCAGCCCGCAGTGCTGCGTGCACTGGTGCAGGGCAGCGCCGAGCGCACGCTGGGCATGACCGGCTTGTCGCTGCTGGACGGCGCGTCCTAGGTCTACATGGTCGACGTGATGACCGGCACCCCGCGCCAGGCCGGCTGAAGCCTTCTTCGCGGCGGGCCCGTCAAGCCGGCCGCCGCGAAGCGCGGCGCGAACCGTCGCCCCATGCGCGCGCCACCGCCTGGCCCAGCGCCGCGCATTCGGCCGCCAGCGCGACCTGGAAGCGCGCTACCAGCGGGTTGCCCGGCCGATGCGCCGGCCGCACCGCGAACACCCGGAACGGAATCTGGAATGCCAGCGGCCGCGCCACGATGCCCGCGCCCTCGCCCGCCAGTGCCAGGGCGGTCAGCGGGTTGACGATGGCCAGCCCCAAGCCGTGGCGCACCATCGCGCAGACAGCCACCGCGTTGTCGGTCTCCACCGCCAGCCGGCGGTCGACGCCGGCCTCGGCGAACACCTTGTCCACCCCTTGCCGGTAGCGGTCGCGCGGGTGGAAGCTGACGAACGCATGGCCGGCGAAGTCGGAGGCCGCCAGCCGGCGCCGCGCCGCCAGCGGATGGCCGGCAGGCAGCACCGCCACCTCGTCGAGTTCCAGCAGCAGCGAGGCCTGCGCGCCGGCCAGCGTGCCGTCGTGCTCGGCCACGCCCAGGTCATGCCCCTGCGCCGCCAGGCGCTCTTCCAGCAGCGGCGACTCGTACGGATTGACCGACACGCTGACGCCCGCGTGCGCCGCCTGGAAACGCGCGCAGGCGCCGGGCAGCAAGGCGTGCGCAAAAGCCGGCAGGCAAGCTAGCGACAACTGCCCCTGCGTGAACTGGCGCAGCCGCAGCGCGGTGTCGGCCACGCGCTCCAGCCCGGCGTAGGAGCGCTGCACCTCCTCGAACAACGCATACGCCTGCGCCGTGGGCTGCAGCCGCCCGCGCACGCGGTCGAACAGCGCCAGGCGCAGCAGCGACTCCATGCGCGACAGCTCGCGGCTGACGGTGGGCTGCGAGGTGGACAGCGCCGCGGCCGCACCGGTGACGCTGCCGGCGGTCATCACCGCGCGGAAGACCTCGACGTGGCGGTGGGTTAGCGAAGAGAGCATTCGCCAACCATATCAGATTCGTAAGAGATTGCTAAATCAAAGCATTGGACGGATATGGCTTCGGCGGGCACCATGGCGCCATGACGACGCTGCAACACCCGGCCCCCGCCACCTTCACGCCCGAACGCCTGCGTGCGCTGGCCGCCGCGCACGCGACGCCGCTGTGGGTCTACGACGCCGGCACCATCCGCGCCCGCGTCGAGCGCCTGCGCCGGTTCGACACCGTGCGCTTCGCGCAGAAGGCCTGCTCCAACACGCACCTGCTGCGGCTGATGCGGGGCCTGGGCGTGCAGGTGGACGCGGTCTCCGGCGGCGAGATCGAGCGCGCGCTGCACGCCGGCTACGATGCCCGCGACGAACACGCCGGCATCGTGTTCACCGCCGACGTGATCGACCGCGCCACGCTGGCGCTGGTGGCCGCGCATGGCATCCCGGTCAACGCCGGCTCGGTGGCGATGCTCGATCAGCTCGGCGCGCACCTGGGCCAGCACGCCGCCGGCCATCGCGTGTGGCTGCGCATCAACCCCGGCTTCGGCCACGGCCATAGCCGCAAGACCAACACCGGCGGCGAGCACAGCAAGCACGGCATCTGGCCGGCCGACATCCCGGCCGCGCTAGAGGCCGTCGCCCGCCACGGCCTGCGGCTGGTGGGCCTGCACATGCACATCGGCTCGGGCGTGGACTACGGCCACCTGGCGCAGGTGTGCGATGCGATGGTGCAGCACGTGCGCGAGGTCGTCGCGCGCGGCCACGACGTCAGTGCCATCTCGGCCGGCGGCGGGCTGTCCGTCCCCTACCGCGCCGGCGACGCCGTCGTCGACACCGACCACTACTTCAACCTGTGGGACGACGCGCGCCGCCGCCTGGCCGACGAGCTGGGCCACCCGCTGCGCCTGGAAATCGAGCCCGGCAGCTTCCTCGTCGCCGAGGCCGGCGCGCTGCTGGCCGAGGTGCGCGCCGTCAAGGACATGGGCGGCAACCACTTCGTGCTGTGCGACGCTGGCTTCAACGACTTGGTGCGCCCCGCGATGTACGGCGGCCACCACGCGATCAGCCTCGTCGCGGACGCGGCCGGGCGGGACGCGCCGCGACTCAGCGTGGTCGCCGGCCCGCTGTGCGAATCGGGCGACGTGTTCACGCAGGACGCCGGCGGGGTGGTGCAAGCCCGCGCGCTGCCGCCGGCCGAAGTCGGCGACCTGCTGGTGTTCCACGACGCCGGGGCCTACGGCGCCTCGATGAGTTCGAACTACAACACGCGGCCGCTGGCGGCCGAGGTGCTGGTCGATGGCGACGTGTCGCGCCTGCTCCGGCGGCGGCAGACGGTGGCGGAGCTGATCGCGCTCGAGGATTGAGCCCCATACCTTTAAGGTCTTTTTGGGGTCGTTTGCAGGAGAGGGCGAAATCCTACGATAACGACCATGCGTATGAGCAACGTTGATTGCGACACGGGTTCTGAAACAGGAATTCCCTTCTTTTCGGGAAACTTCAGACTTGTACCGCAAACCGTCGTTTGTGATGCACTGGCTGCGGGCCGTTGATTTATCGCCCTTTTCGGCCAAGCGTAGGATTTCGCCCTCTCCTGCAAACGACCCCAATTTCGACCATAAGTTTCCCTACACATTATTTCGATCGCAAATGTCCCGGGTTTTGAATCGGTTTTGCGCCTGATATTTGCTCCGTCGCAGAATATGGATTTCCGCGACGGATGGAAGCCAAGCACTGAGCGCCCCGACCCAAAGTCTCAAGCGCATCCGAAGGTCCGACAGGCGCAAGTCACGAGAGGGCTATGGCGTAAACGAATTGCCCGCCTTCATCGTTCGCGGTCCCCGTGACGCCTTGCGCCAGGGTCACGATCGGTCGCGATCGGTCGCGAATGTCACTCGCAAAACCCCAGCTTTTGCGAGCGAGTTTTGCGAAAGGAATCATCGAGCGATTTCAGCGCTCGCCGCCATACCGGCAAAAAGTCAGGATTTTTGCGACGTCGGCAGCGGATTCCGGGTCAAACTGCCTCAAGAGGCAAGACTTACGAAATCAGAAAGGAGCGCGAGCTATATTGCCGCTGAAGCAAATATCGGAGGAGAGAGCATGGTTTTGCGGGCGACCGGCACGTTGGAATGGGTCAGCGAACTCGCGTCAGGTAACCCAACGGATATTGATACGCTCCACTTACTTGCTTCTCAGGTAGCAACTGCGATTTCAGTGCTTGCGAACGAATTTAATGAGGCATTGAAAGACGAGCGTGATCCGACCCGCCAAAAGGAATTGGAGGAACAGCTACTCACACGGTTCGAACCGTTGAATCGTGAGTTGGAGCGGTTGCTGGAAATAAAACGCCGGCTACAGGCACAGACACTCTAATTGGGTTGGCCCGCTAGATTTCGGGATGCAGTGACATATTCTCGAATAGGCGAATGTCTGCCCGCTTCAAGGCCACGAATAGCTCCTCGGAGACCAGCGGCCATTTCCATGCCATGTGTGGGTCCATCCAAATGTGAGTGTCGCCCATGCGAGCCTTGTCGAAGGTGAATGTCCCGCCTGGCTGCGGGTCCCATAGCCCGCTTCGACCTGCTGTAATCCACGTCACAGTCGTTTTCTCGCGGACAACAGCATCGAGCAGAACGGTCGTAAAGAAGAAAAAGTAAGAGCCGGCCGGTGACCCATCGCTCCAAAAGCACTCAATCGGAAAAGTTTGAATTTCCTTCTGAAACCGTTCAATCACATCGAGGAAACGTTGATTGACAAGGAACATATGGTACTGATTGGAGAAATCAGGAATCTTCCTCTTGCGCCCTTTCAAGCGCAATTTTGTCGGCATGTGCTGACTCGATACTGGCGCTCCGCCCGCGAACCCCGATTGTGGACGATATAACTGCAACTCGACCGGCACCGGCTCCTCGAACGCAATCTTGTCCGGGTCGCCGTCGAGTGCGTCGGAACCGTAGTGGTACAGTCCTGAGTCCTTAGGTACCAAGAAACGAGCCATGCTTCAGAGGCCTTCTCGAATAGTTAATTCAGGATTTCCGCGACAGGCGGCGATTTCGGACGCCAACTCGAAACCCGTCCATGCCGGATAGGTTACTGATCGGCGCATGGCTGAGGTCATTTTCTAAGGGTATCGAAGTCGATCAGATTTGCGGGGCCGATGGGCGGTATATCGGCCCCATTGAGCGGAAACCATCCGACCTGTCGCGATAGCCATGGCAGGATTTTTCTTATGCCCCACGTCACTGCGTCATCGGTAATTTCAATTGTCACGCGCGCGAGTCCAACGCCGGGACCAAAACTCTTCGCCAAGTCGGCTGGATCGACGAGTTCGGCCGTCGTTGGATCGTTGATATCGCGAAAGCGCAGGAAACGCGGATAGAGCTTTTGCGGTAGAACGGTCGGATCGCGACCTCTCGCCGCCAGGACCCGCTTGAACGAATCGGGCGACCAATAATCATCAACACTCTCGCCGGGAAGCCTTTGGCGGAGAAGTTTTAGTGGGATGATGCCGGTATCGTTCGGCTCCTCGCTACGCTGGTAGCCCAGGATCGCAAACAAAAACTGTCCGCCGCCGAGGTCAATAGCCGTCGCCTCGCCTTGAAGCGTTAGATGAAATAGCGCGCCGCCCCAGCCGCCCGAAAAGAGATTCTTGCGCCAGGAGACACCGACGACAGAAGAACCGGAAACCTCGCCCCTAGGAGTCGTCACTGTCACCGTCAACTTCTGCTTCCAAGCATGGGTCGGATAGTTGAATTTCCACCACATGACCAGTGCCACAGCAAAAGCGGTTAGGATCAATAACGCTTTTCCCAACCGGTTCATGCAGTGACCTCCGCCGTTCTACTTCCAAGCGATTGTATCGGGCAGGCGTGAAGCTTCCGTCACCTCTCGTCTAACAACGCGATCACGTGGAGGGGTGTCGCGAAAATCCCGATTAAAGCGAGAATTTCGCGCCTGATTTTCAATCCGTCGCAGAGTATGGATTTTCGCGACATAATCCAGTGGCTGCCGCCGTGTGGCCCCGCTTCAGGAGAGGGCCAAAGCGCAAACGTATTGCCCGTCTTCATCGTTCACGGTCCGTCGACTACCGCCGATTGCACGCTATAGCCCGCTAAGAAGGCAGCATTGCGAAAGACCGTTCCCGATTGGCTCAGTATATCTCAGAGGCGAACGCGCACACGGTGGCAAAGGGGCTAACCGGGGTTCGGGGCGGAATATGCAAGCAGACGCCGGAATATTTACCAACTTGCGGGACTGTAATCGAAAAAGGAGACCTCATGGTAATCCACGACAATTTCGTCGAAATCCTGCCGGGCTTTCTCATCGATCCAGTTTTGAAGCTTCGTGTCCACTTTTCCGGCGAAAGCGGCCTCGAACCGTACCAAGCGCTAATAGATGTATGCTTCGATCCGGAGATCGAACCGGATCGGCTTCTGGTGCCTCCGTCAGAGGAAGACCGCAGAATTTGGTTGATGTCGCCGCTTACGGCTCACCTTGTTGATGCGCCCACAATATTTCAATCCCGTCGATATGAGCAGCTTCAGCGCGTCTTGGTACATTGGTGGGTCAACGGGGATCGAATTAAATACAAGATTCAAAATGATGCCGCTTCGTTCAAACTAAAGTCCAAGATCATTGAAGACAGGCATTTGCTGGCAATCTCCGACTGTTGGCGCGACACCCTTCTGTACGCGATCTGCTCGGCTTCTCGGCTAACAGCATTGAATGGCTATGACTTTCGTTCGCCGGAGTTTGCTGTCCTGAAATCAGCAGAAGTTTGGATACGTAGCGAAGTGCTCGCCGACTTCTTCAACCTTTCGCTTAGTGAATTCATGTTGCCCGAACCCGGCTGGGTCATCCTAACATCGCGGGAGATCGTGCGATGACAGTCCCCACAGCGTGCATCACGAGAGGGCTATAGCGTAGGAGTATTGCCCGTTATCATCGTTCACGGTCCGCCAAATTGGCTAATTTTACAATTTAAAAGAACCGTTTAGCCGCCGATTTCCCTCTATTCCCGCATATGCGCTGTCGACATTTACCTCAGTGACCGCTTCTTCCTGAAGCTTGCGCCTCAGCAACTCTTCGAGCCAGTCGGCGAACACCTGTAATCGGCGAGATAGGTGCTGCCGATGCGGATAGAGCAACGTCATCGGCATGGATTCCGCACGATAACGCGGCATGATCTCGACCAGTTGGCCCGCCTCTACATGGAGGCGCACATCATAGGCCGGGATCTGGATCAGGCCGAGGCCGGCGAGACAACAGGCGATATAGGCCTCAGCACTGTTGACGGTGACGCGGCCTCTCAGCGGCAGAGTTCGCACCGCACCGTCTTCGACCCACTCCCAATCCTCGACCCGGCCGCTGGAGGGCGACGCATAGTTGACGGCCCAATGGTCGCCCAGGTCATCCGGCGATTGTGGTGCTCCGTTCCGCTTCAGATAGGCAGGGCTTGCAACATTGATCAGCGGCAGCTTTCCGATCGGCCGCGCGATCAGGCCGGAATCGCTGAGCGGCCCGACGCGCAGCACGCAGTCGACGCTGTCCTCGACCAGGTTGACGGCCCGATCGGTCACGCCGAGATCGATGTCGATCTGGGGATAGCGGTCAAGGAACTCAGGCAACGCCGGGGCAATGATGAGCCGCCCGATCCGACCGGGAACGTCGATCCTGATCCGGCCCGATGGCTGTGCCGCCGTCTGGCGGAACAGGTTCTCCGTGTCCTCGACATCAGCGATAACCTGCTGGCATCGCGCATAGAAGGCTGCTCCGTCCTGGGTCGGAGATACTTTGCGCGTGGTGCGATGAAGCAGCCGCGCGCCGACACGGCCTTCCAGCTCCTGAACCGCAGCCGAGACGGACGATCGAGGAATGCCGAGCGTGTCGGCGGCACGGGTAAAGCTCGCGCATTCGACGACGCGGGAGAAGATGCGGAACAGGTCTATGCGATCCAAGTGGTCGACACCCTAATTGCACGGATTTTCTGACAAGTGATGTCAGAACGATCGTCTTTATCGTGCAATCCTAGACGGTATTGTCGTCTTCAGGAAGCGGCCCCGACATCGATGAGGTCGCGCAGCCGGCAAAAGGAGGCCGCCCCATGACCGATCACAGCATCAAAGGCAAAACCGTCATCATCGCCGGCGGGGCGAAGAATCTTGGCGGACTGATCGCCCGCGATCTCGCCGCGCACGGCGCAAAGGCGATCGCGATCCACTACAACAGCGCAGCCAGCAAAGCCGATGCCGACGCAACTGTCGCCGCGGTGAAGGCGGCCGGAGCCGAGGCCGTGGCCTTCCAGGCGAACCTGACGACGGCTGGCGCGACCGAGAAGCTGTTCACCGATGCCGTCGCGGCGATCGGCCGACCGGATATCGCCATCAACACCGTCGGCAAGGTGCTGAAGAAGCCGATGGTCGAGATCTCGGAAGCCGAATATGACGAGATGACCGCGGTCAATTCGAAGGCGGCTTTTTTCTTCCTTAAGGAGGCCGGCAAGCACGTCAACGACAATGGCAAGGTCTTGACCGTGGTCACCTCGCTGCTCGGCGCTTTCACGCCTTTCTACGCCGCTTATGCCGGCACCAAGGCGCCGGTCGAGCATTTCACGCGGGCGGCGTCCAAGGAGTTTGGTGAGCGCGGCATCTCGGTGACGGCGATCGGCCCCGGCCCGATGGACACGCCGTTCTTCTATCCGGCCGAGGGCGCGGATGCGGTCGCCTATCACAAGACGGCGGCAGCCCTGTCGAAGTTCTCCAAGACCGGCCTGACCGACATCGAGGACATCGTCCCCTACATCCGCTTCATGGTGTCGGACGGTTGGTGGATGACCGGCCAGACCATCCTCGTCAACGGCGGCTACACCACGAAGTGAAGCTGCGGCGCCCCGGCAGGCCTGCCATTGCCGGGGCGCTTCTCTTCACGTCGGAAATTGAAAGGATGTCGCGATGACCAATCCGTTCCAGTCCATGCTCGACGCCCAGCGCGAACATTTCCTGAGCGATGCAACCAAGAGCCATGAATGGCGCATCGACCAGCTCGACCGCATGGAGCGGATGCTCACCGACAACAAGGATGCGCTCTGCGCGGCGCTTCACGAGGATTTCGGCAAGCCGCCCTTCGAGCAACTGTTCGAGATCACAGTGCCGATGGGCGTGATCCGTTATTACCGCGAGAACCTGAAGGCGCTGATGGCGCCGGAGCCGGTGAAGATTCCGGATGGCCTCGAAGCGACCGGCAATCGGGGCGCCATCTACAAGGAGCCCTACGGCGTCACGCTGGTGATCGGGCCGTTCAACGCGCCGATCCTGCTGCTGCTCGACCCGGCCATCGCCGCGCTCGCCGCCGGCAACACGGTGATCCTCAAGCCCGCCAACACCACGCCGCGCACGGCAGCGCTGCTGGCGGATCTGGTGCCGCGCTACTTCGCGCCTGAGAACGTCAGCATCGTCACGGGCGGGCGCGAACAGATCTCGGCGCTGCTGGAGCTGCCGTTCGACTTCATCTTCTTCACAGGCTCATCGGCGGTCGGCAAGGTGGTGATGCGCGCCGCCGCCGAGCATCTGACGCCGGTCCTGCTCGAACTCGGCGGACAGAACCCGACCATTGTCGATGCCACTGCCAATCTCGACATCGCCGCCGACCGCATAGCCTGGGGGCACAACGCGATCTCCGGCCAATGGTGCATCGCGCCGGGCTATGTCTGCGTGCATGAAAGCGTCGCCGACAGCTTTATCGCCAAGCTCAGGGCGTCAATCGTGAAGATGTATGGCGACGATGCGAGCCGGAGCCCGGATTTCGCGCGGATGATCAGCGCGCACGATGCGGAGCGGGTCGCCTCCTACATCCTGCCCGAGAAGGTCGTGCATGGCGGGCGCTTCGATGTCGAGGCGCGCTATGTCGAGCCCACCATCCTCTATCCCTCCGACTGGGCTGACCCGGCTCTGCAACAGGAGGTGTTCGGCCCCGTCCTGCCGGTGCTGGTCTATTCCGACCTGAAGGCGACGATCGACATCATCAAGCGTAAGCCCAAGCCGCTCGCCGCTTATATCTTCAGCAAGGACCAGGGGACGATCGATCTGGTTCTGGCAAGCCTCTCCTTCGGCGGCGGCTGTATCAACCAGACCAACCTGCATTGCTGGATCGACAGCCTGCCCTTCGGCGGCGTCGGCAACAGCGGCATGGGCAAATATTACGGCAAGGCCGGCTTCGACGCGCTCAGCAACACCAAGGCCATGCTGATCGGCAATCCCGATGTCGAGCTGGATGTCTTCCCGCCCTATGCGGGCAAGGACATCGCGAAGAACCTGAGCGTGTTTTCCTGAGGGGGATCGATCGATGCACATGGCGATGGTGATTGGCGGCGGTCTCGTCCTGCTCGGCCTGTTCCTGCTGTTCGGCAAGCTCTGGGGCGGCGTCGATCCCGATCTCGCCATGGCCGCCAAGCTCTTCATCCCGGCCTGGCTCATCGTCTCACTCGTCAATATGTGGGTGGGCGTGACGAAGGCCGGCTATTCGGTGCGCGACGAGCTGCCGATCCTGCTCGTCGTTTTCCTTGTGCCGGCAGTGGTGGCCGGTCTCGCCGTCTGGCGGCTGGCGCGGTGATGAGCCATGTCTGATCACGCGACCGCCCATCACCCGCTGTTGCGCCGCCGCGACGGCCATCATGCGAGGGTCAGCTTCGCCGAGCTGTTCTTCGACCTCGTCTATGTGTTCGCGGTCACCCAGCTTAGCCACGAGCTTCTGACCAATCTGACGCTCACAGGCGTCTTCCAGACGCTGGTCCTGTGGTTCGCGGTGTGGCTCGGCTGGCAATATACCTGCTGGGTCACCAACTGGTTCGATCCCGAGACCCCGCGCATTCGTTCGCTGCTCTTTGCGGTGATGCTGGCGGGCCTCGTCATGGCCGCCGCCATCCCCGGCGCCTTCGGCGAAAGGGGACTCGTCTTTGCGCTCGCCTATGTCGCGATCCAGGTGGGGCGGACAGCTTATATCGTCGTCGAGCTCGGTAAGGACCATCCTCTCGCAGCCAATTATCGCCGCATGCTCGGATGGGTCACGATCGCGGCTGTGTTCTGGATCACAGGCGCCTTCCTGGAAGGCTGGTCCCGCGCGGCGCTGTGGGCTGTCGCGGTGCTGTGCGAATACATCTCGCCGATGTTCGGCTTTGCTCTTCCGGGCCTCGGCCGCTCCAGAACCAGCGACTGGACCATCGAGGGCGGGCATCTCGCCGAGCGCTGCCAGCTCTTCGTGATCGTCGCGCTTGGCGAGACCGTGCTCGCCACCGGGGCGACGCTGGCTCGATCGGACAGCTGGGACGCGGCCATTCTATCCGCGATGCTCGCCACCTTCCTTGGCACGCTCGCCATGTGGTGGCTGTATTTCGGGACGTCGAGCGAGGACGCGACCGGGACCATCACGCGCTCCGAAGATCCGGGACGCATCGGCGCCTATTTCCACTATCTCCACGCTATCCTTGTCGCCGGCATCATCGCCACCGCCGTCGGCAACGATCTCGTTCTCGCCCATCCGCACGATGCCGTGAAGACCTCCTATGCGCTGGTCCTGTCCGCCGGACCGGCGATCTACCTGCTCGGCAGCGCCATCTACAAGAAGGTCGTCTACGGCGTCGTACCCACCTCGCATATCGCCGGCGTTGCCGTACTGGCGGCTCTAGTTCCGCTCGCATCCCAAATGGACCTGCTCACCATCGGCTGGTCGACCACCATCTTCATGCTGGCGGTGAGCTTCTGGGAAGGGCGTCTGCTACGAAAGCGCCGCGCGGACTGGGCCGGGCCGAAGGTGGCGCATTGAGGTGGGGCGTCATGCGTATCCCCGTGACCGCGGTAGCTCCGCAGTCGACGCCGGCCACGCCAGCGGATGCGAGCGCCGTCGTCGCGTTCTGGGCGGCTTCGTCCACGCACTGGTTCGACAAGGACACCGGCTTCGATCAGGCATTCCGCGAGCGTTTCCTCGGTCTGCACATGGACGTCGCGGCCCGCAAGCACGACGGCTGGATGGCGTCCTCCGACGGCGCGCTCGCTCTCCTGATCCTGACCGACCAGTTCCCGCGCAACGCCTTTCGTGGCACCGGCCACATGTACGCGACCGATCCGTTGGCCCGGCTCTATGCCCGTCAGGCGCTCGAAGCAGGGCATATGGACGATGTCGAGCCGGAGATGCGCCTGTTCTTCTGCCTGCCTTTCGCGCATTCGGAAGCCATGGCTGATCAGGACATCTCCGTGCGCCTGAACGGACAACTCGGCCAGCCCTGGCTGGATCACGCCGAGGGACATCGCGACATCATCCGCCGTTTCGGGCGGTTTCCGCACCGCAATCCGATGCTCGGCCGCATCACGACGCCGGAGGAGCAGGCCTTTCTGAATGGAGGCGGCTTCGCGGGATAGCCGGCCAAATCACTGATCATGGCGCAACGACGCGTCGAGCCACACGACCAACTAAGAGGATCTTAAACATGCCCGCATCGGACCTGAAAGTCGAAACCCGCATAGGCACGAAGCGCAAGCCGCGCCGAATCCTTTCCATCGTCTCCAACACGACCAAGCTGAAGGGCTTTCCGGTCGGCTTCTTCGCCGAGGAGATGACACGGGCTTTCCTGATGTTCACCGAAGCCGGACATCATGTGGACCTGGCCTCGCCCAAGGGCGGCGAGGTGATGTTTGACACGCATAGCGATCCCCGCACGCCGGGCGGCGCCTATGCCGACGATCTCATCAGCCTGGGCTTCGTCCATCATGCAAAGTTCGGAGCGCTGTTGAAGAACACGCTTCCGATCAGTGCGATCAATGTCGACGACTATGACGCGGTTTGGGTCGCCGGCGGCGGTGGGCCACTCCTGACCTTCAGGGACGACACCGCGCTGCATGCGCTGATCGCGTCCTTCTATGAGAAGGGGAAGATCGTCACCCTGATCTGCCACGGCTCCTGCCTGCTCCTGTGGACCCGGCTTTCCGACGGCAAGCTCCTGGCCGAGGGCAAGAAATGGACCGGCTTCACCGATGAAGAGGAAGAGGCCGTAAACGTCGCCTTCGGCATGACGCTGAACGAGCACACCATTCAGAGCGAAGCGGCCGGAATCGCCGGTACCACTTTTCTGTGCCGGGGCGTGAACGAGCCTTACGCCATTCGCGATGGCCGCCTCATCACAGGCCAACAGCAATATAGCAGTGGGATAACCGCCGAATTGGTGCTGGAAGCGCTCGACGAAGATTGAGCGTCGAAATCGCTATCTTATCAGCGGGAATCTGAATCAGGCCGAGGCCAGCGAGGCAGCATGAGATACAAGAGCTTGACCCGAAACTCATGTTTTCTGGGTAAAGCCTTTGATAAGGGGTGCTGCTGTGAGGAGGATGAAGAGGATCGCGGTGGAGGGCTGACGCTCATCCGAGGCCGCGGTTCGCCAAATCAACCTTTCGAGTCACGCTCTCAGCAGCCGCCTCCGGTGCGCAGAAGCCGCGATAGCGCGTTTTTGATAAAGCAATAAACAATCCATCCTCAAATCCATAAAAGAACGATGCCTCTGGAGAGCTATAATGCTCAATACGCCGGCCTTTGCTGCAGTGCTCTTCAGCACACTGAGGCAAATTGGAGAGATTCTGCTTCTGATCGGCTTAAGTGGCGAAGTCGCTCTTCTGGTTCTGAAAATTACGAAAGGCGCATGGGAGAAAGGATTGGCGATCACATTCGCCGTCCTGGTCCTGATCGGCTGCGGTCTGGAATGGTGGGCCGACAGCCCGCGGACACTCAGCGTCGCATCCCGACAGCGGTTGGCCAATGCCCTCAGGGACTATCAAGGCACTCCATTCGATTTTTCGGTCGAGCTTGATCCCGAGGCGGTCGATTTGATGGAAACCATCGGACAGGCGCTCGGTGATGCTGGTTGGAAGAGACAGGCAGTCGCGCAGGGCCATGGCTTTGTTCCGCCAGGACAACCCGCGTCTGGCCTCATCGTGCTCAAAGGGATTGAAGTGCAGATCACTCATTCGCGTCAGGCAGAGTGGGGGGCCGACGGCAAGCCGGCGCCGCCCTGTTACGGGCCATGAGGAACGAAGGATTGACGGCCGTCGCCAAAGAAGTTCCGGATCAACACCAAAGCGGCGGCGCGATTCACATCATGGTTGGCGCCAAGCCATAGGGCGCTTTCGCAGCGCTCACCACATCGTGTGACAACTCTCGAAGAAGCAGTTCATGATTCGATTGGTTCTTCTCTTGCTGGGCGTCCGTCCCTTGAGGACATACTGGTGGACTTTAGCAGCGCTCTCGGTTTTATGTCTCGTTCTCGGCGTCATCTTCATCGCCGATATTTTTAACACCGCGGTTGTTATCACGACCGACATCATTGGCGTGCTGTTCGTCATCGAGGGCGTGGTTCGGCTATCCGCGTTGGCTGCGATTGGATTTCCGAATGCCACGACCTCCGTCCTCAAGGCTCTCTTCTTTTTCGCTCTCGGCTTCATGGCCATCGACATGCCGTGGGATGATAATATCGTCGCCACCGCCGTGCTCGGCAGCGCTCTCATTCTTGACGGTCTTTTTCGCTGCGCGGCGGCTGTGGTCATCCGTTCCGTGCGTTGGCGCCATACGGTGCTGGTTC
Source organism: Xanthobacter sp. (assembly GCF_041911315.1). Classification (NCBI taxonomy): domain Bacteria; kingdom Pseudomonadati; phylum Pseudomonadota; class Alphaproteobacteria; order Hyphomicrobiales; family Xanthobacteraceae; genus Xanthobacter; species Xanthobacter sp. The sequence goes on along the minus strand of NZ_JAYRPE010000034.1, from coordinate 23,165 downwards.
GTCGGCCCCAGCACGGCTGGCATCTCCATGAACTTTACGATGCATGGCTTGCCTTACTTCGCCGCCATCATGTGTATCGCCTTCACGATCCTGGCCGTTTCTCGGAAAAGCGGCGCGTGAAGTCTCCGCTTGAGCATTTTTCCGCATGCCAACTCGAAGGTGTATGGCGCCATGAAATGAGGGAACACTAATTCCTATGAATGGCACTGATACTTTGAATCAAAGCCACGAGGTTTTCGTTCATATTCGTATCATCATTGGCATGATACTGGCCCTGAGCGTTTCACGCCTTGTGATTGGCGTCACGCAATTCATTCAACATCCCGGAAAAGAAAGAATAAACCTGCTCCATCTTGGCTGGGCATTTTTCGTATTCCTGTCCATCATCTATTTCTGGTGGTTTGAATTTGCGCTGTATAAAATCCAGGTATGGACGTTCGAAGAGTATCTCCTGCTCATCTGCTACGCAGTTGCGTTCGTTATGCTAGCGGCCATCATTTTTCCGGACAATGTGGGCAGCCACACGGGCCTCAAAGAATATTTCTGGACGCGACGGAATGTTTTCTACGCTCTCCTTCTGATTTTATTTCTGATTGATGGTTTCGATACGATGATGAAAGGGCCTGCTTACTATCTGAGCGCGTATGGTTGGTATTATCCAGTGAGACAGGCTTTGCTCATCAGCGGCACAATAGGAGCCCTCCTATCGGCTTCCAAACGCTATCATTTGTTGTTTGTCGTTTTCGCGCTGGTATTCCAGATTGCCTGGATCGGGAGCTTTTTCAGCGTGATGGGCTCGAAATAGATGGTTCATTTACAAAACAATTTGTAGCCTCGACGGAGGGCAATCCATGAAGTTCGCAATTCTCGCCACCATGGTCGCTTTGGCCATGCCTTCCATTGCGCTTGCGGCGGACAAATGTGCCGATCCGCAGGACCAGGCGACGATGAATGAGTGCGCGGATGCTTCCTTCAAAGCGAATGACAAGAAGCTCAACGCGCTGTACAGGCAAATCGAAACTCGCCTGAAGGATGATCCCGAAACGATCAAGCTGCTTGTTCAGGCGCAGCGGGACTGGGTGAAGTTCCGCGACGCGGAGTGTGCGTTCCGGACGTCTGGCGGAGGAAGCGCGGCGCCAATGGTCGCGGCGCTGTGCGCGAATGGCCTGACGCAGTCCCGCCTCAAGGACTTTGAACGCTATCTCATGTGCGAGGAAGGCGACATGAGTTGTCCGGTTCCGGCGGGCAACTGATGGGCCTTATTCAGTTCTTTTCGGACATGCCCAACGCTATTTCGTTGACCGAGATTGGGTGCAACCTGCCATTTGCAGAAGCCTCATATAAAATACCTGCGTGAGGTCACATCGTCAAAGCCGGTGGATCTGACCGGCGATCATCGCGCTACCATCCTCGGCGCGCTGCTCTGGATGGCGGACAAGCTCAAAAGCGATCAGGCCAAACAGGCCCGCGCTCTAGCGCTCTAGCTAAGAGCCGGTTTTCCGCTTCACCATTTCGCCCAGCACCGCGACGCCTTCCACGTTCACGGCAAAGGCACGGCGCCAGAGGTCGATCGGAGTCTCGCGAAGGGGCTTCTCGGTAGAAATTCCCGCCGCGCAGATGTCAGACTCTCCACGCGGCCCGTCGCAGCCTTACGCCGGGTGGGTTTTCTAGAATTTGGTCGGCGATCCCGACAGCTCGATAGAATTCTATCGTATGTTCGGTGAAGCCAGTGGCGCGGGGATGCAGCGAACTGCCACGATGTTTCTCGACGACGATGTCGGGAACACCGCGCCATGAAAGAAAAAGCGATTGCGAAAGCCCGACGAGGCTGCCGCCAATGATCAATACGGGAGTGCGTATCACGGTTGTGCGTCCTTGTGTTGTCGTGCCGGAGCACGGTCAAGGACGTGAGTCGAAATTCGTCGACGACTTCGCGATAGCGGCGTGACAGCTAAGGAAACTTCCGCTCAAGAAACCCGACGAGAAAACGGCACACCTCCGCCTTCGCCGTGGTCCGCGACCCTACCGGGTTGGAATTACACTCTCCTCATACGAGGAAAGTTGACCGAGGCTCACCACGCCGGTCCACCTTTTTCGACGCGTGATGAACATAGGCATTGAAGACGCGGCGGTAAAGGTGCCCGTTGCTCGACCTCAGCCGTCTCAAGCGCCATCGCGGGACGCCACGTCATCCAGCCGGATCGGTAACCTGACCGCCGCCAGAAAGGTCAGAGCGTGGAGGATGCAGAGCATCAGGAACCCTCCCGCAAAGGCCTGCGAAACCGCGATGTCTGTACCGTGTGATCCCAGTTCCCATGACAGCAGGGTCGCACAGAGTGTCGTCATTGTCGGACCGCCAAGGCGTTGCACGATGTTGGCCGACGTCGTTGCCATGGGTAGGTCCCGCCGTCGAACCGAAGCATAAGCCGCGGTCAGCGAGGGCAGCCCGACGGCCCCCTGACCCATGCCACGGAAGAATAGTGCTGCAAGCAGCACGGCCAGATCGAACCCGTGCAACGCGAGATACAGAAAGGGCAATGTGGAGGCGAACGCCAGCAGCGCGCCTCCGGCGGACACGCGCCGGATACCAAACCGATCCGTTAGCGTTCCCATCAGCGGATAGGTGACCATCATTCCGAGCCCGAGCGGGGCAAGCATCCAGCCCATTTCGGTTGGAGCGCGGTCACAGGCCTGGATCAGGAAAGCCGGAATGAGCATCTGGCCGGCGAAGAGGGCGCCGTTCGACAAAAACTGGGTGACGGCAGCAGTCGAAAACACCTTGTTTCCGAACAGCCGCAGGTCGACCAGCGCATGATCGCCTCTTCGCCGAGCCCACCAGAGGAAAACGGCGATCATCACGATGCCTGCCATGAAAACCGAACGGCCCACGGACTGATCCGTTCGTTCCGAACCATAGAGAAACAGTGCAAGCCCCGGAGAGAGAAGAGCGAGACCGAGCCAGTCCAGGTTCCGACGCGTGGTCTCCGGTCCGTCTCGAGGCAGGAACAGCACCGCCAGTAGGAAAGCGAGCAAACCCACCGGAAGATTGACGAGAAACAGCCAACGCCAGGATGCGTATTGCAGAATGGCGCCGGCAAGGACCGGCCCAAGGATCGGCGCCAGGAGTACGGGCAGCGAGATATAGCCCGCAACACGCGCCATCTGGTTGCCGGCGGCCCGTGCGACCATCATCTGCGCCATGGGTGCGAGGAGGCCGCCGCTGATGCCCTGCAGCACACGAAATCCGATCAGTGAACCCGCCGACCATGCAAGACCACACAGGGTCGAGGACAGGGTGAAGGCCGCGAAGCACCAGAGGTACAGCGCCCTTGCGCCGATGCGGTCAACGAGCCATCCGTTGAGCGGCAGGATCAGGGTGAGCGCGAGAAGGTAGCCGCTCGTGACCCACTGGATCGTCGAGAAGCTGGTGTTCAGGTCCGCGCTCAGATTGGACAGAGAAACGTTGACGATGGTGGCGTCGAGTTGCGAGAGCAGTCCACCGAACAACGCAACGGCACAAATCTTCCAGACCGAAGGGTCGAGCCTGCCGCCGTCTGCATTGCTCGGCCCGATCGCTTCGTCTTCATCCCTCGTTGACATGCACTTGTCGCCCAGAGTCGATGAGTCCGATGATCTCTTGTGCCGTTCCGGTCTCACCGAGGCGGGGAAAGATCCGCTCCAGACTATTGGCGTGCGCTTCGGCGCTCACATCCGTCATGGCATCGACGACGAGCGTGACATTGAGGCCGAGCTCATGCGCCTGCCGTGCAGTCGACTCGACGCCAATGCTCGTTGCCACACCGCAGACGACAACCTGCGTCGCGCCCGATGACTCGAGATAGGACTGCAAATCCGTTCCGGTGAAGGCACCCCAGGTCCGCTTCGATACGAGGTGATCGCTCGGCTGGACATTCAGCTCCTGCATCAACTCTGCGAAATCGGGCGGGAACGCGCCGCTGGGATGCCCATGCTCTGTCCTGCCTGGCGCAACGCCAGTGACGTTGACAAGCACGACGGGAAGGTCGTGGGCGCGAAATGCCGCCGCCATATCGCCTGCCCTCTTCGCCACCTCGCCGACGGGGTGCGAACAAGGAAATGCCGCAATGCCTTTCTGAAGATCGACGATTATGAGGGCCGTTCGGGAGTCAAGTTTGGTCACAGGCATCTCTGCCTCCATTCTGGTTCGGATTTGATTGGCCTCGGCGCCAGATCGGCTGCCGCTTCGAACGGAATTCAGGATTCCCCGATCCGCCGGATGAAGGGGATCGCTGCGGCCAATATCTGCAGTTCTTCCGGGTCGAGCTTGCCGACCGCAGCCATCAGCCAGTCATGTTTGGCGCTCTGGCGCTGACGTCTTTCCTCGATACCCTTCTTGGTCAGCGCGAACAGGACCTGCCGCCCGTCCGTCGGATGGGGCTGACGCTTGACGAGACCTTCGCTTTCAAGACTCGCCAACACGCTTCCCATTGACTGGGGCTTCATCGACTCGAGCCGCGCGAGATCGGCGGTCGTCGTGGGGCCGCCCTGTTCGAGACGCGCCAGCGCGCTCATCTGAGAAAGGTTGAGCTCGCTCGGATTGGCCTCGGTGCGCAGTCGTCGCAGAAACTGCCCGATCGCGAGCCGAAGGTCAGAGACGACCATTTCTGTTGTAGGATCTGGGTGCGCAGCCATGAGAGGAGCATACACAATCAAAGACAATCTTGCAAGACAAACTTCCAAGATTGTCTTGGTAAAATATGATCGAGGCGAGTTCTGAGCCCGCTACCCGTACTCGCGCACGGGACAGGTGGCCCACCCGAGCAAGCCGATAGCGCGGCCCGTTTGTCTGTTGCGGCTTCTGGTTCCGGCCGAATGCATGATGATGAATTAGCTGCCGAACGGCAGCGTTTGAACCACGTCGGGAGCACACTTCATCTCAAGCAGGCACCGGACAGGATGAGGTCAATGCCGGCAAGGAACTGCCGTCGATCTTCATGATCGCGCAGTTGTGCTGCCACCCGGCGTATGAATGGACGTCGCCCGGGATTGTCCTGTATCCATCGTTCGGCGACCGATTCCAGGAACGTCTCACGGTCAACACCTCCGGGATGTCGGGTGGCATTGATCGCGTTTTGGCTGGCGGTGCCGAGAATGTAGCTTGTGAGCGCGGAAGCGCAGTCGAATTCCGCATCGGCCGCAACGCCCAGCGGTTCAAGCTGCTCGCCGATGCGTTCGAAGATTTCTCCAATGGCCCGATGCCACGGCTCCTGGGACAAATGGCTGCCCACCCAGGGATGAGCATCGATTGCGTCGAATACCGCAAGCGCAACGGCGCGGATAGCGGGCGCGGGTTCGTCTACTTTGGGCAAGTCGGACAGGGTGCGGGCAAGCACATCTGCAGTTGCGTCTGTAAGGAGGGTATTCCGGTCGGCGACATGCCAGTAGAGCGCCCCACTGCCTGTGGCTAGGCGCGTCGCCAGCGTCCGGAAGGTCAGGGCGGCCTCTCCGCCAGCGTCCAGGATCTCGATCGCGGCGTGGACCACTTTCATCTTGGTAAGCGCATCTGCGCGTCGCGTGGTTTGGCGAGGTGTCTTGGGCATAACGCAATCCTATTACGACTGGAACAATGTTCCAAGGCATGATAGATGGAACGCTGTTCCAATGCTCTCGGAGGCAAAAATCATGTCCAAATCCGTCGCCATCGTCGGAGCTGGCCTGGGCGGACTGACGCTGGCCCGCGTACTCCACCTGCACGGAATTCCGGCCACGCTGTATGAGGCGGAGCCCTCCGCGTCAGCCCGCAGCCAGGGCGGACAGCTCGACATCCATGAGCACGACGGACAACGCGCACTCAAGGTAGCCGGCCTGATGGACGAGTTCCGCACGATCATTCACAAAGGTGGCGAGGCTACTCGCGCGCTCGACCAACATGGCAAGGTGCTGCTCGATCAACCCGACGAAGGTGACGGTGGGCGACCTGAGGTGCTGCGGGGCGACCTGCGGAGGCTTCTCATCAACTCCCTGCCTCCCGGGACCATTCGATGGGGATGGAAGCTCGACGAGGTCAAGTCGCTTGGCGGCGGACGCCATGCACTCATTTTTACCAATGGCTCAACGACAGAGACTGACGTACTTGTGGGGGCCGACGGCGCCTGGTCAAAGGTGCGGCCACTGCTCTCGGACGCAAAACCTGCATACACAGGTGTGACGTTCGTCGAGACTTACCTGCACGATGTCGACGAGCGCTTCCCTGCAACGGCTGAAGCGGTAGGTGTCGGGGGGATGTTTGCGCTCGCACCTGGTAAGGGGATCGTGGCGCACCGCGAGGCGGGGGCGACTATCCACACCTACGTCCAACTGATGCGTCCCACTTCCTGGTTCGCGGGCATCGATTTCAGCAACACTGATGACGCAAAGGCGCGGATTGCTGCGGAGTTCGAAGGTTGGGCTCCAGCGCTTACCGCATTGATCACTGGCGGCGACACAGCGCCAATTCTTCGGCCGATCAATGCGCTGCCCTCAGGTCACCGGTGGGATCGCAAGCCGGGTGTGACTCTCCTCGGCGATGCCGCGCATTTGTCGCCTCCGGCTGGCGATGGCGCGAACCTAGCCATGCTCGACGGGGCAGAACTTGGCGAAGTCATAGTCGCCCACCCGAACGATATTGAGGACGCGCTGACCGCTTACGAGGCGGCGATGTTCGCGCGCAGTGCGACCGCAGCCGCGGATGCGCACGAAATCGTGGATCTCTGCCTTGGCGAGCGGGCACCGTTCAGTCTCGTCGAATTCCTCACTGCTGCCGGCTCAATCGCGGACCCAAAGTAGGATTACTAATAATCCGCGGAACTTTGCTGTGCCACTTCGTTGCCTCGATAGTTCAGGCATGGCATGCCCGCCTTGCGGCTTCATAGTGCACACTGTTCACGTCGAGCACTGCAGCATTTCAATCAGTTGCGGCAGCCTCAGCGTTGATAGGTGGGAGAGCCAAACGATCGCCTGTCTTCTGAACTCGTGGATTCGTAGGCAGGCTCTGGATAAATTGCCAAGCTGTCCGGCCGGATCGCGAACCGCGTTGCATCGCCCATTCAAGCGCGCGGCGCGCTAAGTCGTCAATCTCAAAGGCAAGTCCAAGGTGTTCCGCGTAGCTCAGAACCATGTCGAGATAGCCTTCCTGGTCGACATTGTGAAACCCGAGCCACAAGCCAAAACGATCCGAGAGGGATATTTTCTCTTCCACCGCTTCACCGGGGTTGATAGCGGTGGCTTGCTCGTTCTCGATCATGTCGCGGGCAAGCAGGTGCCGCCGGTTGGACGTGGCATAGAAGATGACGTTTTCCGGTCGCCCCGCGAGGCCTCCGTCAAGAACCGCCTTTAGCGACTTGTACGCCGCCTCCCCCGCGTCGAACGAAAGATCATCGCAGAATAGGATAAATCGTTGTTTCTTGGCCACTTCCAGCAATGCCAGCAATTCAGGCAGAGTTCCTATATCGTCACGCTGGATTTCAACCAGCGCCATCGGGCCATGTGCTTTCGGAAGTTCATTGTTCACGGCAGCATGGACCGCTTTGACTAGGGATGATTTTCCCGTGCCGCGCGCACCCCATAACAAGGCGTTGTTGGCCTGCTCTCCACGTGCAAAGCGCCTTGTGTTGTCGAGCAGGATTTCCCGTTGGCTGTCCACCCGTTTGAGCAGATCAACGTCGATCCGCGAGATGCGTGAGATGGGCTTTAGTCGCGTTTCGCCAGACAGCCACAAATAGCCTTCGGCGATAGCTTCGAGACCGGATGGGCGGGACGGAGGCGCGAGACGCTCCAGCGCCTCCGCGATCCGCAGAAGAACATCCCGGTTGTCATGTTTGGTGGCGACGCTCTCCATCTTCGTTAGTCCGCGATCTCGGGGACGACGGGAGGCGCGCCACGCAGGGGACGGCGGAACATTTCAGCACAAGCCACGCCGACAAGCGCGATGCCGCCACCGATGACATGATATGCCCTGACAGGCTCTCCCAGCAGAACGATTGCTCCGATGGCAGCGAGGATGGGCAACAGATACATGAAGAGGGCGCAGCGGCTTGGCCCGAGGATGTGGACGCCACGGACCCAGAAGAACGGAAGAACGACCGAAGCCAACCCGCCTGCATAGGCGATCAACGGCAGGGTCTCGGCGTTCAACGACCGCATGGACGCAGGCGTCGCAAGGAAGGCAGGAAACATGATCGCGAGCGCGCAGAGCGCCTGCATGTATGTTGATTGCCAGCCAGTGACTGGCAGATTCCAGCGTTTCAACAATACACCGTAGAGCGCATAGACGGCCGCCGCGACGAACATCAGGGGATCGCCGAGGTGGACGCCGTTTCGTGCAATCGCAGCGGGATCACCGCCGCTGATCAGGTAAATGAGACCGATCAGGGACAGGATGCCGCCGGCGACCACGCCAACCGTGGGCGTATCCTTCAATAGAATCGCGCTCAATGCCACCGTCAGCAATGGTGTCAGCGCCGTGAATACGGCCATGTTCGTCGCCGTCGTCGTTTCCGCGGCGAGATACGAGAGGCTCTGAAACAGGCACATCGCCAGAAAGCCGAGGATCGCGAGCTGGCCAAGATAGGTCCAGATAACGGCACGGCTACGCCACGCTGGTACGGCTACGAACGTGCTCATCAGAAGCACCGCGAGCAGCAGACGGTAGAAGGTGATCGCTTCCGGCCCGATAGCGTGGGCGGACATCCTGGAGACGATGACGTTTCCCGACCACAGAACGATAGCCAGGAATGGATACAGATAGGCAAGTTTGGTTTTCATTTCCGATCATCTTACTCCCGTCTTGAAGGGCAAAATTACCGCTCTCGCCATCGTCCGTATTGCTCCAATATGACCACAACTGTAGAATTTGGGACATGATGGACGACCTCACCCGCAAGCATCTGAAATTTCACGACACGCGTTGCGCAATGGTCGCGATGGAGGTCGACTATCCGGATGGCATGACGACGGGTTGGCACGCGCATCCGCGCGGCCAACTCCTCTACGCGATCGAGGGCGTCATGATCGTGCGGTCGGAGGAGGGATTTTGGGTCGTGCCGCCGAGCCGGGCACTATGGCTGGCGGCCGGCCTGGAACACGACGTTAAGATGTCGGGTCAGGTCAAGATCAGAACCATTTTCGTCGACACCGCGAAGATCCAGCGCTTTCCCACGAGAAGCTCTGTGATCGAGGTTTCCCCGCTGCTTCGCGAGCTCATCGTCGCGGCTGTTCAGATACCGCTCGATTACCGGGAGGGAGGGAGGGATGGCCGCCTCATGGGTTTGCTTGCGGATGAGGTGCGCGTGTCAGGCGTATTGCCGCTACATCTTCCGTTACCGGTTGAGAAGCGCGTCAAACTCATCTGCGAGGAAATCAAGGCGAACCCCGCCGACACCTCGACAGCCGGGGACTGGGCCAAGCGCTTGAATGTAACAGCCAAGACGGTTCACCGGCTTTTTGCCAAGGAAACGGGCATGACCTTCGCGCAGTGGCGCGAGCAGGCCCGCCTGTTGTTTGCGCTCCAGAGATTGGCAAGTGACGAGCGCGTCATTGATGTTGCATTCGATTGTGGATACGCAAGCCAGAGCGCCTTTACCGCCATGTTCCGACGGCATTTCGGGATACCGCCGTCGGCATTTTATCGCTAGTGGTCAGATTCAGTCGGATGGTTCCCTTCGGATTGGCTCGAATTCGCCATTTTTGGCGACATTGCAGGGATTCATCCGTTGCGATCTGACCACTAGTGGGCGGCCAATCTACTGCCACCGCCACAATTAAAGCCCCGCTTGTCTCTTCCGCGCCAACTGATACGACGATAAACCGCCTTGCAAGATACAGATGATCTCACGGCCGGGCTTGTGGCCGACAATCGGCTTCAAGGGGCAAGGGTGACGCAGCTTCCGAACCCACGTGAAGCCATGGTATTTTGCATCACGGCGGTGCCGAGGCTTAAATCTATACACCAAATTTACATCCAAGAGATTATCTCCCGCCCGATTCGCGAACTCCAAACCTATCCATCAGCGCGCCCAAAAAGGTAGGCCAATAGAAGTAACTCGGAGATTTTCTTAGGTGATTTATCGGTTATCTGCTGATGAATTGAAACAAGTGTTTTTGTCATTTCCGGTCGCGGCCTGCCTTCTCGATCGAGAGGTGCGCTACATCGCTGTGAATCACAAATACGCAGATCTTTGCAATGCTCGATCCGATGGATTCTTCGGGAAGTCGATGCTGGATTTCTGCCCGGCCGATTTGGTTGCGATGGTGCGTCAAGATTTCCACCTGTTCGATTCCGGGCAGGCGATTCCAGATCGCGAGATCATCTTCAGGGGTCGCACGCTACTCCTCGCCGTGACCCCCATTTCGCGTGGTGGGCAGACAAAGTCCTCTGCGATCGCCGCCGTGCTCACCGACATTTCAGCGCAAAAGAAGTTGGAGACAGCACTGGCCGTAGCCAACGACAGCCTATTGTCCTCCTACAAGGAAATCAGGATATTAGCCGAAACGGACGCGTTGACTGGATTGGTCAATCGCTTTGGGTTAGAGAAATTCATCGAGCGCGAAATCCGCCGTTGCCGACGCGAGAAGCATCCGATCGCCGTCGCCATTGTCGATGTGGATAGCTTCAAGCCATACAATGATCGACATGGCCATATCGCCGGCGACGAAGGCCTGAAGGTCGTAGCGGGAGCTATCCAATCCGCAATCCGGAGGCCGGGTGATTGCGCGGCACGCTATGGCGGCGACGAATTCGTTATCGTGCTGCCAAATACCACCATCGCGGGCGCAGAGCACGTCGGCCGCGCCATACAGAGTGCCCTTGTCGATCTTGTAGTCCGAAACGCCGATGACCCGCTCCATCAATTGACGGTCAGCATAGGCATCGCTGGGCTGACCACAATTCCTCAAGACATTCCCCCGATCGCGATCCGGGATCGTCTTTTGCGTTTGGCCGATAAGGCTCTTTACACCGGCAAGGATGCTGGCCGGAACGGGCTCGTGGTCTGCGACAGCGATTTGTGATGGGTGGCTGGGCTGGTCCAAATAACCGCGACCGCTCGCTCCCAAGACAGTCGCGCTGCCGTAGAAGTCAATCGACCGTCTGCATCGATCGATGCCACCGGCAGTCTGGCCGGCAAAACGAAGTCAACGGCGATGTTCGCTACGGACTGGTTGCGTGAAGCGGTGCCATGTGAAGCGCCATCGCGCAGTTGGCTTTTGTCCGCGCATGAGTCGTTCGGACTTCTCGTCCTTGGTTTCTCGATCGCTCGTCTCGTCTGGCGATTGAACCACCCCGCTCCACCACCCCAGGGAACGCCGGCCACGCGCGTGGCCGCCAAGGCCGGCCATATCCTCCTTTACATCGCCACCATCGTCTTGCCGCTGGCGGGCATCGCGCGCGCGATGTCGAAGCGAGACCCGGTTTTGTTCTTTGGCGTGGTCATCCCCTCGCTGACAGGGCGTAGCGATTTACTCCGGGCGATCGCTCGCCTCGTTCATGGCGGGTTGGTCATGAACCTGCTTCTGGCGTTGATCGCCGGACACGTGATCGCGGCGCTCTGGCACCAGTTCAAGCTGAAGGACCAGACACTGCAGCGTATGCTCTAGGCCTATGTTTCGGAGGGGTTGAGCCCGTATCGGGCTCAGAACCTGAACATACCCACTGCTCACACCAGCTTCGCGTCCTTCAGCAACTCTTCGACATAGGTGCCCTCAATCGTTTTCAGCGCCACCTTGCCGAGCAATCGCGTCATGAACGGAAGCTGAACCGTATGGAGCTTCTTCCGGTCGTTGAGATAGTAGAGCGAGCTCAGCAGCACGCGCACATCGAACGATGACGCGAAGACTTCGGGCACGCCGCGATCAACACCGAAAAGCGTGTAAACGGCTTCCATCGCGGTCCGCACCGAATATTCGGTGGTGAATACCGTATCCCTCTCAGTCTCGGCGAAATTGCCGATGAACGCGAGGTTCTTCGAGCCGTCTGGCACCACGAGCGGTCGGTCTCCCCTCGCGCGCGGCATGAAGTAGGAAGTGATGTAGGGCATGTTGCAGGGAATCGTGCTCGCGGACCGCCGCGCCAGCGCCGGAATCTCCTCGACCGGAACCCCCATGTGAAAGAGCCACTCCTCGCACAGCTCGGCGCCAGTGCATTCGCGGATCGTCTTCTTCACAAAGTTTCCGGGCTTGTCGGAGAACAGGCCGTAGAGCCAGACCACGAGCTTCTGGCTCGTATCTTGTGTCCTAAAATGCGGCTGGCGACTCATGGTGTAGCCGTAGAGCCAGTTCGAATCCTTGAAGTTGCAGGGACCTCCGGTCACGATGCGGCCGTCGCGGGGATCGCGACCCGTCATCTTTTCGATATAGGGCGCGATCCTGTCGTCGAGCAGCGTGACTGTCGCCGAGATTGTCCAGTTCGCCTTCGGAATGTTCTCGCAGAATTTCTCCGGCCGGCCGAACGCGGCGTCCTGCGCGGCGAGGTTCTTCCAAAGCGTCCACGCGCCACCATGACCGGTTTCGATCGGCGCGGGGTGATCATTATCGCCGAAGGTTGAGGACTCGGTGATCGACCCATTGGTTACGAACACCACATCGTTCTCAGTGAGATCGATCGTCTTCCTTTCTCCCGCAGTGGTCATGACGAGGCGTCGGGCCACCTTGCTGCCGCCGGTCTTTTCGACTTCGATATTTTCGACCTGCGTTTCGTACTGGAAGCGGACACCCCTGCTGCCGAGCCAGGCGACAAGCGGCTTGATCAGCGATTCATATTGGTTGTAACGCGTGAAACGCAGCGAGGAGAGATCAGCCAGCGTCGCGATGTGGTGGACAAAACGCAGCATATAGCGGCGCATTTCCATGGCGCTCGCCCACGGTTCGAACGCGAACATTGTGGCCCAGTAGAGCCAGAAGTTGGAGGCGAAGAATTCATCGCCAAAGCACTCGTCGATGCGCTTGTCGTCGAGTTCGCTTTCCGGCGTCAGGACAAGCTTCAGCATTTCCTCGACCGCTTTCGGCGTCAGCGTCAGCTCTGTCATATGGGGAACGGGCTGCCCACGATCCTCGCTCGCGCGGCACGGGTTGATGCTCGAATCCTTCTTGTGAAGCCAGTACATCTCGTCGAGGACGGACGCATCCGCCGTATCGAGTGAAGGAATGGAGCGGAATAGATCCCATAGCGTCTCGAAATGTGCCTCCATCTCACGGCCGCCCCGGATGATGAAGCCCTTATGCTCGTCGAGGATGCCATCCATGCTGCCGCCGGGCAGGCCAAGCTCCTCGAGGATGGTGATGTTTTCTCCGGGCATCTGGGCATCGCGTACCAGAAAAGCCGCGCCGGCCAAGGAAGCGAGCCCTGCACCGACGAAATACGCCCTCTTGCCGCCGACTCCCTCCGGCTTGAGTGGACGGGCATACGCTTCGAAATTGCCGTTACTGCGATACACCGTGCGTTTCTCCCTCGATTGGCGGCGAGCGTGCGAGAAATGAACAGATTATTCTCAAATCATGACATCGCGAAGTCTAGAGGGATTCATGGCCAAGGAGGTTGACTTGTCGCAAGTCCCTTCGCTGGAGGACGCGCGCTGGTTTCCATTCGATGTCGGCCAAACGATGCGGTCTCGAAGCCACTCCCGCGTGGGGTGGCTGCCATTGTTGCGATGCCCTTACAGGGAGAAGGAAAGCGGATCAGGCTACAGGAGCGGCTGCGATGGATTCCGCTTCTATTTGCGGTGTGTGCTGCGCTCCCCCGATGAGTTGCGGATCAAGCCGAAAAATGGATTATTGCCGCCGCCAGTCCGATTGCGACAGCAATCACGACTCCGAGGTGAGCCAGCATTTTGAGTTCGGGTATATCATGCGGTTGGGCCTGAGGGTTCATGTAGTAAAATAGCCCGAGGCGTGAAAACATCATATTTCTCCTGCCTTTAATCAGTTTGGCAACGAGAAACATAGAGACGTCGATGTCAGGGTTGCGTTCTGTTTTATCGAAATTTGTAAAGGCCGTAGAAGAGACTGATTTGGATCCGCTATTGTTTGTGTGTGTGGGGGGGGGTGGACAAATGGCAGCAGAATTGAGTCCCTGAAGCACGACAGTCCTCGGTCGATACTTGCGAACGACCCCCTCGCGCTCATAATGTTTCCCCGCTTGTCAGGTCGCGACATCGGGGGATCCAATCAATACCGTGGAGCGTCAACCAGCCTCTGGAATTTCCAGACCGGAGAGACGATAGCCGACCTGCAGCTCGGTGATGAGATGCACTGGCTGTGACGGGTCCTCCTCCAGCTTCTGGCGCAGCTGCGCCATATAGATGCGGATATAATGGGAACGCTCGGCATAGCCCGGTCCCCAGACATCCATCAGGAGCTGCCTGTGGGTGAGCACCTTGCCGTGTCCCCGGATCAGCGCCGTGAGCAGACGGAATTCATTCGGCGTCAGGTGCACAGGCTCGCCTGCCCGAGTGATTTCATGGGTTGCGAGGTTGATCGAGACTTTGCCGAACTTCGCAACCGGAGAAGCGGCTGCTCCATTTGATACCGTGCTCGAGCGGCGCAATTGCGCGCGCACGCGAGCCAGCAACTCGGGCACGCCGAAGGGCTTCACCAGATAGTCATCAGCTCCGGCATCCAGCGCTTCGACCTTCTCTGTTTCCTGCTCTCGGGCTGAGAGCACGACGATCGGAGCGGAGACCCAACCTCGAACCTCGCGAATTAATGCCTTGCCGTCTCCGTCGGGTAAGCCGAGGTCGACGATCATGAGGTCCGGCTTACGACTTCCCGCATTCAGACGCGCTTCCTCAGCTGTGGTCGTCTCGAAGACGTTCATGCCTTCCTTCTCCAACGCCATGCGGACAAAGCGGCGGATATCGGCTTCGTCCTCAACGATCAGGATACGTGGCTTGATCATTCGCTATCTCACTCTCGAATTCGGGAGGCGTACCTAATGGCAATTGGATCTCGAAAGCCGCACCGTGCGGTTTTCGCGCTTGCGCCCGAATAGTGCCTCCGTGGGCGGAGATGATGCTGCGGCACAGCGCCAGGCCAAGACCGACCCCGGCGATGGACGATTCCTTTTGCCCCCTTGCGAACGGCTCGAAAAGTCCTTCCGGATTGGCCGTGGGTAGGCCAGGGCCGTCGTCTTCGACCACCAAATAGATTGAATCGCCCGATGCTCCTCCGCGAACCATGAGCGTTGTCGTGGGCGGCGTATATTTGGCGGCATTGTCGAAGAGGTTAATCAGGACGCGCTCGATGAGCGTCGCATCGACCTCGACGAGCGGCAGATCGACCGGCAAATTGGTCCGCACGGTCCGCGGCTTTAGAAAAGAGGTCGACTGCGCAAGTGCGCTGCCGACGATTTCGCTGAGCGGATGCCATTCTTTGTTGAGGCGCACGCCCTGGCTCTGCATCCGTGCCAGGTCGAGCAAATTGCTTACAAGCCGTTTGAGTTCATCGGCCTGCATTCTGATGGATCTGGCGAGGTCGCTGCGATCCTCGTCGGGAAGCCCCTGTGCGTGCTCAAGCGTTTCGGCTAGGCCGCGGATCGCAGTGAGGGGAGTCTTGAGATCATGCGACACCGCCGAAAGGAGTGTGTTGCGAAGCTTCTCGCCTTCCATGCGAACCAGAGTGTCCTGGGCGACGTCCACGAAGTGGATACGTTCCAGGGCCAGCCCTATGGTTGAACAGCAGGCGTCCAGGAGGCGGCGGTCATCCGGATCGTTGGATATCGGGGAACCGCTTGGCAGGATGGCGAGCACGCCCCGGGTGGCCATCGATGCCTTCAGCGGGAGGTACAGGGCATCGGCAGCGCTCAAGGTCTGCGTTCCGAGCCCTGCTTCCTGGGCGTGATCAAAGGTCCATTGAGCCACCGACAGGTCGATGAGGCCCGCATCCTGCGTCGCAACGAGTCTTTCCTTTTCATTGGGTACGAGGAGAACCACCTGCGCGCCGAACAGGGGCGTGATTGCATCTCGACAGATCGCGACGACCTGTTCGAGCTTGATGGCGCTGGACAGCTCACGCGCGATCCGGGCGAGTGCAGAGGCGCGGCGTTCACCAGCACGAGCAACCCTGGCTTCGGAGCGCATGCGCGCGGCGAGCTGGCTGATGACCACGGCCACGACAAGCATCAGGGCAAAGGTGAAGAGGTACTGGGTATCCGTCACCGCAAACGACAACCTGGGCTCGATGAAGAAGAAATCGAAGCACGCGACAGACAACAGGGCCGCCCAGGCGCCGGCGACGCGACCGAGACGCATCGCGACAAAAATCACTGTCATCAGAAACAACATGACGACGTTGGATGGATCGAAGACCCGGAGCAGCCAGGCCGCGAGCGCCGCTGTCACGCCGCAGGCGAGCGTTGCAATGACAAGCCCGCGAGCATAGCCGTCTGGCTGATCCGTGATTTTGCGTTTGATCGCGCGAGGAACATCATCCAGGTTGAGGAGGATCACACCCATTTCCGGGCCTGCGCGGGCGATCCTCTCCTGAAGCCGCGACCGGAAGGGTATGAATCGCCAACCGTGCGGATTTCCGACAATAAGCTTCGTAACATTGCGCTTGCGCGCGTAGTCCAGCAGGGTTTCGGCGACATCCTGTCCAGGCACGTTGGCAAATTCGGCGCCGGCAGCCTGGGCAACGGCGGCGATGCTCAACAGTGACTCTCGCGAGCTGGTGTCGTCGCCCTGATAGGGCCTATCGACATGGACAACGATCCACTTGGCTTGCAAGCGCTGGGCGAGTCGTGCGCCTTCGCGCACCAACCGCTCCTGTGATTGGTCGGCGCTGACGCACACCATCAGCATTTCCTGGGTCGGCCAGACGGACTTGATCGCATGGGAGACACGGTAGGTCCGCACATCGGCGTTGACCCGATCGGCGACGCGCCGCAGCGCCAGTTCCCGCAGGGCAATCAGGTTGCCGCGCCGGAAGAAATTCTGCCGCGCACGCTCTATCGAGACTGGCAGATAGACCTTACCCGCGTTCATGCGCGCCAGCAGGTCATCGGGCGGCAGATCGACGAGGACGACGTCGGTCGCTGCATCAAAGATGCGGTCGGGAACGGTCTCCCGCACCCGAACCCCGATGATGCCACCGACGATATCATTCAGGCTATCGAGGTGCTGGACGTTCAGAGCAGTATAGACGTCGATGCCTGCATCGAGCAGTTCGTCGACGTCCTGCCAGCGTTTGGCGTGGCGGCTGCCGGCGACATTGGTATGAGCCAGTTCGTCGACAACCAGGAGCTTGTATCCCGATACCAAGGCGCCATCGAGATCAAATTCGGTGGTGGGCCTGCCATTGCCGCTCATGGTTTTGCGCGGCAGAACAGGAAGGCCCTCTAGGAGCTCTTGCGTATCCTTGCGACCATGCGTCTCGACGATCCCGATCCCGACCGGGACGCCATCAGCCTGGAGTTGGCGTGCCGCCTGAAGCATCGCGAAGGTCTTGCCCACCCCGGCGCAGGCACCGAAGAATATCTTCAGCTGTCCGCGTTTGGAACGATGGGTTTGATCCTTCACGACCTCCAGCAGATCGTCGGGATCGGGTCGCTGATCCACCATGATTGAGCGCCTAACCTCAAGCCAGTTTCTTGCCTCTTTCGAGTGACCCGTCAAAAGAAGGGTGTGATGAGCATATCGATCACCTTTATACCGATAAACGGCACAATAATCCCGCCCAATCCGTAGATCAGCAGGTTCCGGCTCAGCAGGCGCGCTGCCGGTTCAGCCCGGTACTGGACGCCCTTAAGCGCCAGCGGGATCAGGACCACGATGATCAGCGCGTTGAAAATCACCGCGGACAGGATCGCCGATGCTGGGCTGTGGAGGCCCATGACGTTCAGGGCCGCAAGCGGGGGATAGGTCGCAACGAAGGCGGCCGGGATGATGGCGAAATACTTGGCAAGATCGTTGGCGACGCTGAATGTTGTCAGGGCGCCGCGGGTCATGATCATCTGCTTGCCGACCTCGACAACCCGCAGCAATTTTGTGGGGTTGCTGTCGAGATCGACCATGTTGCCGGCCTCCTTGGCGGCTTGGGTACCGCTATTCATGGCCACCGCAACGTCAGCCTGCGCCAGTGCGGGAGCATCGTTGGTGCCGTCGCCGGTCATCGCGACGAGCCGTCCTTCCGCCTGATACTCGCGGATAAGGCGGAGTTTATCCTCGGGCGTGGCTTCGGCGAGATAGTCGTCCACACCGGCCTCGGCCGCGATGGCGGCCGCAGTCAGCTTATTGTCGCCCGTGATCATCACGGTCTTGATGCCCATGCCACGCAGTTCTGCGAAGCGCTCCTTGATACCGCCCTTGATGATATCCTTGAGTTCGATGACGCCGAGGACGGTGACCCCATCGCTGACGACCAACGGCGTGCTGCCTCGCCGGGATACTTCGTCAACGATTCTTGCGACCTCCTGGGGGAACACGCCGCCCATTGACTCGACATAAGCCCGAATCGCGCTGGCTGCGCCCTTGCGAATCTGGCGACCGTCGATATTGATGCCGCTCATCCGCGTGTGAGCGCTGAATGCAATCGCTTCGGCTCCGTGAAGCTCACGACCACGGATGCCGAAAGCGTTCTTGGCCAATACCACGATCGATCGGCCCTCCGGCGTTTCGTCGGCAAGCGACGCAAGCTGGGCGGTGTCGGCCAGCGCGCGCTCGTCGATGCGCGGGGCGGGAAGAAATTTGGTAGCCTCCCGGTTCCCGAGTGTGATGGTGCCCGTCTTGTCGAGTAGCAGCACATCGACGTCACCCGCCGCCTCGATGGCCCGGCCGGAGGTCGCGAGTACATTAGCCTTCATCATTCGGCTCATGCCTGCAATGCCAACCGCCGACAGCAATGCGCCGATGGTGGTCGGGATCAGGCAGACAAGCAGTGCGATAAGCACCGTGATCGTGACGACCGAACCTCCCCCAGCGATGATTGTGCTGAAGCTCGAGAATGGCAGCAACGTCACGCAAACAAGAAGGAAGATCAGCGTGAGCGCCACCAAAAGGATCGTGAGGGCGATCTCATTGGGGGTCTTGCCGCGCTTGGCGCCTTCGACCATGGCGATCATGCGGTCGAGGAAGGCTTCGCCTGGCTTCGCCGTGACGCGCGCGATGATCCAGTCGGAGAGAACGCGCGTACCGCCGGTGACCGAACAGAAATCCCCGCCCGCCTCGCGGATCACTGGCGCGGATTCGCCGGTGATCGCCGATTCGTCGACCGAGGCAGCACCCTGAACCACTTCACCGTCGGCGGGAATGATCTCGCCGGCTTCGACCAGAACGTAGGTTCCAAGAGCGAGTTCGTCGCTCGGAGAAGGCCACGATTCGCTCTGCCGGTTTGGCTCTTTCAAGACGCGGGCAATCACCCTTTGGCGTGTTGCCCGCAATGCATCGGCTTGCGCTTTACCGCGTCCCTCAGCGAGCGCCTCTGCGGCATTGGCAAAAAGGACCGTGAACCAGAGCCAGGCTGCGATCGCAAAAATGAAGGCCGCGGGAGCCTCACCCTTTCCGGTCAACGCCTGGATCCACAGCAGCGTCGTAACGATACTGCCAAGATAGACCACGAACATCACGGGGTTTTTCAGCTGGACGCTCGGCGACAGCTTTCTGAACGCTTCGCCAATGACAGAGGCCCAGGAGACGGGCTTGAGGGTTCCGCCCACACCAGCGCCTTGCGGCGCGTTTGTCTCTACTAAGGACATTATGACACCTATGTCTTATTGAGCGGCAGGGCGGGCTGGATGAGCCGCGTCAAGCGCGAGATTGAATTCGAGAACGTTGATCCTGGGGTCGCCGAGAGCACCGAACTGTCGCCCCATGGTGTGCTGATCCACGAATTGCAGCATCAGTTCGGTCGTTAGCCCGCGGGCCTTGGCAAGGCGCGGCGCCTGAAGACGGGCGTTGGCGACAGAAATATCAGGATCAAGTCCAGAGGCCGACGCTGTGACGGCGTCGACGGGCACCGCAGCATCCGCGGCCAACCCATTCTCGTCCCGATAAGCCTTTGCGCGTTCAGCAACGGCATCGAGCAGCTTCTTGCTGATTGCGCCTTGATTACTCGCTCCGCTCAGGGCGGCGTTGTACGGCTGATCGACGGTCTTCGACGGATCGCTGGGGTCCGTTCCTGACGTCGCGCTTGGCCGGCCGTGGAGATACTCCGGCTTGGTAAAGTACTGGCCGATCTGGCGCGAGCCGACCGCGTTTCCGTCTCTGACGATCAGGCTCCCTTTGGCCTGATCAGGAAAGAGGATGTTGGCGACACCGGTTGTCGCCAAAGGATAGGCGACGCCAGTTACCAGCATGAAGAAGACGGAAGAGGCCAGGACCGGCCGCGTGATACCCTTGAACGCCGATTGCGACGCTGGCGCGGGCGAGTGGATGATGGTTTGTTCGTTACGCATGAATGGATCCTCAGAATGTCGTGCCAGCAAGCATCAGCAGATGTTCGACGATCGGGCCGAGCGCGAGCGCCGGCAGGAAGGTCAGTCCGCCAACAACCAACACCACGAACACCAGGAGCCCGGTGAACAGGGGAGTTGCGGTCGACAGCGTGCCAGGTCCTTCGGGCACCGTCTTCTTGGCCGCCATCACGCCGGCGACGGCGAGCATCGGCAGGAGGGTGAAGAAGCGGCCGATCAGCATCGCGAAACCAATCGTCGTGTTGAAGAACGGCGTATTGGCGTTGAGGCCCGCGAAAGCCGAACCGTTGTTAGCCGTGCCCGATGTGTAGGCGTAGAGCACTTCGCTGAAGCCGTGTGGCCCCATATTGGCAAGGCTTTCGAGCGTGGAAGGCAGCACGCAGGCGAGTGCAGTGAAGCCTAGGATGCTTAGCGGATGCGCGAGGATCGCAATCATCACGTACTTCATCTCGCGCGCCTCGACTTTCTTGCCGAGGAATTCTGGCGTCCGCCCGATCATCATGCCGACCAGGAACACAGTCAGGATCGCATAGGTGACGAGGTTGATGAGACCCACGCCGTCGCCACCGAAGACATTGTTCAGCATCATCTGCGCGATGGGAACGAATCCGCCGAGTGGTGTCAGCGATGAGTGCATGGAGTCGACGGAACCGGTCGTCGCCGCCGTCGTCGTTGTCACAAACATGCTGGTCTGAGCGATGCCGAAGCGAAGCTCCTTGCCCTCCATATTGCCGCCACCCTGGAAGGCTGTCTGGGCCTGATCGACCCCCATGGAAGCCAGCATCGGATTGCCAGCCTGTTCGGAACTGTAGACCAGAGTCAGGAAGCCGACGAACATCACCAGGAAGGCGCCGAAGAACGCCCAGCCCTGACGACGCCGAAGGATCATGGCACCGAAGGTGTAAGTGAGGGCCGACGGGATCAACAGCATGCTCAGGATATGCAGCGTGTTGGTGAGAGGTGTCGGATTCTCGAAGGGATGCGCGGCGTTCATCCCGTAAAAGCCACCACCGTTTGTACCGATGTGCTTGATCGTTTCAAAACTCGCCACCGGTCCGAGGATTAGCTGTTGCTTGACTCCTTCGAGGGTCGTGACGATCGCGTCCGCGCTCAGCGTTTGCGGCATGCCCTGCCAGACATAGACGAGAGCCATGAGAAAGCAGAGCGGCAGAAACAGACGATACAGAACGCGCGTGAAGTCGACCCAATAATTGCCGATATCAGCGGTCGTCTTTCGGCTGAGTCCGCGGATGAATCCGCCGGCCGCCGCAACACCCGTCGTGGCGCTGATCGACATCAGGAAGGTGATGGCGGCCATCTGCGAGAAGTTCGAGAGACTCGACTCGCCGGAGTAAGCTTGCCAATTCGTGTTGGTCGTGAAGGACGCTGCCGTGTTGAAAGCCAGATCGGGCGTTTGAGCGGCGCGCGCGAGCGTATCGCCGGGGAGGAAATCCTGAATCCGAAGAATGAAGTAGCCCAGGAGCAACATAGCGGCATTGCTGAGCACCAGCACCATGCCATAGCGCGTCCAGGACATCTTCTCCTCGGGGTCGACACCGAGAATACCATAGGTGCCGCGCTCCAGGATGTTGTGGCCTGGGCTCGTGAATAGATGTGTCATCCATTTGCCCAGAACCACGACCAAGCCGGTCATGATTGCAAGGATGAGGATGAATTGAGTGATGTCTTGTGTCATGCGAGCGTCCTCAAATTCGATCCAGGGCTACGATGAACCCTGCAGTGATTGCGAAGAAGACGAGCGTCACGGCTACGAATGCGAGGTCGCCCATGTTTGCTACCTGGTGTTTGTTGTTGCGGATGTCCGTTCCAGGCTCAGAAGCGCTCGGGCTTCACGAGGGCGTAGAACAGATAGGCGAAAAGACCGATGGCGCAGAGGCCGGCGAGCCCGGTCATGAACGATGCGGTCATGGCTGCCCCCTCCCAACTGACCGGCAAATCGGGGGCCGCGCCGTGATGATCGGCGCGCGTTCGTCGACTACGGGCCCGCGTGATTGGGGTCCGGATCTATGAGTAGGATGATTGTGCAGCATGCATACCGGCTCCATTTTGAGGTTGGATTGCCGGCAGGCATTTACTGCGTTGCATGTAAGGGTAGTGCTGAGTTTTTACGCGCACGCATAAGGACGGTGTAAAGGCTCAAAATAACTGTCTCGCGGCTAAAAGCGCTTTTCCCACTCCTGCCAGATCGGTCTGATCACCGCACGATCAACAACTGATGGCTAGGATGCCGCGAACAAACGAGACGACGCATTTCCTACAGCGTTTTTATATATACGGATAAAAACAATATCCCATGCTTACACTCAATCGCCTAAGCGTTGAGCCTACCTTTACGAACTCAAGTTTCGAAAATCGTCTGATGTTGGAGGCTAGACCGGCATGTACGGAGGTTTTCGCGCGGCCTTAACCATCTAACCGCCGGTCTATGCGTTGTGGTCACGCCCAAATTCAATATCGAGGTTCGGCATCTGCGTTATGTCGTCACAGCTGCAGAGCAAGGAAGCTTCCGAAAGGCTTCCGCCAAACTTGGCGTCCGGGAATCGACGATCAGTCGGCAGATCAGAGAATTGGAAGATGGGCTAGGTTCCAGCTGACGTGCCCCCCTGAAACTCCTCCAGAAATAACTAGAGTCCGCCCCAGGAAAGGGACGGACGAATGAAACGATCAAGGTTCACGGAAGAACAGATTATCGGGATCCTGCGCGAGCAGGAGGCGGGCGTGCCGGTGGCGG